>JBPYFM010000241.1:0-4712 GCA_051986435.1 Solirubrobacterales bacterium | reverse complement strand
CGGTCGCCGAAGCCCGGGGCTTTGACGGCCACACCGGTGAAGGTGCCGCGGAGCTTGTTCACGACCAGGGTCGCGAGGCACTCGCCCTCGACGTCCTCGGCGACGATCAGGAGCGGTTTGCCCCCCTGCATCACCTGCTCGAGCACCGGCAGGATGTCCCGCACGGAGCCGATTTTCTGGTTCGCGATCAGGATGTAGGGGTCCTCCAGCACCGCCTCCATGCGGTCCTGGTCGGTGACCATGTAAGGCGAGATATAGCCTTTGTCGAACTGCATCCCCTCGGTGAACTCGAGCTCCATCCCGAAGGTCTGGCCCTCCTCGACGTTCACCACGCCGTCTTTGCCGACTTTCTCGATCGCGTCGGCGATGACGTTGCCGATGTCGTCGTCACCGGCCGAGATCGCAGCGACGCGGGCGATCTGGTCTTTGCCGGAGACCTCTTTGCTCTGCTTGTCGCGCAGGTTGGCGACGACGTCCTCGACGGCCTTCTCGATCCCGCGGCGCAGGGCCAGCGGGTTGGCGCCGGCGGCGACGTTTTTCAGACCCTGACGGACGATCGTCTGGGCCAGCAGGGTGGCGGTGGTGGTTCCGTCACCGGCGACGTCGTTGGTCGCCGTGGCGACCTCGCGGACGAGCTGGGCGCCCTGGTTCTCGAAGACGTCCTCGACCTCGACCTCGCGGGCGATCGTCACACCGTCGTTGGTGATCGTCGGGGCGCCGAATTTTTTGTCGAGCACGACGTAGCGGCCTTTCGGGCCGAGCGTGACCTTGACCGCGTTGGCGACGGCGTCGACGCCCGATTGCAGGGAGCTACGCGCGTCCTCTGCGTACTTCAGCTCCTTGTGAGCCATTTGTTTCAGTCCTCCTTGTGTCTAAGTCCTGGCGGCCTCAGCCGACCTTGGCGAGCACGTCCGACTCGCGGAGCACGAGCAGGTCCTCGCCCTCCACGACCACCTCGGTGCCGCCGTATTTGGAGTAGAGGACCTCGTCCCCCTCCGCGACGTCGAGCGGGCGGCGGCTGCCGTCCTCGTTGACAGCGCCGTCGCCGACCGCGACGACCTTGCCCTTCTGCGGCTTCTCTTTGGCCGTGTCGGGAAGGACGATGCCGCTGGCGGTCGTCTCCTCCTCCTCGACCGGCTTCACGATCAGCCGATCCCCGAGGGGCTTCAGATTCATTCGTGAACCTCCGTGCTTCGGTAGGTGGATTTACTGGTCAAGTGCGGAAACCCCGTTCTGAAGCCAAATCCGGCTTCGTTCCGGCTTGGCACTCTCAAGCCCAGAGTGCCAACGGCAGGAAAGATAGCAGCGTGTGGGTGCCGACCAGGTGAAAATTTGGCGCTCTGGGACGACGAGTGCCGAGCGGGGGCGAGCCGCCTGCGGCGGACGGGGCGCGGCGGCCATCGGGCGGAGCACGGGCGCCGCCGGGTGGGCCGGGCCGCCGTCCCAGGCCACCCGTCCCACGGCACCGCGTGCCTCAGTCGAGGGCCAGCAGCTCGCAGCCGAGGCGCTCGGCGATCCCTTCGCCGCCGCGCCGCATCACCCAGTCGTGGTTCCACTCGAAGACCGGGCGCAGCAGCGGCGCCATCCGGTTCATCCAGGGCTTCGTCGTCGCCACGTCCCACTCGTAGAGGACCGCGGTGACGCCGTCCTGTTCGTAGAGCCGCCACCGGCCCACCCCTTCGAGGTCGCCGACCACCTGGCCCTCCATCAGCGAGAAGCGCTCGACCTTCGTGGCCGTGATCTCGAATTCGACCCGATATGGCAGCCAACTGCGCCAGACCATGCGCGACTTAGTGCCGAGACCCAGTTCATCGCCGGGCCGCAGCTCTTCGGCGACCTCCACCCCGCGCCACCACTCGGGCCAGGCGGCCTCGTCGTAGATCGCGTCCCAGACCGGCTCGCGGGGCGACCGCAGCAGCCACGTGGTGAGGAACGAGTACCGCGGCCCGTCCCCCATCAGCGCCGGCCCGACCTCAGTGCCGCACCTAGTTGTGGTGCGGCGTCTCCCCGTTGCCGAGGTGCGCGTGGGGCGGCTCGACGATCTGCGAGAAGCGGACGACCGTGACGAGATCGTCGTCGTCGACCGGGCGGCTGTAGATCTGTTCGAGGAAGCGGCGGGTCTCGTCGAGCCGGCGGAACTCCGGGTTGTCGTGCTCGATGTCGCGGCGCGAGAGCTCCGACAGCGGCTTCACCTCGACGTCGTCGATGACCGCGGCGAACAGTTTCTCGCGCGGACTGTGACGGAAGCCGATCGTGATCCAGATCAGCTGGCCGCGCTCGTACTTGGCGCTTTTGTCGCCGAGGCGGATCGTCGCCGTCTTGCGGCCCCTCTTCAGCTGGTCGGCGAAGACCGCCGAGTAGAAGTTCAGAACGTAGATGCCGCCCCTCATTTGCGGAGGGAGTCTATGTGAGCGAGGGAGCCGGATGGGGGTGACCCCTCCGTCACGAACAGCGGGAGGTTCGTCCGGGGTCACCCCCATCCGGCTCGTCGGGCCTCGGCGGCGAGCTCCTTTATGAGGATCGCCGCGGGAAGCGGCCGGGAGCGGGCGTGGGCCTGGCCTGCCCAGAGGTGGATGCGGTCGGCGTCGCCGGCCTCGCGGGCGGCGCGGCGCAGGGGCTGGGTGAGGTGGTGGACCTCGGGATAGGCGGACGGGGCGGCACCTGAGTGCTCGCGCATGAAGCGGTTGACGATGCCGCGGGCGCGGCGGCCGGTGAAGGCGCGGGTGACGTCGGTGGGAGCGTCGGATTCGATCGCGGCCCGGTGGGCGGGCGAGGTGGCGGCCTCGGGGCAGAGCATGAAGGCGGTGCCGAGCTGGGCCGCCGCGGCGCCGGCGACGAGGACCGCGGCGATCCCGGCGCCGTCGAAGATCCCGCCGGAGGCGATCAGCGGCAGGTCGGTCAACCCGGCGACGAGGCGGAGCAGCGTCAGGAGGCCGAAGTCCTCGGGCGCCCGATCGTCGAAGGCGCCGCGGTGGCCGCCCGCCTCGAAGCCCTGCAACACGAGGGCGTCGGGACCGACCGCGAGCGCGGCCTCGGCCTCGGCGGGCGTCGTCACCGTGACCCACACGGCGCACCCTGCCGCGTGAAGCTCCTCGACCTGCGCGGCATTCGGCGCGCCGAAGGTGGTCGAGACGACGGGCACGGCGAGCTCTGCGGCGAGCGCCAGCTTGGCCTCGAAGTGGTCGTCGTCATGCCGCGGCTCCCCCAGCTCGCCCTCGTGCCCGATCCGCGCCGCGTAGCGCTCGACCGCGGCGGGGTCGGCCGGTGAACCCGCGGGCGCGAAGAGGTTCAGCCCGAAGGGGCGGTCGGTCATCGCCCGCAGCTCGGCGATCTCGGCGGCGACGGCGTCGGGCTCGCGATAGCCGGCGGCCAAGAAGCCGAAGCCGCCCGCTCCGCACACCGCCGCAGCCAGCGCCGGCGTGGAGATCCCGCCCGCCATCGGCGCCTGCACGATCGGCCCCAGCTCCCGCACGTCGACCATGCCCTGACGATACGCCGGCGCATCGCGCTGGGACGAAGCACGAAAGCCGGGCGTGGGTGACCCCTGAACGAACCTCCCGCAGTTCGTGAGGGAAGGGGTCACCCGCGCCCGTCCCGGCCGATGTGGCTCCTAGAACCCCTCTGCCCCGATCAACGGCACGAACCTGCAGGGCGCGATCGCGATCGTCTCCAGGTCCGAGCCGACGCGCCGCAGGAGGGTCAGCATCTCTTCCTTGCCGCTCGCCACCGGCACGACCATGCGGCCGCCGTCGGCGAGCTGCTCGACCAGGGCGGGCGGCGCGGCGGGGGCGGCGGCGTGGACGGCGATCGCGTCGAAGGGGGCGCGGTCGGGAACGCCACGGCTGCCGTCGCCGACCATCAGCTCGACGTTGTCGGCCGCGCAGGAGCGGAGGGACTCGGCGGCGGCGCGGGCGAGGCTCGAGTGACGCTCGACGCTCACCACGTGCTTCGCGAGGCGGCCGAGGAGGCAGGTCGAGTAGCCGGAGCCGGTGCCGATCTCCAGCACCTGCTCGTCGCCGCGCAGCTCCAGCGCCTGGAGGATCGCGGCGACGATCCAGGGCTGGGAGATCGTCTGCTCGGAGCCGATCGGGAGCGCCGCGTCGGCGTAGGCGAGGTCGCGACGGCGCTCCGGGACGAAGGCCTCGCGCGGCACCTCGCCCATCGCCGCCAGCACCCGCTCGTCGCGGATCCCGCGCTCGCGCAGCTGGTGCTCCACCATGTCGGCGCGGCGCGCGGCGAAGTCCGGTTCGGCGAAGTCGTCCATCGGACGAGGCTACCCGGCGGGGGTAGAGTCGACGCGATGACCACCCGCACGATCGTCGGCGCCCTCGCGCTGCTCGCCCTGCTCGGCGTCGCGATCTACCTGCTGTTCCAGATCCCCTGGGAGTTCACGGTCGGCGGGGTCCTTGCCCTCGCCGGGATCCTCTACGCGGTCGGGCGGGGGGCGCCGGACGCACTTTAGGGGTGCGGGGCGGGGGCGGCCGCCCGAGGTGCGCTCCCGTGGGGAGGCCGTCCGAGGTGCGGGCGGCGTGGGCCGTCCACACCACTTCGAGGCGCCGGCGGCTGTCCTGTGCGCCTCATGGGGGTCCTGGCAGGCTGTGACCCCCATGAGGCGCCCAGGACGTGAGGGGTGCGGGGGAGAGCCGGTACAGGGACGTGAGGCGGTCGGACTTCCGTGATCGTGATGCGCGGGAGAAGGCACACCTCCGGCC
>JBPYFM010000240.1:0-6346 GCA_051986435.1 Solirubrobacterales bacterium | reverse complement strand
CGACCAAAACTCCACACGGAGATCCTTGACCATTGACGAACACGGGAGGAAGCGTGGCGTTCTCACGCTCTTCGTGACGACGTCCCACCTCCGTCACGGATCGGTGACGGTCCCGTCGCCCTCCCGTGACCCTCCCGCGAGTGTCCCTCCACGCTCCCCTGAGACCCGGCCCTCTCGGCCACGGCCACAGCCTGCCCGGGCCGTGGCCGAGAGGGCCGCGTCCCTTTCCGCGTCCCTCGGCACGTCCCTCGGCCGTCCCTTTGCCGCCCCCTGCCCCGGCGCCGGCCTCCCCCGGCCGTCAGCCCGCTAAGCGCTGATGGCCTGGCGGACGATGTCCGGGCCGGGGAACTCCGCCGGGCTCGGGGACTCGTAGGTCCAGGCGACCTTGCCGTCCTCGTCGATGAGGACCAAGGTGCGGTTGGCGATGCCGGCGCCGTCGATGTAGGAGTCGAAGGCCTTGGCGACGGCGCCCTTGGGCTCGAAGTCGGAGAGCAGGACGGTGTCGATGCCGAGCTTCTCCTGGAAGGCTTTGTGGGCGTAGGGGCTGTCGACGCTGAGGCCGACGAGGGTGATGCCGGCGTCGGCTAGCTCGCCCCTGATCCCGTCCTGGTAGACGGAGAGCTGGTCGGAGCAGACCGGGCTGAAGTCGAGCGGGTAGAAGGCGATCAGGACCTTGCGACCCTTGAAGTCCGCGAGGGAGACCTCTTCCCCGTCCTGGTCTTTGACGGTGAAGTCCGGGGCCGCGTCGCCGACTGCGATCATCGCTAGCGACGGAGGCCGAGGTCGGCGACCAGGGCGCGGTAGCGCTCCAGGTCCGTCCGCTCGAGGTAGCGGAGCATCCGCCGGCGCTTGCCGACCAGCATCAGCAGGCCGCGGCGCGAGTGGTGGTCCTTGGCGTGAGTGCGCAGGTGATCGGTGAGTTCGTTGATCCGCTCG
This sequence comes from Solirubrobacterales bacterium, assembly GCA_051986435.1. Classification (GTDB taxonomy): domain Bacteria; phylum Actinomycetota; class Thermoleophilia; order Solirubrobacterales; family 70-9; genus VAYN01. Next base: position 5,410 of record JBPYFM010000240.1, on the reverse strand, counting down.
GTCAGCAGAGCGACCTGGACCTCGGCCGAGCCGGTGTCGTTGTCGCCGCGGCCGTACTTGCCGATCAGCTCGCTTTTTTTCTCTTTGGTGAGGCTCATGACGTAAAAAGCGCGGCCCTCTCGGGTCGCGGCTCGCAGCAAGGTAGCACAGCGGTCGGGTCGCAGGCCCTCAGCCGCCGCGTGCGGCAGCCTCGGTGAAATCGGCGCAGATGCGGCGGGCGTCCTCGATGTCGGCATGCATCTGCTTGATCAGCGGATCGACGCCTTCGTAGGCGATCTCGTCGCGCAGCTTCTCGACGAAGGCGACGCGCAGGGTCTCCCCGTAGAGGTCGCCGGAGAAGTCGATCAGGTGGGTCTCGATGAGGACGCCGAGCTTCGAGTCGAAGGTCGGGCGGGTGCCGACGTTGACCGCCGCCGGGTGCCCGTTGGCGAAGGCGGCGTAGACGCCGTGGCCGGGCGTGACGAGGCGCTGGTCGGGGATGATGTTGGCGGTCGGGAAGCCGAGCTCGCGGCCGCGCCGCTCGCCGCCGACGACCTCGCCCTCGAGCATGTAGGGCACGCCGAGGCAGCGGCGCGCGCCCTCCATGTCCCCTGCGGCGATCTCGGCCCGGACGCGCGAGGAGGAGACGGTCTCGCCGTCGACCTCGACCATCTTCTGGATCCGGGTCTCGAACTCCGGGTGGGCGGCCAGCATCGCGGGCGTGCCGCGCGCTTTCGCGCCGAAGTGGAAGTTCTCGCCGACGGCGACGCGGCGCGCCCCCAGCTTCTCGATCAGCGCGTACTCGATGAAGTTCTCGGCGCTGCGGTGGGAGAACTCCTCGTCGAAGTGGATGACGACCAGCTCCTCGACGCCCAGGCCGTCGAGCACGTCGCGCTTCACCGCCAGCGAGTTGATCAGCTTCGGCGCGACCTCCGGCTTCAGCACCTCGAGCGGGTGAGGCTCGAAGGTAAGCACGGTGTCCATGCCCTCGATCACCGCGCGGTGGCCGAGGTGGACGCCGTCGAAGGTGCCGATCGCGACGTCGCGGGCGCGCGGCGTGACCTGCTCGAGCGAGGTGACCTTGATCGACATCAGCGGGAGCGCCGTGCCCGGTCACGTTTGCCCGGTTCCGGCGCCGCAATCGGCGTGGCCGGCAAGGACGCAGGTCCGAAGGCGTGGCAGAGCCACGTCGAGCGGTCGAGGACGCTGCCGGACGCGGCGAGGGCAAGCCGGAGAGGGTGAACGTTGCCGGGCACGGCGCTACATCATCGCAGCGCGTCGCCCACGGCTGGCACCAGCTCCGCCACCTCGGCCACCGGGACCTCACGTCCGGCCTCCTCGATCCGGAACGGGCCGATCCCGACACGGCGCAGATCGGAGCAGTAGGCGTCGCCCAGCGTCTCGATCAGCGTGCGCACGTAGGTGCCGGCGCTGCACTCGATCTCGTAGTGGGCGTACCCATCGCCCGAGGAGAGCAGCTCGGCGCGGTGCACCTGCACGTCGCGGACCGGCGTCTCGATCGTCTCGCCGCGGTGGGCCTTCCTGTAGAGGCGCTCGCCGCCGACCCGGACCGCCGAGGTCATCGGCACGCGCTGGCGCACCGTGCCGGTCGGCAGCGCCAACGATGGCGGGACGACCCCGGTCTCGGTCAGCTCGCCGTCGGGGTCGCCGGTGGTCGAGGTCCAGCCCAGCCGCGCGGTCGCCAGATAGGTCTTCGGCAGCCCGACGAGGAACCGCTGCAGCCGCGTCGCCTTGCCCAGGAGGACCAGCAGCAGGCCGGTCGCGAACGGGTCGAGGGTCCCCGCGTGGCCGGCTTTCACGCCGCGCTCGCGGCGCACGGCGGCGACCACGTCGTGGGAGGTCTTCCCCGCCGGCTTGTCGAGGAGCAGCACCGCCCCGGCGGTGTCGATCTGTGCCATGGCCGTCCAGCCCGGCGCTCAGTCGCCGAGCTGCGCCTTGACCTCGCCGCAGAGGAAGTCGACGAGCGTTTCCAGGTCGTCGTCGGTGGAGAACCCGGCGGCGCGTTTGTGGCCGCCTCCTCCCTGCTTGCGGGCGATCGCGGAGACGTCGACGTCCCCCTCCGAGGAGCGCAGGCTCACCTTGCGGGCGGCACGGCCGCGGTTGCCGAGATCGCGGATCACGGCGGCGACCTTGGTGCCCTCGATCGAGCGCAGATGGTCGATCACGCCCTCGGTCATCTCCTCGCCGGCACCGGTCGCGGCGTAGTCCTCGGCGGTGATGTAGCTGACGACGAGGCGCTCGTCGCAGTGCCGGCCGATCCCGTTCAGCGCCCGCGCGACCAGCCGCAGCTTCTCGATCGGCACGTGCTCGTAGAGGCGCCGGTAGGTGTCGTCGACGTCGACGCCGGCGTCGATCAGCTCGGCTGCCACCCGGTGGGTGTGGGCGTTCGTGTTCTCGTACATGAATTTGCCGGTGTCGGTGATCAGCCCGACGTAGAGCGGCATCGCCATCTCGGCGTCGATCGGCACGCCCAGCAGGTGGGCGATGTCGTAGACGATCTCCGCCGTGCAGGATGCCTCCGGCATCACCAGGTCGACGTCGCCGAAGCGCGTGTTGTCGTGGTGGTGGTCGATGTTCAGCTTGCGGTTGGCTCCCTTGGTGAGGAAGTCGACCGGCATGCGGTCGATGTTGCCGCAGTCGAGGAAGACGATGACCCGGTCGGCCATGTCGGCGGGGGCCTCGTGGAAGACCTCCTCCAGCGGCAGGAAGCGGTACTCGACCGGCAGCGGGAACTCCTTCGCGGCGAGGAACATCACCGAGTCCTTGCCCACCTTCTTCAGCAGGTGGTGCATGCCGAGCAGCGAGCCGAGCGCGTCGCCGTCGGGGCCCTCGTGGGCGGTCAACAGGAAGCGGTCGTGGGAGCGCAGCTCGGCGACCATGCGCTCGAGGTCGCTCTGGATGCCGCGATCGGGCGCCGCGCCATCGGCGACGGCCTTGATCTCCGCGGTGGAGAGGTCGCTCATCGCTCGTCGTCCTCCCCGCCCCCGTCGAGGAGCTGGGAGATCCGCACTCCCTTCTCGATCGTGTCGTCGTAATGAAAGGTCAAGGTCGGCGTACGTTTCATCCGGGTCTCGGCAGCGATCTTCGATTGGATCACCCCGTGGGACGAACGCAAGGCATCCAGCGTAGCGTCGCGCTCAGTCAAGTCGCCAAAAACGCTCACGAATACCTTTGCGGTGCGGAGATCTGAACTGGTCTCGACACCGGTCACCGTGACGAAACCCAGCCTCGGGTCGGAGAGTTCGGCGACGGCCGCGGCGACCACCTCCCGCAGCGCCTCGTCGACCCGCCGCATTCGCGCGCCGGCCACTAGCGCCGTGCCCGGTGGCGGGCGGCCGGTTCTGGCGCAGCAATCGGCGCGTCCGGCAAGGACACAGGCTCGAAGGCGTGGCAGAGCCACGTCGAGCAGTCGAGGACGCAGCCGGGCGCGGCGAGGGCCGGCCAGAGAGGGCGGACGTTGCCGGGCACGGCGCTACACCTCCTCCTACTCGAGCGTCTGCTCGACCTGTTTGGTCTGGAAGAACTCGATCACGTCGCCCTCTTTGACGTCCGCGTAGCCCTCCAGCACGATGCCGCACTCCTGGCCTTCCTCGACCTCCTGCACGTCGTCTTTGAAGCGACGCAGCGAGGCGAGTTTGCCGGTCCAGACGACGGTGCCCTCGCGCAGCAGGCGCACGCTGGCGGAGCGCACCGCTTTGCCCTCGGCGACCTGGCAGCCGGCGATCCGACCCACTTTCGAGGCTTTGAAGGTCTCTTTGACGACGGCCTCGCCGACCGTCTCCTCGACCTCGACCGCCTCCAGCAGGCCCTCCATCGCGTTGCGCAGGTCTTCGGTGATTTTGTAGATGACCGAGTAGGTGCGGATGTCGACGCCCTCGCGGTTGGCGGCGCGGCGCGCGTCGGCCAGCGGCCGCACGTTGAAGCCGATGATGATCGCCTCCGAGGCCGAGGCCAGCATCACGTCGGACTCGTTGATGCCGCCGGTCTGCGAGTGGATGATGTTGATCGCGACCCGCTCCTGCGGCACTTTCGCGAGCTCGTCCTGGAGCGCCTCCAGGGAGCCCGCGACGTCGGCCTTGAGGACGATGTTGAGCTCCTTGATATCGCCGGCCTGGGCGCGCGCGAAGACCTCGTCGAGGCTGACTTTGCGGGCGTTGCGGCGGGCGAGCGCCTCGCGCTGCAGGCGGTCGGCGCGCTCCTGGGCGAGGCGGCGGGCCTCGCGGTCGTTGGACACCGTCTGCACGAACTCACCGGCGTCGGCCACGCCGTCGAAGCCGAGGACCTCGACCGGCATGCCGGGGACGGCCTCGGTGACGACCTCGCCGCGGAAGTCGTGCATCGCGCGGACGCGGCCCCACTGCGGGCCGGCGACCAGCGAGTCGCCGACGCGGAGCGTGCCGCGGGCGACCAGCACGGTGACGACCGGGCCGCGGCCCGGGTCGAGCTGGGACTCGATCACGTTGCCCGAGGCGGGCGCGTCGGGGTTCGCCGACAGCTCCTCCAGCTCGGTGACGAGGAGGATCGACTCGAGCAGGTTGTCGAGCCCTTCATGGCTCTTGGCCGAGACGTCGCAGAAGATCACGTCGCCGCCCCATTCCTCCGGGGTGATGTTCTCCTGGGCCAGCTCGGTGCGGACCCGTTCGGGGTTGGCGCCCTCTTTGTCGATCTTGTTGACCGCGACCAGCATCGGCACGTCGGCCGCGCGGGCGTGGTCGATCGCCTCTTTGGTCTGTGGCATGACCCCGTCGTCGGCGGCGACCACCACGACCACCACGTCGGTGACCTTGGCGCCGCGGGCGCGCATCGCGGTGAACGCGGCGTGACCCGGGGTGTCGAGGAAGGTGATCGTCTTGTCTTCGTGGTGGACCTGGTAGGCGCCGATGTGCTGGGTGATGCCCCCGGCCTCGCCCGCGGCGACCTCGGTCTCGCGGATCGCGTCGAGCAGCGAGGTCTTGCCGTGGTCGACGTGGCCCATGATCGTGACCACCGGCGGGCGGTCGACCAGGTCGTCGTCGGCGTCGTCGAACTCCGGTTCCTCGGGCTCCTCGTCGGCGGCGGTGACGATTTCGATCTTGCGGTCGTACTCGTCGGCGATCGCCCGGATCGACTCATCGGTGAGCGTCTGGGTGAGCGTCGCCATCTCGCCCATCATCATCAGTTTTTTGATCACCTCGGCCGGGGCCAGGCCGAGGGCCTCGCCCAGCTCACGCACGGTGGCGCCGGAGTTGACCTTCGTCGCCTCGGGCTCGGCGGGCGCGGTCGGCGTCGCCGGCGGCTCCTCGAGCAGCGGACGGCGACGACGGCCACCGCGGCGGCGCGGCGGGCGCTGCGGCGGCGGCCCGCCCATCTGATCGCGGCGGGCGGCCTGCGAGTCGATCACCACGCGGCGTTTTTTGCCCGCGGCGTTGGC
>JBPYFM010000239.1:0-31210 GCA_051986435.1 Solirubrobacterales bacterium | reverse complement strand
ACCGGGGGCCGTCAGGGGCCGATCCGTGACGAAGACGCCGGGAACGTCACACGCCCGGGCGCCTTCCGTCTCTTTCCGGGCCCGGATCGAGGGTCCCCCGGGGTGCGGTCGTCCTAACCGGCGCTATAGGTCGGTTAGGACGACCGCACCCCCGTCGGTGTTGTGCGACACGGGAGGAAGCGTGGCGTTCTCACGCTCTCCGTGACCACGTCCCACCTCCGTCACGGATCGGTGACGGATCCGTGGGACTCCCGTCGCTCCCCCGTGACGCCCCCGCGTCCATTCCTCCACTCATCGAAGACCCGGCCCTCTCGGCCACGGCCACAGCCTGCCCGGGCCGTGGCCGAGAGGGCCGCGTCCCTCGGCCGTCCCTTTCCTCGTCCCTTTCCCGCCCCTTGCCGCCCCCGGGCGCCAGCTTGCGAGGCCCCGGCCCTCGCCCGCAACCGGCCCTATCGCCGCTCGAACAACTGCGGCGCCAACTGCGCCAGCAGGCCTACCGGGAGACCGACCACGTTCGAGACGCTGCCCTCCAGCCTCTCGACCAGGCTCGAGCCCAGGGTCTGGATCGCGTAGCCGCCGCTGCGGCCTTCCCACTCGCCGAAGGCGACATAACGCTGCTTCTCGGCGTCGGGGATGTCCTTGAAGACGACCTCGGAGCGCTCCAGGCCGCTGCTCTCCTCGCCGTTCTCTTCGAGGACGACGAGGCCGCTCATCACGGTGTGGCCGCGGCCCGACATGCGGTCGAGGTAGCGGCGGGCGTCCGCGGCGTCGGTGGGCTTGCCTAGAACCTCGCCGTCGAGGACGACGTCGGTGTCGCAGGCGATGACCAAGGCGCCCGGCGGGCGGTCGATCGCGCGCGCCTTGCGGCGCGCGTTCTCGATCACGAGGAATTCGGGGTCGCCGAAGTCGAGCTCCTCCACCCCGGGGACGATTACGTCGAACTCGAGCCCGAGCTTGGCAAGGATCTCGCGCCGCTGGGGCGAGCCCGAGGCTAGGACAACTCGGGGAACCAGATGCCGATCTCGCGCTCGGCCGACTCGTCGGAGTCGGAGCCGTGCACCATGTTGAAGGTCACCTCGAGGGCGAAGTCGCCGCGGATCGAGCCGGGGGCCGCCTCGACCGGGTTGGTGGCGCCGATGAGCTGGCGCGCGGCCGGGACCGCCTCGGGGCCATCCGCCACCATCGCCACCAGCGGACCGCCGGTGATGAAGCTGACCAGCTCGCCGAAGAAGGGCTTCTCGGCGTGCTCGGCGTAGTGCTGGTTGGCGATCTCCTCGGTTGCCGTCATCAGCTTGAGGGCGGCGATCTTCAGACCCTTGCGCTCGAAGCGGGCGATCACCTCGCCGGTCAGGTTGCGCTCGAAGGCGTCAGGCTTGACGAGGATCAGGGTCCGGCTCACGGCGTGGGCTCCTTTGTTTTTGTTCGGTGGTCGGCGCCTCTTTCGGGGAGGCGCTGCGGGCGGAACCCGATTTGCGGGTGCCCGAAGATTTGGGTCGGCCGGAGCCTTCCGCCGCGGCGGGGCCGGAGCCTTCGCTCGCGGGGGCGCTGGTGCGTTTTTTGCGCGGGCGGCGTTTCGGTTCGGCGCCGGCTTCTTCCAGCTCGCGGTCGCGTTCGCGTTCGCGCTCCTCTTCAGGGCGGCGGCCGCCGCGGCGCGGCTGCGGCGAGCGTGCGCCGGCGAGCGCGGTCTCGCAATAGGGGCAGAGGCTCCAGCGCGGGTCGACCGGTTCGCCGCAGGTCGGGCACGGGTCCTTCAGCCGGCGCTGGCAGTTGGGGCAGCGCAGGTAGTTCTTCTCGACCGGGTATTCGCAGTTCGGGCAGCTCTGCTCACGCAGCTGGCGCACGCGCAGCTCGGCGGCCTTGATCTCCAGCTCGCGCTCGTGGGCGTCCTCGAGGAACTCCGGCGGGCGGACGATCGTGTAGATGATCGTGCCGATGTAGGGGAAGAACGAGGCGATCGTCGCGCAGGCGACCAGGAACGGATCGGAGATCCGGCGGCGCGCGTCGAAGAACGTGTAGACGATCAACGCCAGCCAGACCACGATCAGCAGGAGCAGAACGAGGGTCGCGGCCAGGTTGAGGCCCGAGTTGGTGATTCCGAAGATAGCTAGTGCCATGTGGGTCTACCCCCTTTCGGGGATGGGGATCGCGCAGTGTATTCGCCGTACTGGCGTCCGATCCTGTTCGGGCCCTCGCCGGGGCTCCATGTCTAGAGGAAAAGCCTCCCGAACAGATACCCGACGCCGAAGAAGACGAGGATCACGATCGCCACCACCGCGGCGACCAGGGCCATCATCGAAAGCAGTTCAGAGCCCGCGCTGCGGTCCATGCAGGAATCCTCGCACAGTCAGGCCTGATCCCCGCCTGCGGCGCGCGCCGGTCCGATCAGATAATGCGAACCGGTGACCAGGAGGACGCCCGCGGAGGCGGCGCGGGCGAGCTGCGTGGCGCGGCGGAGCGCCGCCTCGAGGCCGGGCTCGGCGACCGCCTCCACGCCGTTGGCCTCGCAGAGGTCGGCGAGCTCTCGGGCCGGGCGCGAGCGCGCGCCGGGGCGGCCGTGCCCGAGGAGCGCCGCCGGCGGGATCTCGGTGCAGACAGCGCTGCGCAGCGCCGGCGCCAGCGCCGCGATCATCGCCGGGGCATCCTTGTCGGCGAGGATCGCCAGGCAGGCGACGACCGGCTTGCCGTCGGCGAGCGCCGGGAGCGCCTCGGCGAGCGCCGCCGCCCCGTCCGGGTTGTGGGCGGCGTCGACGAAGGTCGGCGGGCTCTCGCGGATCATCTCCAGGCGTCCCGGGACGCGGATGCCGGCGGCGACCGCGGCGACCCGCTCCGGGTCGACCTCCCCGAGGAAAGCCTCGGCGGCGGCGGTGGCGAGGGCGAAGTTCCGGCGCTGGAAGGGGCCTGCGGCGGCAAGCTCGACGCCGGGGCCGGGATCCTCGGGGGCGACGACGAGGGTCGCGCCGCGTTCCTCGGCGGTCCGTTCGGCGAGCTCGCGAACCGGCGCCGAGACCCGTCCGAGCACGAGCGTCGACTGGTCCCGCAGCACCGCGAGCTTCTCGGCGGCGATCTCGAGCTCGCTCTCCCCCAGCCACTCGGTGTGGTCGAGGCCGACCGAGGTCAGGACGGTGACCCGCGAGGGGATCGTGTTGGTCGCGTCGAGCCGCCCGCCGAGCCCGGCCTCGATCGCCGCCGCCTTCACCCGGGCGCGGGCCAGGGCGACGAAGGTCGCCGCGGTCGCCGCCTCGAACTCGGTCACCGCCTCCCCCTCCTCCAGCGTGCGATCGACGCCCGCGGCGGCCGCCGCGACCTGGGCGACCGCTTCGGCCCACGCCTCCGGGGCGATCTCCTCGCCGCGGATCAGCGTGCGCTCGGTCCAGCGGGTCGTGTGCGGGGACAGGCAGGCACCGGAGGGCACGCCGTGGGCTTCCAGCAGCGCCGCGATCATCCGCGTCACCGAGGACTTGCCGTTGGTGCCGACCACGTGGACGGAGGCGAACCGCCGCTGCGGCAGGCCGAGCGCCGTCGTCAGCTTCCACATTCGGTCGAGCCCGAGCTTCCAGCCGACCGCCTCGAGCGAGTCCAGGTACGCGTCAGGCTCGAACCCTTCGGGGAGCGGTTCGGCGGGCAGCGGCACGGCTAGCCGAGCTCGGCGAGTTCCGCCCGAAAGCGCGCCAGCTTGCCGCGCTCTTCCTCGACCACGATCGGCGGTGCCTTGGCGACGAAGCCCTGGTTGGAGAGTTTGCGCTCGGCGCGCCGGATCTCCGCGTTCAGTTCCTCGCGGCGCTTGCCGAGCCGCTCGCCGACGGCCTCGGCGTCGAGCTCGTCGGAGGCGAGCACGCGCACCGGACCGACCGAGGCGACCGGATCGGCGCCGACCCCGTCGAAGGCGAAGCGCGAGAGCCGCCCGACGAACTCCGCCGGCGCCATCCCGTCGATCACCGCCGGCAGGACCGCTTTGGCGGGGACGCCGACGAGATCGCGCCAGGCGCGCAGGCTGCGGGTGAGAGCGATGCCTTCGGCGATCTCCGACTCGGCCTCGTCGTCGAAGAGCGCCGCGTCGGCAGCCGGGAACTCGTGCACGACGAGGTGCCCGTCGCGGGCCGGGTGGAAGGACCAGATCTCCTCGGTGACGAACGGCATCGTCGGGTGAAGCAGGGCGAGGACGCGCTCCAGGGCATAGAGGAGCGTCGCCGAGACGTCCTCCTCGCCCTCGTAGAGCCGCGGCTTCACGATCTCCAGGTACCAGTCGCAGAGGTCGCCGTAGACGAAGCCGTAGCACTCCTGCACGGCGTGGGCGAAGTCGTAGCCCTCGAGCTTCTCGGTCACCGAGGCGATCGTCTTCTCCAGGCGCGAGAGGAGCCAGCGGTCCTCGAGCGCGGCCGTGCGCGGGGCGGGCTCCACCCTGGCCGCGTTCAGCAGGATCAGCCGCGAGGCGTTCCAGAGCTTGTTCGCGAGGTCGGAGCCCTGCTCGACCTTGGCGTCGGAATAGCGCACGTCCTGGGTCGAGGACATCGCCAGGAGGCCGAAGCGGAGCGCGTCGGCGCCGCGCTCGTCGATCTCCTCCAGCGGGTCGATCCCGGTCCCGAGGCTCTTCGACATCCGCCGCCCGTCGCGCGCCTGGATCACCGAGTGCACGTAGACGTCGCGAAACGGGATCGCGCCGGGGAACTCGATCCCCATCATCACCATCCGCGCGACCCAGAGGAAGAGGATCTCGCGCGCCGTGGTGAGGAAGCTGGTCGGGTAGAAGGCGCGCAGCTCGGGCGTGTCGTCGGGCCAGCCGAGCGTCGCGAACGGCCACAGCGCCGAGCTGAACCAGGTGTCGAGGACGTCCTCCTCCTGGCGCAGCGTCGTGCCGTCGCAGTTCGGGCAGCGCTCCGGCGCCGCCTCGGCGACGATCGTCTCCTCGCAGTCGCCGCAGTACCAGACCGGGATCTGGTGGCCCCACCAGAGCTGGCGGGACACGCACCAGGGCCGGATCTCCTCCATCCAGTTGAGGTAGACGCGCTTCCACTGGTCGGGCTGGATGCGGACCTCGTCGTCTTCGACGACCTTGATCGCGGGCTTCGCCAGCTCGTCCATGCGGCAGAACCACTGCAGCGAGATCAGCGGCTCGATCCGCTCGCCGGAGCGATGGCTGAACGGCACCGAGTGGGTGTAGGGCTGCTCGTCGCGCAGGTAGCCGTCGGCGCGCAGCCGCGCCGCGACCGCCCGCTGCGCCTCCGACACGCTCATCCCCTCGAACTCGCCTGCCTCCTCGTTGAGGCGCCCGTCGGGCCCGATCACGGTGACCTCCTCGAGACCGTGGCGGCGCCCGATCTCGAAGTCGTTGATGTCGTGCCCGGGGGTGATCTTCAGCGCGCCGGTGCCGAACTCGGGATCGACGTGGTCGTCGGCGATGATCGGCAGGCGGCGGCCGACCAGCGGCAGCGTGCAGAACTTGCCGACCAGGTCGGCGTAGCGCTCGTCGTCGGGGTTCACGGCGACGGCGGTGTCGGCGAGCATCGTCTCCGGCCGCACGGTGGCGACGGTGAGCACCCGGTCCGACCCCTCGACCGGATAGTCGATCGACCACAGCGAGTCGGTCACCTCGCGGTTCTCCACCTCGAGGTCGGAGATCGCCGAGCGCGTCCCCGGGTCCCAGTTGACCATGTAGTTGTCGCGGTAGATGTAGCCCTTGTCGTAGAGCTGCTTGAAGACTCGGTAGACGGCGCGGACGTAGCCCTGGTCGAGGGTGAAGCGCTCGCGCTCGTAGTCGCAGGAGGCGCCGAGGCGCTTGTACTGCTCGACGATCCGCGAGCCGTACTCCTCTTTCCACTCCCAGACGCGCTCGACGAACGCCTCGCGGCCGAGCTCCTGGCGGGTCTTGCCTTCGGCGCGCAGCTCTTTCTCCACCACCGCCTGGGTGGCGATGCCGGCGTGGTCGGTGCCGAGGATCCAGAGCGTGTTGCGCCCCCGCATCCGGTTCATCCGCACCAGCGCGTCCTGCATCGAGCCGTTCAGCGCATGGCCCATGTGGAGGGCGCCGGTCACGTTCGGCGGCGGGATCGCGACGGTGAAGTTCTCCTCCGGCGTGCCGGTCGGCTCGGGGTGGAAGTAGCCGCCCTCCATCCATTCCTCGAACACCCGCGCCTCGATCTCCCCGGGTTCGTAGCGGGTGTTCTGCTCCAGCTGGGTGCGCTTGGCGGCGTCCATGCGGCCGAGTCTAGATATCCGGGCGCACCCGCCGCTGCCGCCGTCCTCCATCACCGCTCGTACAGCTGTCGAAACGGCGGCCGCCGCCGCTAAGGTGCCGCGCCTTGGACCGGCAGAGACTTGGTTACGCGATCGCGCGGCTGCGCGGGCTGTTGAGCCCCCCGGTGTCGGTGGCGCCGGCGCCGGAGGCCGAGGTCGTCTTCGAACGCGACGTCGCGGTGACGGTGCGCGACGGCACCGTGCTGCGGGTCAACGTCTTCCGTCCGCCCGGCGACGACCCCCACCCGGTGCTGATGTGCGCCCATCCCTACGGCAAGGACAACCTGCCGACCCCGAGGCGCGGCGGCGGGTTCACGCCGTCGCTGCAGTACCGGATCTTCCGCATGACGGGGCCCGTCGCGTTCTCGGCCTGGACGAGCTGGGAGGCCCCGGATCCGGCCCACTGGGTGCCGCGCGGCTACGCCCTGGTCAACTGCGACCTGCGCGGGTCCGGCACCTCCGAGGGCACCGGCGACCTCCTCTCCCCCGCCGAGTCCGACGACTATCACGACCTGATCGAGTGGGCCGGCGCCCAGCCCTGGTCGACCGGCAGGGTCGGGCTGAACGGGGTCTCCTACCTCGCCCTCAGCCAGTACGGGGCGGCCGCCACGCACCCGCCCTCGCTGGCGGCGATCTGCCCCTGGGAGGGCTTCACCGACCCCTACCGGGACCTGCTCTTCCCGGGCGGGGTGCGCGAGGACGGCTTCATCGCGATGTGGGCGAAAGGGCTGAAGGACAACCGCCTCACCTACGACCTGCGCGCGGAGCAGCTGAGCCGGCCGCTGCGCGACGACGTCTGGGAGAGCCGCGCCCCCGACCTGTCCAAGGTCGAGGTGCCGATGCTGGTCTGCGGCAGCTTCTCCGACAACAACCTGCACAGCCGCGGCTCGATCCGCGCCTTCGAGCGGGTCGCGTCGAAGCAGCGCTGGCTCTACACCCACCGCAGCGGCAAGTGGGCGACCTACTACTCCGAGGCGGCCCTGGCAGCGCAGGAGCGCTTCTTCGACCACTTCCTGAAGGGCGTCGACAACGGCCAGGACGCGCAGCCGCCGGTGCGGCTGGAGGTGCGCGAGGACCGCGACACGATCCACGCGGTGCGCCACGTCGAGTCGTGGCCGCCGCCGGGCGTGCGGTGGACGGAGCTCTTCCTCGGCGGCGACGGTCGCCTTTCCGAGGAGGCCCCGGCGGCGGGCGAGGTCGACTTCGCCACCGCCGACGGGCGCGCGACCTGGGCCTGGCGCGTCCCCCGCGACCTCGAGCTGAGCGGCCCGATGGCCCTGCGGCTGCGCGTCTCCCTCGACGGCGCCGCCGACGCCAACCTCTTCGCCGGCGTGGAGAAGTGGCGCGACGGCCGCTTCGTCCCCTTCGAGGGCTCCTACGGCTTCGGCCTCGACCGGGTGACGACCGGTTGGATGAAGCTCTCCCACCGCGACCGCGACGCGGAGCTCTCGCGCCCGTTCGCGCCGGTCAACCGCGACGACGCGCCGCGGCCGCTGGGGCCCGGCGAGGTCGCCGAGGTCGAGTTCGCGCTCGGCCCCTCGGCGACGTTCTTCCGCGCGGGCGAGGAGATCCGCCTGGTGCTCGGGGGCCGCTGGATGCACCCGACCGACCCGATCACCGGGCAGTTCCCGGCCAAGTACGAACCGAGCGAGGACTGCACGGTGCGGATCGCCTGCGGGGGCTCGCCGGCGGCGCGCCTCCTGGTCCCCTTGATCGACTGAGACACCTCAGATCGAGAGGCGCGCGGCCAGCTTCCGCTTGCCCTCGTCGGTCACCTCGACCGCGCGCCGCCGCTCCGTCCGCCTCACCCACTCCAGCTCGAAGAGGCGCCTCGTCAGCGCCACGCCGAGCTTGCCGGCGAGGTGCGGGCGGCGCTCGGACCAGTCGTTGCAGGACCTGCCGGCGCGCGGCGGTCGCTCGATCCCGAGGCCGACGAGGAACGCCGTGCCCGGCTCGGTGAGCAGAACACCTCCCCTTCGCGCTCGACCAGGCCGCGGTCGAGGAGCGCGTCGGTGATGCGGACTCCGAGCCGCCCCGCGAGGTGTCCGTAACAGGTGCGCGCGGCGCCGAGGGCGCCCGCCCGGTTGGCCTGGCGCAGGCTGCGGACCCGGGCGCGCGGCGCCAGCGCCGCGAGCGCCTCGGCCGCGGTCGCGACCTCCGGCCCGGCGAGCCGGTAATAGCGGTTCCGGCCGCCCGCTCGACCGCGAGGAAGCCGCCCTTCTGCAGCTTCGCCAGGTGCTCCGACATCGTCGACCGCGAGACCGCTGCGACTTCCGCCAGCTCGCTCGGCGGCACCGCGCGCCCGTCGGTCAGCTCCATCAGCACGGCGGCGCGGCTCGGGTCCGCCATCATCGCCGCGGCGGCGGCGATGTCGACGTCGCCCCGTGCCTGGACCTCGGTCTGGGTACCGGTGGCCATGGAACCCAGATTAGGACGCCGACGATTCGGCCGGGACCGAATCGTTTCGGCCCTACGGTGAATCCATGACCGATTCCGACACCCCCCGTGGCCGCGGCCCGGCCCTCGCCGTCGCCTCGGCCGGCTACTTCTTCGTCCTCCTCGACGTGACCATCGTCAACGTCGCCCTCGCCCGCATCGGCAGCGGCCTCGCCGGCTCGCGCTCCGAGCTTCAGTGGGTGGTCGACGCCTACGCGCTCGTCCTCGCCGCCGGGATGCTCGGCGCGGGCGACCTCGCCGACCGAGCCGGCTCGCGCCGCCTCTTCCTCGCCGGACTGGCGATTTTCGGCGGCGCCTCGGCGCTCTGCGCGGCGGCGCCCGACGCAGCGGTGCTGATCGGCGCCCGCGCCGTGCAGGGGATCGGCGCGGCGGCGATCCTCCCGAGCTCCCTCGCGATCGTCAACCAGCTCTTCCCGGACCCGGACGGGCGGCCCAAGGCGATCGGCGTCTGGGCCGGACTCGGCGGCTCGGCCCTGGTGCTGGGGCCGATCCTCGGCGGCGTGCTCGTCGGCCCGCTCGGCTGGCGCGCGATCTTCTGGCTGAACGTGCCGCTGGTGGTCGGGGCGCTGATCGGTGGGATCGTGACCCTGCCCGACGGCTCGAAGGCGAAGGGCGCGCGGCCCGACTGGGCAGGGCAGATACTCGGCACCGCCGCCCTTGCCGCCCTCGTCTTCGCTCTCATCGACGGCGGCAAGGACGTGCTGGCGAGTGGGCCGGCGTTCGGCGGGATAGCGATGGCGATCGCCACCTTCGCCGGGTTCATCGCGGCCGAGCGTCGGGCGACCCGACCGCTGCTCGACCTCGGTTGGTTCCGCCGCGCCGAGTTCACCGGCGCCAACGCCGGCGCCGGCCTGATGAACCTGGGCACGCTCGGCGGCCTCTTCGCGCTCGGCCTCTTCCTCCAGGAGACCGAAGGGCTTTCGCCGCTCGAAGCGGGGCTCGCCCTCGTGCCGCTCGCGCTGCCGCTCGCCGTGTTGACGCCGTTCACCGGTCGGCTCGTCGGTCGGGTCGGCCCACGGCTCCCGGCCGGGCTCGGGCTCGCGGCGAGCGGCGTCGGCTACCTCGGCGCCGCGCTCGTCGGCGGCTCGCACATCGACTCGCCGATCGGCTGGGCGTTCCTCTTCCTCGCCGGCACCGGCATGGGCCTCGCCGTCCCGGGCCTCGTCGCGGGCGCGACCGAGGCGCTCGGCCCCGACCGCGCCGGCATCGCCTCGGCGGTGAACAACACCTCGCGCCAGGTCGGCGGCGCGATCGGCGTCGCCCTGATCGGCGGCCTGTCGTCGATCAGCACCGCCTTGATCTTCAGCGGCGGTGCGCTCCTCCTCGGCGGAACCCTCGCAACGGCTCTGATGGGCCGCTCATCGGACCCCCGAACGAACCTCCCCGCTGTTCGTGAGAGAGGGGGTCCGATGAGCGGCCCCTTAAGCTCCGCCCGAAGATGACCGTGCGCAAACGTGTCAACAGTGGGTCGCCATTCGAACCGAAGATCGGCTTCTCGCGCGCGGTGCGGGTCGTGCACGAGGAGTTCTTCGGCAACGCGGCGCCCGCCGCCACGGCTGTCGCCGTCGTCGGCTTCCTCGACCCTCGCTGGAAGGTCGAGATCGAGGCCGATGCGATCGTCGCCTAGGCCGATTCCTCGCCGAGCGCTTGGTCGGCGGGGCCGATGTCCTGCTGGGCGGCCTCGGTGACGAGGGTCGGGCGACGGCCCTGGAGGATCGTCTCGCGCGTCACCACGCACTTGGTGACGTCGCGCCGCGAGGGCAGCTCGAACTGTACGTCGAGGAGGGTCTCCTCGAGGATCGAGCGCAGGCCGCGCGCCCCCGTCTCCCGTTCGATCGCGCGGTCGGCGATCGCCTCGAGGCTGTCGTCGGAGAAGACCAGCTCGATGTCGTCGAACTCGAAGAAGCGCTGGAACTGGCGGGTCAGCGCGTGCTTGGGCTCGGTGAGGATCGTGGTGAGGTCGTCGCGGGTCAGCTGGTGGATCGCGGTGATCACGGGCAGGCGGCCGATGAACTCCGGGATCAGGCCGTAATCGATCAGGTCCTCGGGGAGCACCTTCTCGAACCACTCGCCGGTGTCCTTCTCGATCCGTGAGGTGATCGCCGCGCCGAAGCCGACGCCGCGGTCCCCCACCCGCCGCTCGATGATCTTGTCGAGCTCGGCGAAGGAACCGCCGCAGATGAAGAGGATGTTGGTGGTGTCGATCGTCAGGAACTCCTGGTGAGGGTGCTTGCGCCCGCCCTGCGGCGGCACGCTCGCGGTCGTCCCCTCGAGGATCTTCAGGAGCGCCTGCTGCACGCCTTCGCCGGAGACGTCACGGGTGATCGACGGGTTGTCGGCTTTGCGCGCGATCTTGTCGATCTCGTCGATGTAGATGATCCCCGTCTCGGCCTTCTTGACGTCGAAGTCGGCGGCCTGGATCAGCTTCAGGAGGATGTTCTCGACGTCCTCGCCGACATAACCGGCCTCCGTCAGCGCGGTCGCGTCGGCGATCGCGAACGGCACGTTCAGGATCCGCGCCAGGGTCTGGGCGAGCAGCGTCTTGCCGCACCCGGTCGGGCCCAACATCATGATGTTCGACTTGCCGAGCTCGACGTCGTTCTCGTCGGACTGACCGATCTGCACCCGCTTGTAGTGGTTGTAGACGGCGACCGAGAGCGCCCGCTTGGCGGCCTCCTGCCCGACCACGTACTCCTGCAGCACGTCGTAGATCTCGCGCGGCTTCGGCAGGTTCTCCAGCTCGAAGGTCGGCGGCGCGGTCAGCTCCTCGTCGATGATCTCGTTGCAGAGGTCGATGCACTCGTCGCAGATGTAGACGCCGGGGCCGGCGATCAGCTTTTTGACCTGGCGCTGCGACTTCCCGCAGAAGCTGCAGAGGAGCTGCTCGTTGGAGTCGGTTGGACGTGCCAGTTGAATCCCCTCCTGACGGGACGAATCGATCGGAGCCTTCGGCGGGGGTCCCAAAGCTTAAACGGGTCCCGCCGGCGGTTACAGGGGGTGGTTTACGGCGCTCGCCGCGCGGTCCCTGCGCGTGACGGACGCCTTGCACGTCGATAGGTTGCCGGGGATGGCCCAGGGGATCGATGTCGGGGCGGTCCGGGAGGAAGAGCTCGAGACGCTCCTCCCGTTGATCGCCGCCTACCAGCGCTTCTACGAGGTCGATGACGTGGACGACGAGCGCAACCGCGCCTTCTTCCGCCGCTTCCTCGCCCCGAGCGAGGACGGCGAATTGCTGGCGGCCCGCGACGAGGGCAGCGCGATCCTCGGCTACGCCTGCCTCTACTGGACCTTCTCCTCGACCCGGGCGGTCGAGACGGTGCTGATGAACGACCTCTTCGTCGTGCCCGAGGCGCGCGGCCGCGGCGTCGGGCGGGCGCTGATCGAAGCGAGCCGCGTGGTCGCCGGCATCCGCGGCGCCGCCTGGCTCGAGTGGGCGACCGCACCCGACAACCACACCGCCCAGCGCCTCTACGACTCGATGACGAGCGAGAAATCGACCTGGCTCTCCTACGAGCTGGACGTCTGACCGAGCGCGGCGAACAGATCGAGCGGGTCGCGCCGGACGATCCGCGAGTGCAGTCGCTGTACCGGGACTACGTCCGCGACGAGGTCCTCGGCCCGGCGGGGTTCCCCACGGACGACGGGGCACTCGCCGCGGAGGCGCCGCCGGCCGACCTCGTGCCGCCGACGGGCGCGCTGCTCCTGGTCTCGGACGGAGGGGAGTCGGTGGCGATCGGTGGGGTCAGGGACCTCGCCACCCCGGTGGCGGAGGTCAAGAGCCTGTACGTCGCGCCGGTCGCCCGCGGACGCTTCCTCGGCCGGCGCCTCCTGGAGCGCCTCGAGGAGATCGCCGCCGCGCACGGCTGCCGCGCGGTCCGCCTCGATTCCGCCTCCCACATGGGCCCGGCGATCGCCCTCTACCGCCGTTTCGGCTATCGCGAGATCCCAGCCTACAACGACGGGCCGATCGCCGACCACTGGTTCGAACGCGAGCTCAGCTGACGCCCGCGCCCGGGCCCTTTAGCCTGGACATGAACTGGCGTCGCAGGTACCAGCGCGCGCCGAGCGAACTCAGCAGGTAGACGATCCCGACCAGGATCATCACCCCGCGGATGCTCGGCACGACCGCGGCGATGATCGCGATCACGACCAGCCCGACCACCGTCGCCAGCGCCATCGCCCGCAGCGTCGTCTCGACTTGACGCCGGATCGCCGCTTCGACAGCGGGATCGGCCTCGGCAGCGGGGTGCCCTTGGTCGTCCACTTCGTAGGGGTTGGGCACGGGCGAAGGGTAGATGGTGGCCGTCCGAGTTGGGTCCTGGGCGCCTCATAGGGGTCCTGGCAGGCTGTGACCCCCATGAGGCGCCCAGGACGTGAGGGGTGCGGGAGAGGGACGGTGCGGAGCCGTCACAGGGGCGGCGCGAAGTCCGACTTTCGTCGCAGCTCGTGGGAGTTTGGTGCGCGTCCCGTCGGGGAGACGTCACACATCGCGGATCTCGTTGACGAAGACGCCGGGAACGTCACGCTTCCGCGCGGCATATCGCGCTTTTCGGGCCTGGAATCAGGGCCCGAAAACGCGCTGTCTGAGTTGACCGTGCCATAGCACGGTCAACTCAGACAGCGCGGGCGTGACTGTTGGACAACACGGGAGGAAGCGTGGAGATCCTGACGTCTTCCTCACGAGGTCCCGCCTCGGTGACACATCCGTGGGCCTTCCGTGGCTCATCCGTCGCCCTCCCGTGACCCTCGGCGGAGGTCCCCGGCGCGCCCCGGCGCATCCCGGCGCACCTCGGTCCCTCCACCCTCTCCCCGTAGACCCGGCCCTCTCGGCCACGGCCACAACCCGCGAGGGTCGCGGCCGAGAGGGCCGCGTCCCTCGGCCGTCCCAGGCCGCTCCGGGAGCCGCCCCCGCCCGGCTCCCTCAGCTCTCCCGGTCCCAGCGCTCCAATTCGGGCTTCGGATCGATCGGGCGGCCGTTCACGTGGATCTCGATGTGGAGCTGGCAGCCGACGGTGCGGGCGTTGCCGGTCTTGCCGACCTCGCCGACCCTCTCCCCCGCCCACACCTTCTCGCCCGTCTTCACCAGCGGCGGCTTCTTCATGTGCGCGTACATGTAGGTCCGGTGTTCTTCGGCGCCGTGGATCAGCAGGTAGTTGCCGTAGAGGATCGGGTCATAACCGACTTCGCGCACCTTGCCGGTGACGGCGCTGACGAGTTCGGTGCCGCAGGCGGCGAGGATGTCGAAGCCTTCGTGGATCCGGCCGCCGTCACGCGGCGCGCCGAATTCGCCTACCGGGCCGCGTTCGCCGTGGTGGCCGCGCACCGGGAAGACGTGGCGGAACCATTCGATCCCACCGTCCTTGGCGCCCAACGGGACGGAAGCGGCCGCCGGGACGGTGAGGAGCAGCACGGCCGCGACCGAGGCCGCCGCGAGGCGCAGCCCGGGAAACCGCTTAATGGTGAGCGATGACGCGGTCGACGATGTGGTACTCCTTCGCCTCGTCCGCGCTCATGAAGTAGTCGCGCTCGGTGTCTTTGGTGACTTTCTCAAAGGGCTGGCCGGTGTGCCTGGCGATGATCTCGTCGAGCCGCCGACGCACGTCGATGATCTCTTTGGCGTGGATCTCGATGTCCGTCGCCTGACCCTGGAAGCCCGCCGACACCTGGTGGATCAGGATCTTCGAGTTGGGGAGCGCCATCCGCTTGCCCTCGGCGCCGCCGCAGAGCAGCAGCGCGCCCATGCTCATCGCGATCCCGACGCAGATCGTCTGCACGTTGGGCTTGATGAACTGCATCGTGTCGTAGATCGCCAGCCCCGCGTACACCGACCCGCCGGGCGAGTTGATGTAGAGGCTGATGTCCTTGTCGGGATCCTCCGACTCCAGGTGCAGCAGCTGGGCGACGATCAGGTTGGCGATGTCATCGGTGACCGGCGTGCCGAGGAAGACGATCCGCTCGCCGAGCAGCCGCGAGTAGATGTCGAACGCGCGCTCGCCGCGCGAGGTCTGCTCGACCACCATGGGGATAAGAGGGCTCATCGTGCGCGCACTCTATAGAAGGAGTTCGCCCGGCCTGCGGCGGCTCAGGCGTCGCCCGGGGTCCACAGTTTCCCGGCCGGTTTGTCGCCGCCCTCCTCGGCCCCCTCCGGGGCGAGCAGCTTCTCTTTCGCTTCGGCTTTGCCCTTGCGGTCTTCGGCCTCGGCGAGCGGGATCGGCTTCGCCTGCTCGGCGACCAGCTCGATCGCCTTGCGCGCCAACAGGTCTTCGCGGATCACGGCGTCGCGGCCGTTCTCGCGCAGCCGTTCCAGCAGCTTCTCCGGCGTCACGCGTTCGTGTTCGGCGGAGTGCTCCAGCGCCTCGACCATCTCCTCGTCGGAGACATCGAGGCTCTCCGCCGCGGCGATCGCCGTCACCACGGCCTCGCGCTTCAGCTCCTTCTCCGCGTCGGGCTTCGATTCGGCGATCAGCTCGTCGCGCGTTTTCCCCTGCATCTGCAGGAACATGTTGGGGTCCATCCCCTGCTGGGCGAGCTGGCGTTCCATCCGCTCCCAGCGTTCGGTCGCCCGCGCGGTGACGATGTCGTCGGGGATCTCGACGGTCGCGTTCTCGACCGCCGCGTCGACGGCGGCGATGCGGAAGTCTTCCTCGGAGCGGCTGTTCAGCGCGCTGCCGACTTTCTCGCGGATGTCGTCGCGAAGCTCCTCCAGGGTCTCGAACTCGGAGGCGTCGGAGGCGAAGTCGTCGTCGAGCTCGGGGAGGATTTTCTCCCGCACCTCATTCACCTTCACTTTGAAGACCGCGTCCTCGCCCGCCAGTTTCTCTTCCTGGTAGTCGTCGGGGAAGGTGACCTCGACCTCGACCTCGTCGCCGGGGCTCGCGCCCGTCAGCTGGTCCTCGAAGTCGTCGATCAGCTGGCCCGAGCCGAGCGTCAGCAGATAGTCGTCGGCCTTGCCGCCCTGGAAGGCCTGGCCGTCGACGAAGCCCTCGAAGTCGATCAGCACCGCGTCGCCCTCCTTGGCGGCGCGCTCGACCGGCTCAAGACGGGCGAAGCCCTCGCGGATCCGGTCGACCTCGGTGTCGACGATCTCCTCGTCGACCTCTTTGTCCTCTTTGCCGACCTCGAGGCCTTTGTACTCGCCGAGCTCGGCCACCGGCCGCACGCCGACGGTGAATTTGAAGGTCAGCGGCTCGCCCTGGGCCTCCGGGGAGGAGACGATGTCGATGTCGGGGTCGCCGATCGGCGTGATCCCGGAGTCGAGCAGCGCTTTTTCGTACCACTCGGGCAGCGCGTCGCGGATCGCTTCGGAGAGGACGGCGGCGAAGCCCAGCCGCTGGATCACCAGGTTCGGCGGCGCTTTGCCTTTGCGGAAGCCGGGAAGGCGAAGTTCGCGCGCCATCGCGCGGGCGGTGCGGTTGGCGGCGCGCTCGACGTCCTTGGCCTCGACCTCGGCCTGGACCTCTACTCGTGATTCGGGAAGCTCTTTGAGAGTCGTCTGCATCGTCGGCTGACCCTAGAGGAATCGCCGCTCCGGCCCGGCTTCGGCCCCAGCCACGGCGCGCTCCTCAGCCACGGCGCGCGCGCAACAGCGTCCGCGCCGCCACCGCGAAGTCGATCGCGAACGCGGTCCCGCGCCCGAGCGCCCCGGTGACGAGCCAGGCGCGCGCCCTATCCAGCGGGGACATTCTCACGCCGTGAAGCTTCGCGCATGATCTGTGCCTCGAGCCGCGCGCCGTGGCCGGCGGCGACCGCCCGCTGCGCCCGCTCGGGCTCCAGCTCCACGCCGTTCTGGAAGGCGAGGTCGAGCAGCCGCTGCTTCTCGATCCCCTCGCTCGCCGCCCGGAAGAAGAACCAGGCAAGGACGCCGAGGCCGAGGAAGACCCCCTCGACCATCATCACGACGCCCGCGATCGACTGGTCGGTGATCGCGTCGATGTGGTGCTTCGCCTGGCCCGTCGCGTAGACGTCGTAGAGCACCTGCCCGTCCCACATCAGGACGTTGCCGAGCACGGTCGCGATCAGCCGCATCACGATCACGTAGACGACTTTCCAGCCCGCCGTGAACCAGGTCGGCATCGGAAGCGGGCCGAAGACCGGCATCCAGAGGAGGATCCCGGTGGCGATGAAGGTCCCGTGCTCGACGAAGTGGACGAACGAGGTGCCGTAGGCGGCGTCGTAGAGCGGCGGCGCGTGCCAGAAGAACATGAAGAACGCCCAGATCGGCATCGCCACCAGCGGGTTGCAGAGGACGCGCAGGCGGTCGAAGAAGCGGATCGCGAGGATCGGCTGCAGCAGCGGGCCGGTCAGGCCGAGGACGATCAGCAGCGTGGCGATGTCGCCGATCGCGAGGTGCTCGATCATGTGGGCGATCACGAGTTCGTCGGCGAGGTCCGAGAGCGGCGTGATCAGCGCCAGCGCGATCACCAGGAGGCCGGAGGCGAAGCAGATCTGGCGCCCGAGCGGCACCGGGCGGCCGCGCGCGGCAAGGGTCGTCGCCCGCCGCGCGTAGAGCGCCGCGGCGATCAGCATCGGGAGAAGCTCGAGCGGACCGAAGATGCCGCTCACGTGGGCGACGGGGACGAGGTGCACTATTTCCCAGCGTAGCGGCCGACTTGCGCCGCGCCCGGGCGCCCCTCGCGGTGCTAGCTTGCCGCCGTGCGCGGCACCGACGACTTCCCGCTGATCGGCGGCTACGGGTTCCTCTCCGACTGCCACACCTCGGCGCTGGTCTCCTTCGACGGGGCGATCGAGTGGCTCTGCCTCCCCCGCTTCGACTCGCCGAGCGTCTTCGCGGCGCTGCTCGACCGCGGCGCCGGACACCTGACGCTGCGCCCGCCGGGCGTCGTCGTGCCGATCAGCCGCCGCTATCGGCCGGGGACGCTGGTGGTCGAGACGACCTGGGTCACCGACACCGGCTGGCTGCTGGTCAACGACGCGCTGTCGATCGCCTCCTGGGAACCGACCGAGGGCGCCCCGATCGTCGCCCATGAGTCCGACCACTCGCTGCTCCGCTCGATCACCTGCATCGACGGGCAGGTCGACGTGGAGTTGGAGTGCCTGCCGCGCTTCGACTACGGGCGCGGCGCGGCGGCGTGGAGCGCGGGCACGGAGATGGAGGGCGAAATGGTGGCGCGCGGGGACCACTGCCCGCCGCTCGAGCTGCGCACCGACCTGCACCTGGAGACCGAGGGCGGCGCGGTCCGCGGGCAGCGGCACCTGCGCGAGGGCGAGCGCGCCTTCGTCGCCTTGAGTTGGGGCGAGGGCGGGCTGAGCGGGCCGGCCGACGCCGAGGAGGCCTTCGAACGGATCGCCTCGACCGAGGAATTCTGGCGGCTCTGGCTGCGCCACGGCGAATTCCCGGACCACCCCTGGCGGATCCACCTGCAGCGCTCGGCGCTCGTCCTCAAGGGGCTGACCCACCACCCGACCGGAGCGATCGTCGCCGCCCCGACCACCTCGCTGCCGGAGGCGCCGGGCGGCGAACGCAACTGGGACTACCGCTATAGCTGGATCCGCGACTCGACCTTCAGCCTCTGGGCGCTCCACACGCTCGGCTTCGACCAGGAGGCGCGCGATTTCATGCGCTTCATCCTGAAGGTGTGCCAGAACCACCCCGAACTGCAGATCATGTACGGGATCGGGCACGAGCGGGAGCTGACCGAGTCGACGCTCGAGCACCTCTCGGGGTACGGCGGGGCGCGCCCGGTGCGGATCGGCAACGGGGCCTTCGACCAGCGCCAGAACGACGTCTGGGGCGCCCTGATCGACTCCGTCTACCTGCACGAAAAAGCGCTCCGCGGCGCCGGGACGGCCGCCGACCGTGAGCTGATCTACCACCAGGTCGAGAAAGCGATCGCGTCCTTCCCGGAACCCGACCAGGGGATCTGGGAGTCCCGCGGCGAGCCGCAGCACTACGTCTCCTCCAAGGTGAGCATGTGGGTGGCCGCCGACCGCGGCGCGCGCCTGGCGCGCCAGATCGGGCGCGACGACCTCGCCGACCGGTGGGGCGCGAAGGCCGACGAGTTCAAGGCGGAGATCTGCGAGCGCGGCTGCCGCGACGGCGTCTTCCGCCAGCACTACGACACCGACTCCCTCGACGCCTCCCTCCTCCTGATGCCGCTCTACCGCTTCCTCCCCGGCGACGACCCGCGCATCGTCGCGACGGTGGACGCGATCGCCGAGCAGTTGACGGAGAACGGCCTCGTCCTCCGCTACAAGGTGGACGAGACCGACGACGGCCTCTCCGGCAAGGAGGGCACCTTCCTCATCTGCTCCTTCTGGATGGTTTCGGCGCTCTCGGAGGTCGGCGAGCGCGAGCGGGCCCGCGAGCTCTGCGAGCGCCTCCTCCTCATGGCCGGCTGGCTCGACCTCTACGCCGAGGAGCTCGAGGCCAAATCCGGCCGCCACCTCGGCAACTTCCCCCAGGCCTTCACCCACCTGGCCCTCATCAACGCCGTCTCCCACGTGATCGCCGACGAGCAGAACCCGGAGAGCGGCGCCACCGAAGCCTTTACCGAGATGGGCGGCATCCGCGAGGGGTTGTGAGGCCAGCTAGGGACGGGGCGCTCGCAAGCTGGCGCCGGGGGGCGGGGACTGGGAAGGGGACGCGGCTCTTGCGGGCCGGCGCCGGGGGGCGGCGAGGGACGGGCGAGGGACGCGGCAAGGGACGGCCGAGGGACCCGGCCCTCTCGGCCACGGCCCGGGCAGGCTGTGGCCGTGGCCGAGAGGGCCGGGTCTCAGGGGGAGTGTGGAGGGACACTCGCGGGAGGGTGACGGGAGGGTCACGGGAGAGCGAGGGGAGTCCCACGGATCCGTCACCGATCCGTGACGGAGGTGGGACCTCGTCACGGAGAGCGTGGGAACGCCACGCTTCCTCCCGTGTTGCACAACAGCGACGTGGGTGCGGTCGTCCTAACCGACCTATAGCGCCGGTTAGGACGACCGCACCCCGGGGGACCCTCGATCCGGGCCCGGAAAGGGACGGAAGGCGCCCGGGCGTGTGACGTTCCCGGCATCTTCGTCACGGATCCGCCCCTGGCGGCCCCCGGTCGGCCGGAGGTGTGCCTTCTCCCGCGCATCACGATCACGTGAGCTACCGGCTCTCCCCCGCACCCCTCACGTCCTGGGCGCCTCATGGGGGTCACAGCCTGCCAGGACCCCCATGAGGCGCCCAGGACAGCCACCGGCGCCGCGAAGTGGTGTGGACGGCCCGCGCCGGCCCAGCTCAGATCGCCAGGTGATCCCCGGGCGGGATCACGAACTGGCTCACGACCAGGTTGGCGCAGAGTTTCGAGGCGCCGTCGCGGATGCGGTCGATGCGGACCTCGATCACGGCGGTGCTGCGGCCGGCGTGGAGGGGGCTGGCATTGGCGACGATTTCGTCGCCGAGGCGGCCGGCGCCGAAGACGTTGAGCTTGAGCTCGATGGTGGTGAAGTCGTAGCCGGGCGGGATCGCGCGGAACGTGGCCCAGGCGGCGACGGTGTCGCCGAGGGCGGTCCAGACGCCGCCGTGGACGAAGCCGCCGGGATGGAGATGGCGGCTCTCGACCACGATGCGGCCGCGCGCGTGGTCGTCCTCGATCTCCAGCGGTTCGATGCCGATGTCGGCAGGGAAGCTGCCCACGGCGAACTCGCGGATGTGCTCCGGCTTGACCTGGGAAAGATCGGCCATGGGATCGGTATGTAAACAAGAAGCGGCCCCGCTATGGGGCCGCTTCGTCACACAACGATCAATTGGACCTGCTCAGACCCTTTCGACGATCATCGCCTTGCCCTGGCCGCCGGCGACGCACATCGTCTCCAGGCCGACCTGGTGGTCGTCGGTCTCCATCCCGTTCAGCAGCGTGCCCATGATGCGGGCGCCGGTCATCCCGAAGGGGTGGCCGAGGGCGATCGCGCCGCCGTGCGTGTTCAGCTTGTCCAGCTCGATCCCGGTTTCATCCATGATCGGGATGACCTGGGCGGCAAAGGCCTCGTTCAGCTCGACCGTGTCGACGTCGCCGATCGTCATCCCGGCGCGGTCGAGGACCTTCTTGATCGCGCCGATCGGGGCCACGCCCATCAGCTCCGGCTCGTTGCCGTAGGTGGCGGCGGTGACGATCCGGGCGCGGGGCTTCAAGCCCAGCTCCTTGGCTTTCGTGTCGCTCATCAGCAGCACCGCGGCGGCGCCGTCGTTCAGCGGGCAGGAGTTGCCGGCGGTGACGCCGCCCCCACCGAAGGCCTCGTCGAGTTCCGAGAGCTTCTCCAGGGTCGAGGAGGCGCGCGGGCCGTCGTCCTTCGTCACCTGGTTGCCGTCGACCTCGACCGGAACGATCTCGCGGTCGAAGAACCCGTCTTCCTGCGATTTGACCGCCAGTTCCTGCGAGCGCTGGGCGAATTTGTCCATGTCCTCGCGCTTCACGCCGTACTTGTTGGCGACGTTGACCGCGGTCAGGCCCATGTCGATGTAGGCGTTGGGCTGGCCGTTCTCGCCGATCAGCGCCGGGTTGCGGTCGGCGGCGCCGGCGGGCTCGGTGCGCTCGTTGAAGCGGCTGACCCACTCGACCCCGACCGCCAGATAGGCGTCGCCCTCGCCCGCCTTGATCGCGTTGCCGGCATGGCGGATCGCGTCGAGGCTGGAGGAGCAGTAACGGGAGACGGTGACTCCGTTGACGGTCTGCGGCAGCTTCTCGGACAGCAGGGAGATGATCCGGGCGATGTTGAAGGCCTCGAGGCCCTGCGGCATGCCGACGCCGCAGAAGACGTCCTCGACCAAGGCGGGGTCGAGCTCCGGGTTGCGCTCGAGCAGGCGGTCGACCACGAAGGCGCCCATCTCATCGGGGCGCAGCGAGGCGAGCGAGCCCTTGAAGGCGCGACCGATCGGCGTGCGGATGGTGTCGACGATTACTGCTTCGGGCATCTCAGGCGCCTCCTTGGGCTAAGTGCGATTCGGCTGACTGCGGGTCTTGAACCGACGGGCAGCGTAGAGCAAACGGACCACGGACTGATTGACTGGTCGGTCAATCTATTGTGGCATTTCGCACGTTTCCGCCCGTCAGCGTCGCCGATCTCGGGTACATTCGGTCGATCCAGCCCGCGGCGTACGCGGGAAAACGCCGCGCCGCGGCAGGAAAGGAGGCCTCGACATGCCGGAGGGCTACTGCGTCAAAGAGCGCAAGAAAGTCGAGATCAAAGACGCCAAACAGGTGACGATGAAGAACGGTCGCCCCGCAATCCAGGGGGTCTGCCCCGACTGCGGGACGAAAATCTTCAAGATCGGCAAACTCGAGGCCTAGCGGGCTTCCGCGGGGCGGTGAACCTCGCCGCCCCCACACGCGTATCCACGGTCGACATGACTCGGCCGGCACATACGAGGGCACCTTGGGCGCGCTGACCCGCGAGCGGGACGTGCGCGAGGCCTACTCCGCGCACTCGGGCGAGCTCTACGGCTTCGCCGTGCGCTCGCTGGGCGACGCCGGCCTCGCCGAGGAGGCCGTCCAGGAGACGTTCCTCCGCGCCTGGAAAGCTGGCGACCGGTTCGACCCCGAGATCGGCAGCCTGCGCACCTGGCTCTTCGCGATCCTGCGCAACGTGGTGATCGACCTTGGGCGGGCGCGGGCGGCGCGGCCGCGCGTCGCCGAGGGCGGCGTCGAGCCGTCCGTCGAACCGCTGGAGCAGGCACTCCTCGCCTGGCAGGTCGAGGAGGCGATGCGGCGGATCGGCGACGACCACCGCCGGGTCCTGCTGGAGACGCACTTCCGCGCCCGTCCATACTCCGAGGTGGCCGAGGAGCTCGGCGTGCCGGAGGGGACGATCAAGAGCCGCGTCTATTACGGGTTGCGGGCGCTGCGGGTCGCGCTGGAGGAGATGGGTTATGAGGACTGAGGACCACCGCGACTGGAAGCTCTCGCTCGGCGCCTACGCGCTCGGCGACCTGCCGCCCGACGAGCGCGCGGCCGTCTCCGCGCACCTGGAGGGCTGCGAGGAGTGCCGCGCGGAGCTGCGCGAGCTGGAGGGGGTCGCGGCGCTGCTGCCGCTCGCCGATCCCGCCCGGATCGAGCAGCCGACGGCGCGTCCGCCCGCCGACCTCGGCGCCCGGATCGAAGCGCAGATCGCGGCCGAATCCGCCAGGGAGGGCCGCGCGAGGCGGCGGCGCCGCTTCCGGTTGGGCGTGGGCGGTGCCGTCGCCACGGCGGTGGTGGCGGCGGTGCTGGCGATCGCGATCCTGCCGGTGGGCGGCGGGGAAAGCTCGCCCACCCAGGAGGTGAAATTCGCCTCCTTGCCGAAAGGGGTGAGCATCGACGCAACCCTCGAACCCCACGCCTTCGGCACCGAGATCGAGATGTACGTGAGCGGCGTCCGCTCCGGCACCCTCTGCCGCGTCTTCCTGCGCGACGCGAAGGGCCGGACGTATCCCGCCGGCAGCTTCCGCTATCGCTGGGGAGACGACGCCGACGCGAAGCTGAGCTCGGCGCTCGACCTCTCCCAGGCCGCGGAGGTCGGCGTGCACGCCGGCAACCGGACCTTCACGGCGCCGGTCGCCCAGGCGACGGCGCTGGTCCGTGGGGCGGACATCGGCGCGACGTGAGCCTGCGCGCGGCCGCGCTGCCGGCCGCTTTGATCGTCGCCACGCTCGCGCTCGCCGGCTGCGGCGGCGGCTCCGGCACCTCCTCGTCGGCATCGGCCCCGGCGAAGACGACCGCCACCCTCCCCGCCCCGAAACCGCCGCCGAACGCCGAAGAAGGCACCGTCTTCGTCTCGCTCGGCAGCGCCACCGGCCTCGGCGAGGTCCTCGTCGACTCCGAAGGCCACACGCTCTACGCGTTCAGCGGCGACGGCGGCGAATCTCCGACCTGCGAAGGCGCCTGCGCCAAGGCATGGCCGCCCTACTCGACGAAAACGGCGAACCGCAACCGTCGAACGGCACGAGCACCGCCCGCCTCGGCGCGGTCACCCGCGCCGACGGCGGCCACCAGGTCACCTACGCCGGCCACCCGCTCTACACCTTCACCGGCGACAAGCAGCCGGGCGAAGCGAACGGCAACGGCCAGAGCGCCTTCGGCGGCACCTGGACCGCCCTCAAAGGCAACGGAACGCCGGCGGGCTAGGAGGGCCGCGGCCTGGCGCTGGCGCCCGGGGAAAGGGACGCGGCCTCGCAAGCTGGCGCCCGGGGGAAAGGGACGCGGCCTGGGGAAGCTGACGCCCGAACCCAAGGGACGCGGCCCTCTCGGCCAAGGCCCGGGCAGGCTGTGGCCGTGGCCGAGAGGGCCGGGTGTGCGGGGGGAGGCAGGCGGGACGGAGGCGTCACGGGAGTGCGGGGGGAGTGGGACGGGAGGCTCACGGGAGGCTCACGGGAGGCTCACGGAACCGTCACCGAACTCAGGCCTCGTCACGAAGACGCTGAGAACGCCACGCTTCCTCTCGTCTTCCTCATGCCATCCCACCACCCGGGCCTCTGCCGTGGCGCCTAACTCGCTCCATACGCGAGTTAGGCGCCACAGGCGCCCGTGGAGCCTTACCGTCCCAATGAGGCGGTAAAGCTCCACAGGCTCGCCGTGGCGGCCCTCGCGGGGGACCGATCCTTGGGAGACCCTGACGCGATCCCGTAGTTCGTCGCGGACCCGTGGACATCGTGACGGACCCTCGCCGCCTCCCCCACGAAAGCCTCACGTCCTGGGCGCCTCATGGGGGTCACAGCCTGCCAGGACCCCCATGAGGCGCCCAGGACAGCCGCCGGCGCCGCGAAGTGGTGCGGGCGGCCCGGCCCGCAGTGGTGCGGCCGGCCCGGCCCGAAGTGATGCGGACGGCCGGGCCCGAAGTAATGAGGACAGCCCGAGCCGAAGTGGTGCGGACGGCCCGAACCGAAGTGGGTGCGGAGCGGAGCGCCGCCCCGACACCTCAGCGCTTGCGGTAGCTGAGCGCGGGCGGGGCGATCGCGCGGATCTCGGCGAGGAGGCGGGAGGAGAGCTCGCCGGGGTCCTCGTCGGGGCGCGGTTGGCCGCCGGCCGGGTCGAAGAACCGGACGTTGATCTGGGGGCGACGGGGGAAGCCGGTGAGATCGGCGGTGCCGGTGATGGCGACGCAGCTGACGTGGGCCTCGGGAACTTCGAGCGCGAGGCGCCCGACGCCGCTGCGGGCGCGCAGGACCTTGCCCCGCGAGCGGGTGCCCTCGGGGAAGACGCCGACGCAGGAGCCGCCGCGGAGCGCCTCGATCGCGTTGGCGAGCGCCTGGGCGTCGCCCGCCCCGCGGACGATGGGGATCTGCCCCATGCCGTTCAGGATCGGTGCCAGCCCTCTCACGTCCCAGAGCTGGGATTTGGCGAGCGCCCGGATCATCCGCCGCTTGCGCGCCGCGACCCCGATCATCACCGGATCCCAGTGGCTGTCGTGGTTGCCGACGAGGAGCAGGGGGCCACTCGCGGGCAGGGTCTCGACGCCGCTCACCTCGAGCCGCGCCCAACGGGCGACCGGGAGGTTTAGCGCCATCGCGATGCAGTAGGTGCGAGTTGGCTCACGCATGCCGGGGGCGGGAAGCGTAGTCGTTGTCGCGATCCCGGGCGTCGGCCCTCGGAATCCGCAAATCACGAATTAGAGTGTCGCCTGTGTCGCAAAAGCCGCTCGAGTTGATCCTTGCCAGGAATCTGATGTCGGCTCTCTCCACGCCGGCCTTCCTGGTCGACGAGGGTGGGCTGCTGGTCTTCTACAACGAGGCCGCCGGGACGCTGCTCGGCAAGGGCTTCGACGAGGTCGGCCACGTCGGGCCGACCGAGTGGGGCGGCCTCTTCGGCCCCTACGACGGAGACGGTGAGACGATTCCCTACGACGAGCTGCCGGTGGTGCGAGCGGTGCGCGACGGGCGGCCGGCGCACGCGACCTTCGGCGTGCGGACCTTCGACGGCGGGGTGCACGCGGTCGAATGCTCGGCTTTCCCGATCCTCACCGCGCACGGCTCGCAGGGCGCGATCGCGATCCTCTGGCCGGCCGAGGGGAGCCTCCCGACCGAGGAGCGACCCGCCGCCGAGGCGATCGCCAACGCCGCGGGTGCCGCCACATCGGCCGGCGCGGCCAACGGCGCGGCGGCGCGCCCGAACGGGGCCCCGGCGTGAAGGTCGACCTCTGGGGGGCGCGCGGCTCGGTCCCCTCCCCCGGTCCGGAGACGATCCGTTACGGCGGCAACACGTCGTGCGTAGGCGTCACCCTCGCCGACGGCTCCCTCCTGGCGCTCGACGCCGGCACCGGCATCCGCAACCTCGGCCTCGCCCTCCCGCCCGAGGTCGACCGCCTCCACATCCTCCTCACCCACCTCCACCTCGACCACATCCAGGGCCTGGTCTTCTTCGAGCCGCTCTTCCGCTCCCAGGCCGAGGTCGTCATCTGGGGGCCTGCCTCGCCCGAGGCCGGCCTGCGCGACCGCATCGCCCGCTACATTTCGGCGCCGCTCTCGCCGGTGGAGGTCCGCGAGCTGCCCTGCGACGTCTCCTTCCGCGCCTGCCCGGAGCGGTGGGAGATCGGCTCGGCGACGATCACCGCCGCCTCGGTCGCCCACCGCGGACCGACGCTCGGCTACCGGATCGACGATGCGGGAGCGTCGCTCGCCTACATCCCCGACCACGAGCCGGCCCTCGGCGCCGATCTCGACACGCTGGAGCCGGAGTGGATCTCCGGCTTCGCCCTCGCCCAGGACGCCGACCTCCTGATCCACGACGGCCAGTACGCCGACGAGGAGTACGCGGACCACCTCGGCTGGGGGCACCCGGCGCTCTCGCACTCGCTGGCCTTCGCCCGGCGGACCGGCGCGCGACGCACGCTGCTCTTCCACCACGACCCGCTCCACTCCGACGACTGGCTCGACGCCCACGGGGTCCGGGCGGCGGCGGAATGGGAGGCGCGCGGCGGAGCGCCGGGCGCCGTGACCATGGCCCGCGAGGGGACGAGCGTCGAGATCGACGCGGCGGGCGTCACCGCCGGTGTGACCGACGACCGCAAGACGCCGGCGCCGGCCATCTGACCTCGCGCGCCGATGAGCCCGATCGACACCGCCCCGATCGACGCCGCCGCCGCCCGCTCCGAGCTGATCTCCCGCGCCCTCGCCAAGGCGAGCGCCGATCACGCCGGCCAGATCCGCAACGGCAGCGGCGGCCTCCCCTACATCGAGCACCCCCGCATGGTCGCGGCGACGCTCGCCGGGCACGGCTACCCCGACGAGGTCCTCGCCGCCGCCCTCCTCCACGACGTGGTCGAGGACTCCGACACCACGGTCGAGGACCTGCGGGCGGAATTCGGCTCGAAGATCGCCGACCTGGTCGATGCCCTCTCCGACGACGAGTCGATCGAGCGCTACCGCGACCGCAAGGACGAGCACCGCGCCCGCGTCGCCGCCGCCGACGGCGACGCCCTGCCGATCTACGCCGCCGACAAGCTCGCCAACATGACGACGCTGCACGCGGCGATCGAGGCCGACGGCATCAAGGTCGCCGACGAGTACGACACGCCCCTCGCGGTGAAGCTCGAGGTCTGGGAAGCCGACGCCTCGATGCTCCGTCGCCAGGCGCCGGGGCTGGCGCTGCTCGAGCCGCTGAGCGCGGCGATCAGCCGTCTCGCGGCGGATCTAGGAGCGGCAGACCCTCATCCCTGTACCTGAGCCGCCGCCGCAACGGCAGCACCGCCCAGAGCAGGAAGAACATCGTCAGCACCAGGACGGTCGTCACCACGGTGGTCGCGACGGTGCCGAAGAGGAAGTTGGTGACGAGCATGATCGCGCAGGTCATCGCCAGCGCCAGCACCCCGAGCCCCGCGATCGCCAGCCGGTTGGAGACGAAGACGAGCCGGTGCTTCTGCTGGTAGCGGAAGGTGAGCCGGTGGTAGGCCGAGGGCGCGATCAGGAGCGCCGCCGAAAGCGCCGTCAGCAGCAGCGTCACGAAGTAGATCTTCCTGTCGAAGTCGCTCGCCGTGGTGAAGTTTTTCTGGAACGGCACCGCGAGCAGGAAGGCGAACAGCACCTGCACGCCGGGCAGCGCGACCCGCAGCTCCTGCAGGAGCTCGCCGAGGTTGCGGTCGAGGCGCTCCTCCTCGGTCTCGTCGCGCCCCGAGGGCCGGTCCCCGGGCGCGCGGTCGTTTTCGTCTTGCTCGGGAGCGGGCATAGATTGACCATATGCCGGCCGGCACCGCAGTCGTCCTCTTCAGGCGCGATCTGCGGGTGACCGACAATCCGGCGCTCTGGGGCGCGTCGCGGGTCGCGCGGACCGTGCCGCTGTTCGTCCTCGACGACGCGATCCTCGGCTCGCGCTTCGCCGCCCCCAACCGCGTCGCCTACATGCGCGAGGCGCTGATCGACCTCGACGGGCGCCTGCGGGCGATGGACGCGCGGCTGTTCCTGCGGCGGCGGTCAGGTGGTCGAGGAGGCGACGAAGGTCGCCCGCGAGGTGGATCCGGACGAGCGCCACATCGCCGCCGACTGGAGCGCCCCGCCTTGGCGCGAGGAGCTCCCCACGCCGCGAAAGCTGACCACGCCGGCGACGCTCGCCTCAGCGCCCACATCCGCTGGGGCTGCGTCAGCCCGCGCGAGGTCGCCGCGGCGGCGCGCGCCGAGCCCGGTGGCGCCGCCTTCGTGCGGCAGCTGTGCTGGCGCGACTTCCACCACCAGGTGCTCGCCGCGTTCCCGGACCTCCCGCGCCGCGACTACCGTCCGCGCGGCGACCGCTGGTCGCGCTCCGAGCGGGCCTTCGCGGCGTGGCGCGAGGGCCGCACCGAGTACCCGCTGGTCGACGCCGGGATGCGCCGGCCGGCAGCCGAGGGCAAGATGCACAACCGCGCCCGCCTCGCGGCCGGCTCCTTCCTCACCAAGGACCTCGACCTCGACTGGCGCAAGGGCGCGCGGCAGTTCTGGGACCTGCTCACCGACGGCGAGGTCGCCGACGACGCGGGCAACTGGCTGTGGGTCGCCGGCACCGGCAACGACACGCGGCCGCAACGGGTGCTGAATCCGGTGCGCCAGGCGGAGCGCTTCGACCCCGACGGCGTCTACGTGCGCCGCTGGGTCACGGAGCTCACGTACGTGCGCGGCAAGGCGATCTTCCGGCCCTGGCTGATGGAAGGCTTCGAGCGGCTCGGCTACCCGCCGCCGATCGTCGACCACGACGACGCCGTCGCCGCGCTCCGCGCGCGTCGCCGCGACTGACCGCGCCGCATACGATGCCGCGATGGGACGACTGGCGGTCATCCTCGGCTCCAACGCGCTCGGTCCGGGCGGCGGCGAGATCGCCGCGGCGGCGGCCGAGCACGGGGCGGCGGTTGTGCAGCGCCACGGCGGCGCCGCCGACTACGTCCTTCCGCACCAGATCGACCACGCCGCGAACCTGCGGCCGCTGGCCGAGCAGGGGTGCGACCGGGTGCTGGCGATCGCCTCGGTCGGCAGCCTGCGCACCGACCTCCCGGTCGGCTCGCTGGTCTGCCCCGACGACTTCATCGCCCTCCACGTCTCCACCTCGATCTTCGACGACACCCGCGCCCACTCGGCGCCGCGCTTCGCCGCCCACTGGCGCGCCGAGCTGGTCGCCGCCTGGGCCGAAGGCGGCGAGGCGCCGGTCGACGGCGGCGTCTACTGGCAGACGATCGGCCCGCGCTTCGAGACCCCGGCCGAGATTCGGATGATCGCCCGGCACGCCGACGTGGTCGGGATGACGATCGCCTCGGAGTGCGTGATCGCGGGCGAGCTGGGGCTGGAGTACGCGGCGATCTGCGTCGTCGACAACCTCGCCAACGGGCTCGCCGAGAGCGAGCTGAGCGTCGCCGAGATGGAAGCCGACCGCATCATCAACGCGACCCGCCTGCGGGACGGGCTCGCCGCGGTGCTGCCGCGACTGGGCGCGGTCGGGCGATGAGCGAGGGCGCCGCCGCCGCGGGCGCCTCCGGCGCGCTGGTCGTCACCGACGCCCGCCTCGACGGTGAGCGGGTCGGCCTGCGCTGCGCGCCCGACGGGACGATCGCGGCGCTCGGCCCCGACGTCGCCGCCGCGCCCGGCGAGGAGACCCTCGACGCCGCGGGAGCGATCCTCGTCCCCCCGCTGATCAACGGCCACACCCACGCCGCGATGACCCTCTTCCGCGGCTCCGGCGGCGACCTGCCGCTGATGCCCTGGCTGGAAGACCGGATCTGGCCGGTCGAGGCGCGCCTGTCGCCGGAGGACGTCTACTGGGGCACGCGGCTCGCCTGCCTGGAGATGGTCCGCTCCGGCACCACCCGCTTCTGGGACATGTACTGGCACCCGGAGGCGACCGCGCGGGCGGTCGCCGACGCGGGCGTGCGGGCGTCGATCGGCGCGCCCTTCTTCGACAAAGGCCGCGACGTCGCGGCGATGCGCACCGAGGCGGTCGAGCACCTGGACGCCTTGAGCGCCTTCGGCGGCACGGTCTCCCCCGCACTGGCGCCGCACTCCATCTACATGGTCAGCGAGGAGTCGCTGCGCTTCATCGTCGAGCTCTCGGCCGAGCGCGACGTGCCGGTCCAGATCCACCTCTCCGAGACGAAGCCGGAGGTCGACGACTGCCTCGGCGAACGCGGGCGCCGCCCCGCCGCCTACCTCGACGACCTCGGCCTGCTCACCGAACGCACCGTGCTCGCCCACGGGGTCTGGCTCGACGACGAAGAGCTCGACCTGATCGCGGCGCGCGGCGCCACCGTCGTCTCCAATCCGGCGGCGAACATGAAACTCGCTGTCGGCAAGGTCTTCGACTACCCCGCGGCGCGCGCCGCCGGGGTCAAGGTCGGCCTCGGCACCGATGGCGCCGGCTCCAACGACTCGCTCGACCCGCTCACCGAACTGAAGCTCTTCGCGCTCGCCCAGCGCCACGCCGCCGCCGACGCCACCGCGATCTCCGTCGGCGACGCCTGGGAGATCGCCACCGGCGCCCGGGCCCCCCTCCTCGGCGCCACCCCCCTCGGGGTCGGCGCCCCCGCCGACTTCGTCCTGCTCGACCCGACCGCCCCCGAGCTCGCGATCGGCGAGCTGACCGCCGACCTCGTCTACGCCGCCGACCGCACCGCCGTCGACACCGTCGTCGTCGGCGGCCGCGTGCTGATGCGCACCGGCGAGCAGCCCGAGCGCGCCGAAGTCGTGGCCAAGGCAAGGGAGTGCGTAGGGCGGCTGGGGCTGTAGCTGGTTGGTTCCGCGGGATTCGTAGCCGTTTGAAACTGGCGCCCGGGGGCGGGCGAGGGGCGGGCGAGGGACGGGCAAGGGACGGGCGAGGGACGGGCGAGGGGCGGGCGAGGGGCGGGCGAGGGGCGGGCGAGGGACGGGCAAGGGACGGGCAAGGGACGGGCGAGGGACGGGCGAGGGACGAGGAAAGGGACGGCCGAGGGACGGCCGAGGGACGGCCGAGGGACGGCCGAGGGACGGCCGAGGGACGGCCGAGGGACGGCCGAGGGACCCGGCCCTCTCGGCCACGGCCCGGGCAGGCTGTGGCCGTGGCCGAGAGGGCCGGGTCTTCGATGAGTGGAGGAAGGGACGCGGGGGCGTCACGGGAGAGCGACGGGAGTCCCACGGATCCGT
>JBPYFM010000238.1:0-18510 GCA_051986435.1 Solirubrobacterales bacterium | reverse complement strand
AAGTCCGACCGCCTCACGTCCCTGTACCGGCTCTCCCCCGCACCCCTCACGTCCTGGGCGCCTCATGGGGGTCACAGCCTGCCAGGACCCCCATGAGGCGCCCAGGACACCCGC
The DNA here is from genome assembly GCA_051986435.1 of Solirubrobacterales bacterium. Lineage (GTDB taxonomy): Bacteria > Actinomycetota > Thermoleophilia > Solirubrobacterales > 70-9 > VAYN01. Next base: position 18,396 of record JBPYFM010000238.1, on the reverse strand, counting down.
CGGCGCCGCGCAGTGGCGCGGCGGCCCGCCCCGCAGCGGTGTGGACGGCCCGCCCCCCTGCCCGCGACCCTCTATCACCCGCCCCAATATTCGTCATATCAGCTTGTAGATGTGTAGAGTGTTTGCCCATGAGCCGGACCGTCGACGCCGTCGTCGTGGGAAGCGGCCACAACGGGCTGGTGGCCGCCGCGTACCTGGCCCGGGCCGGCTGGGAGGTCGAGGTCTTGGAGCGCAACGCCGCCGCGGGCGGCGCGATCGCCACCGAGGAGCTCACCGAGCCGGGCTTCCGCCACGACACCTTCTCCTGCTGGCATCCGCTCTTCCACATCTCCGGGGCGTTCGCGGAGCTCGGCGAGGAGCTGGCGGCGCGCGGCCTCGAATACGTCGACACGCCCGACGTGACGACCGGCGCGGTCGACTCCGCCGGCGAGGTGCTGCTGGCGCGGCGCGACCCGGCGGCGTCACTGGAGGGCATCTCGGCCGCCGACCGCGCCACCTACGACGCCGAGCTGGCGGGCTTCGGCGCGTCGATCCCGATCCTCGGCGAGCTGCTCGGCACCGAGCTCTACTCGCTCGCCGCCGGGAAGCTGGCGCTGCGGCTGCGGCGGACGCTCGGCCGGCGGCCGACGATGGAACTGAGCAGCGGCCTCGTCTCCTCGGCGCAGTCCTGGTTCGACCGCTTCGAGGGCGAAGAGGTCGGCAGGCTCTACGCGCCCTGGTGCCTGCACACCGGCCTGGCGCCCGACGCCGCGGGTGGCGGCTTCCAGACGCTGGCGATCGCCGCCACCCTGCACGGGTTCGGCCTGCCGGTGGTGAAGGGCGGCACGGCCAACTTCGTCGCCGCCTTCGAACGGCTGATCGCCGACAAGGGCGGGACCGTCCGGACCGGGGTGGAGGTCGAGCGCATCCAGGTGCGCGGCGGCCGCGCCGTCGGCGTCGTCGCGGGCGGCGAGGAGATCGTCGCGCGGCGAGCGGTGATCGCGAACGTCACGCCGACCCAGCTCTACGGGCGGCTGCTCGGGCCGGGCGACGCTCCCGCCGAGGCGATCGCCGCGGGTAAGGCGTACCGCTACGGCCGGCGCAGCGGGATGCAGATCCACGTCGCGCTGTCGGAGCCGCTGAAGTGGCGCGACTCGCGCCTCGACGAGGCGCCGATCGTCCACCTCGCCGACCGTCCCGCGGACGTCACGCTCGCCTGCGCCCAGGCCGCCGCGGGCCTCCTGCCCGCCTCGCCGACCGTGGTCGTCGGCCAGCCCGCCCGCGTCGACCCGAGCCGCGTCCCCGCGGGCAAGGGCATGATCTGGATCCAGCTGCAGGAGGTCCCGCGGACGCCGCGCGGCGACGCCGCCGGGGAGATCGACGTCGGCGACGGCGAGTGGACCGACGAGCTGACCGCGGCCTACGTCGAGCGCGTGCTCGGCAAGCTCGAGCCGCACGTCGAGAACCTCGGCGCGGCGCGCGGCACCGTCAAGGCCCTCTCGCCGACCGAGATCGAGCGGCGCAACCCGAACCTCGTCGGCGGGGACATCTACGCCGGCGACTGCGAGCTCGGCCAGATGTACTTCTGGCGCCCGCTGCCGGGCTACGGGTCCCACTCGACCCCGGTCGACGGTCTCCACGTCTGCGGCGCCGCGACCTTCCCGGGGCCGGGACTGAACGCCGCCTCCGGGCGGATCGTCGCCAACGACCTGCTGAAGGAGAGCCTCGGGAAGCGGATCGCGGCGCGCCTGCCGGGGCGCAAGGCGGGATGAGCGGCGCGGGGACGAGCGGCGTGGTGGGCGTCGACCGCCTCGACGGGCGCGCCGCGATCGTCACCGGCGCCGGGCGCGGGATCGGCGAGGCGATCGCGATCGAGCTGGCGGCGCGGGGCGCCCGCGTCCTCCTCGCGGACATCGACGGCGACGCCGCCGAGCGCGCCGCCGCGACGATCCGCGACTCAGGCGGCGCCGCCGAATCCGCCGCCCTCGACGTCGCCGACTGGGCCGCCGTCCACCAGACCGTCGCCGACTTCACCGCCCGCGCCGAGCGCCTCGACATCCTCGTCAACAACGCCGCCCGCAGCGTCGGGCGCTCCTTCTGGGAGATCGATCCGACCGAGTGGGACGACGTCATGGCGGTGAACCTGCGCGGCGTCGTCGCCGGCTGCCGCGCCGCGGGCGCGATCATGCGCGAGGCGAAGTGGGGGCGGATCGTCAACCTCGCCTCGCTCGCCGGGCAGCAGGGCGGCATCAACGGCGGCGCGCACTACGCGGCCTCGAAGGCGGGGATCATCGTCCTCACCAAGGTCGTCGCCGCCGAGCTCGCCGGCTCCGGCGTGACCGTCAACGCGGTCGCCCCGGCGGCGATCGAGGGTCCGATCTTCGACGCGATGCCGGCCGCGCGCCAGGAGGCGATCGCCGCGCAGGTCCCGGTCGGCCGCCCCGGCCGCGCCGAGGAGGTCGCGGCGACCGTCGCCTTCCTCGCCTCCGAGCGGGCGGCCTTCGTCACCGGCACGACGATCGACGTGAACGGCGGCCTCTTCATGCGCTGAGGCGCGGGGCCGGAGAGGAACCAATGCCAGACCGAGACGACCACGATTCGAAGCGCCGCGCCGAGGGCATCGCCGCCTACGCGAGCCAGTTCGGCATCCCCGAGGGGGAGGTCGTCCCCTTCATGGCGGGGATGCTCGGCGAGCACATGGCGGCCGAGGCGCAGCACTCGGCCGGCCCGGCCTGGCGCGACAACGCGCTCTCGCGGCGTGACCGCAGCCTGATCGTGATCGCCAGCCTGATCACCCAGGGCGGCGTCGACGCCCGCCTGCGCGGCCACCTGCGCTGGGCGCCGGAGAACGGCGTGACGCGGGGGGAGCTCGACGAGCTGGTCGCCCTGCTGGCCGTCTACGTCGGCTACCCGAAGGCCTCGACCGGGATGGAGCTGCTGCGCGAGGAGCTCGGCGCCGGCGAGGACGGCACCGGCAGGGAGGAGGAGGCCTGATGCACGTCGACCCGCATGCGCACTCGGCGTCGATCAAGGGTCGGCTCGAGCACCAGATCGACGCCGTGCCGGTGAGCTCGTGAGCGACGCGCAGGCGAGTGCCGGGTCCCGAGCGGCGGCCGACTCCCGGGCCGGTGACGCAGCCCCGCCGGCCGCTCCGGTCCAGCGCGTCGGCGTGCTCGGCGCCGGGACGATGGGCGCCGGCATCGCCCAGCTCTGCGCCCGGGCCGGCGTCGAGACGCTGCTCTGCGACGCAAATCCCGACGCGCTCGCGGCGGGGCTGGCGCGCATCGAGGGCTCGCTCGCCCGCGCGGTCGAGCGCGGCAAGGGCACCGCGGCCGAGGCGGCGGCGATCCGCGCTCGCGTGCGCCCGGCGGCGTCGGTCGGGGAGCTGGCCGGGATCGAGCTGGCGATCGAGGCGGTGCCGGAGATCGTCGACCTCAAGGCCGGGCTCCTGAGCGCCCTCGCGGCGCTCCCGGGCGAGCCGATCCTCGCCTCGAACACCTCCTCGATCTCGATCGCCACCCTGGCCGAGCGCAGCGGCGCGCCCGAGCGCGTCCTCGGCCTGCACTTCTTCAACCCGCCGACCGCGATGCCGCTGGTCGAGCTGGTGGCGACGCCGCGCACCGACCGCGCCGCCGTCGGCCGCGCCCGCGGCCTCGCCGAGCGCCTCGGCAAGCAGGTCGTCGACGTCCTCGACGGCCCCGGCTTCCTCCTCAACCGCTGTGCGCGCCCGTTCTACGCCGAGTCCCTGCGGATGGTCGAGGACGGCTTCGCCGAGTCCTGGGAGATCGACCGTGCCTGCGTCGAGCTGGGCGGCTTCCCCCTCGGCCCCTTCGAGCTGATGGACGTGGTGGGAGTCGACGTCGGCCTCGCCGTCACCAAGTCGATGTGGGAGCAGTCCTTCGGCGAGCCACGCTGGCGCCCGAGCCCGATCCAGGTCGCCCAGGTCGCGGCCGGCCGCCTCGGCCGCAAGACCGGCGGCGGCTTCTACGACGAGGGCGAGTCCTGGCGCGAAAAGCCCGCCGCCCCCCCCGACCGCGCCGCCTCGATCCTCGACCGTGTCGTCGCCAACCTCGTCAACGAGGCCGCCTTCGCCCTCCAGGCCGGCATCGCCACCCCCGCCGACCTCGAGCGGGCGATGGTCGTCGGCCTGAACCATCCGTGCGGCCCGGCGGAGTGGGAGCGTCGGTGGAGCCGCGAGCGCATCGTCGCGATCCTCGATGGCCTCTGGGCCACCGAGCACGACCCCCGCTACCGAGTGAGCCCCCGCCTCCGCCGCCCCTGACCTCGCGGGCGCGGTCGTCCTTTCCAACCCCCGCTCGCGCGCGGTCGTCCCTACCCACCTATATCGCCGGTTAGGACGACCACGCCCCGTGCGCCGCCGGTTAGGACGACCGCGGGGCCGGGTGGAAGCCGCCTAGGGCCTGCTCGACGCGGCGGGCGGCGGCCAAGACGATGTCGTCGCGGAACGGGTGGGCGACGATCTGGACGCCGATCGGGAGGCCGGATTCCTCGCCGGCGGGGACCACGGCAACCGGGAGGCCGGCGACGCTGTAGGTCGATGCGTAGTTGAGGAAGCTGTAGCCGTCGGCGTTGCCGCCCCCGCCTTCGGCGGGCGCCTCGTGGTGGAGCGGGGCGGGTCCAGGGGCCACGGGGCAGACGACGATGTCGTACGGCGCCAGGTGCGCGCGGATCGCGGCGCGGAGGTCGAAGAGGCGGCGCATCTGGGCCTCGAACTCCACCGCGCTCGGGACCTCGCGTGGCAGGGCGTTGTCGAGGAAATCCTGGAAGCGCTCGGTGTGGGGTCCGTCGCCGGCCGCCTCCTTGATGTGGGCGCCGCCGTCGGCGCCGATCGCCCCGAAGACGACGTCGTTTGCGTCGGCGGCGGGGGGCGGTGCGATCTCCTCGACGCTGCCGCGCGCCCAGCCGGTCGCGTCGCCGCCGCCGTCGCCCGTCGTGGCGGCGCCCCCTTCGCCGATCGCAGCCGCGGCGCGCCGCACCGCCTCGACCGTCGCCGCGGTCGGCACCGTGTGCGGGTCCTCGGTGTAGAAGCCGACGCGCAGCGGCGCGTCGCTCGGCCCGAAGGTCGGCACGGGCACGGGCGGCGCCAGCGGGTCGACGCCGTCGGCGCCGGCGATCACGCCCAGCAGCAGCTCGAGGTCCTCGACATGACGACCCATCGGCCCGACGCAGCTGAGGTCGAACATGCCCGTCGCCCGGGTCGAGGGCCAGAGGCCGGTCTCGGGGACGCGCCCGGCGGTGGGGCGGATCCCGACGCCGCCGCAGTAGTGGCTGGGCAGGCGGATCGAGCAGCCGCCGTCGACCCCGATCCCGACCACCGAGGCGTCGGCGCCCATCAGCGCCGCCTCGCCGCCGCTCGAGCCGCCCGGCGTCCGCGCGCGGTCGTGCGGGTTGTCGGTGCGGCCGAAGAGCGCGTTGTCGGTCTCCGCGTCGGAGGAGCACTCGGGGACGTTGGTCTTGGCGACGACGATCGCGCCCGCCTCGCGCAGCCGCCGCACGACGGTGCTGTCGCGCGCGGCGATCCGGTCGCGCGCCGCGACGACCCCGGCCGTGGTCGGCCACCCCTCGACGTCGACCGTGTCCTTGATCGTCACGGGCAGCCCCAGGAGCGGCCTGGCGCCGCTGAGTCCGTCGCCCGACCCGGACCCGCCGCTCGCTCCGGCTGCGCTCACGCCATCTGTGTCTCCGCCCGCGGCTCGCTCGCGGTCCGCCTCGTCGGCTGCGGTCAAGGACCGCTCCGGGTAGATCGCGGTCACCGCGTTCAGCTCGGCGTTCGCGGCTTCGATCCGCGTCAGCGTCCGCTCGACCAGCTCGCGCGCGCTGACCTCGCCCGCGTCGAGCCGCGCCAGCCAGGTCCTCGCCGAAGGCTCACCCATCGCAGTCGGCAGTCTAGCGTGCTGATCTGTCTAGTATCCTTCGCACATGGGAGCAGTGAGGGAGTGAGCGAGTTCGATCCGTTTGCCGGGCGCAGCGAACCGAGCGACGGCGCCGTCGTCGAGACCGCGCGCGTCCCGCTCTGGCACCACGACACCGGCGGCGACGGCGAGCCGGTGCTGCTGCTCGGCGGCTTCACCGCCGGCCACTTCGCCTTCGACTTCGTCCGCCCGCACCTGCGCACCCCGCGCCGCCTGATCACCTGGGAGCCGCGCGGCCTCGGCCTCTCGGCGCGTCCGGACCCGATCGCCGAGCCGTACTCGATCGACATCTGGGCGGAGGACGCCGTCGCGCTCCTCGACGCCCTCGGCCTCGAGCGCGTCCAGGTCTGGGCGCTCGGCTTCGGCAGCTACATCGCCCACCGCCTCGCCGCCGCCCATCCCGACCGCCTCGGCGCCCTCGTCACCTACACCGACATCTGGGCGCGCGATCCGGAGAAGGGGTATCCACTGATCTGGGACGTCTACGGCGCGATCGTGCGCAATTTCGGCACCACCGGCTTCGGCGCCCGCGTGCTCGCCAACGTCTTCGACGTCTCCGACGTCCCCTGGTTCGGCCGCTGGGAGGCGCGCAACATCGAAGGGGTACTGCATCCCGAGACGGTCGAGGCGACGGTCGGCTACTGCCTGCTGGAGGCCGACGTGCGCGAGGACCTGGCGCGGATCCAGGCGCCGACGCTGGTCGTCCAGGGCTCCCGCACCTGGGACGGCCGCGACCTCGACCCCGGCGCCGACCCCTCGCTGGCGCTGATGCGCGAGCGCATCGCCGACTTCGACGTCTCGATCATCCCGGACGCCCACCCGGGCTACGTCTACGTGCAGCGCCCCGAACTGGCCGCCGCCGCCGCGGAGGCCTTCCTCGACGCGCACCCCTTGCGCTGAGGGGGGCGCCCGCCGCTCGGCTGTTCCTTTTGGCCCTGAGAGGGCCAAAAGGAACAGCCGGCCGGGCTAGACCTCGTCCAGGCCGTAGAGCTCGCGGGCGGCGCGCTCGCCGATCACGCCGTTGCGCAGGTCGCGCCGCACGGACTCGCGGTCGCGCTCGCGCGGGTCGCCGTAGCCACCGCCGCCGCCGGCGACCTGCCGGTAGACGGTCCCGCGTGGGATGCCGCTGACGAGGTCCTTCAGGTGGGGTCGGTGCACGCTCCCGTCGGGGAAGGCGAAGTCGATCTCGTTGACCGACCCCGGGCCGCCGCCGAAGAGCCCGAACGCGGCGGTCGAGGGCAGGTCGCCGTCGCCGAAGATGCTCGCCTCGGCGCCCTCGTCGAGGAACTCCAGCTCGGTGACCACGCCGAGCCCGCCGCGCCACCTGCCGGCGCCCGCCGAGTCGGGCATGTACTCGTAGCGGCGCAGCAGATGGGGGTTGACGAGCTCGAACATCTCCGGATCCTGCGCCGCGATCGCGCCGCCGGAGCCGATCAGCCCGATGTGGTCGAAGCCGTCGGCCCCCTCGGTCCCGCCGCCGCCGCCCTTGCAGGCGTTCAGCAGGATGTCGACGTAGGGGCGGCCGGTGCGCGGGTCGACACCGTTCACCGTGGAGGCGAGCAGCGCGTTCCAGCCCGCCGTGACCCGCTCGGGCACCGCCGGCGCCAGCGCCAGCATGATCACCGCGGCGAGCTGGTCGGCGACGTGGTTGCCGAAGCAGGTCGGCGCCGGGAACTCCGGATTCACCAGCGAGCCGCTCGGCGTCAGCACCTCGATCCGCCGCAGCACCCCGTCGTTGTGCGGGATCTCGCCCTCGGCGATCATGAAGAAGGCGATCATCACCGAGGAGATCGTCACCGCCCGCGGGGTGTTGATGTAGCCGCGCGCCTGGCGGTCGGTGCCCGCGAAGTCGAAGGTGATGCGCTCGCCCTCGACCCGCACCTCGAGCCGGATCGTCCACCGGCCGTCGTGGTCGATGCCGTCGTCGTGCACCGTCAGCTCGGCGCGGTAGGTGCCGTCCTCGATCCGCCGGATCGCCTCCGCCGCGCTGCGCTCGGCCGCGTCGAGCAGCGCCGCCACCGCGCCCCGGTAAGCCGCGGTCCCGTAGGCCGCCAGCAGCGCGCCCATCTCGCGCTCGCCGACCGTGCAGGCGCCGATCATCGCGTCGACGTCGTCGGCGACGATGTCCAGCCGCACGTTGCCGAAGATCAGCTCCCAGACGTCGGCCCGCCGCTCGCCCCGCTCGATGATCTTCACCGGCGTGATCCGTAGCCCCTCCTGCCACATGTCGGTGGCGTGCGGGTTGTAGGTGCCGGGGACGGCGCCGCCGATGTCGGCCTGGTGGGCGACTATCACCACCCAGGCGACGTGCTCGCCCGCGTGGAAGACCGGCTTCGTCACCTTCCAGTCGCTGAGTTGGTTGCCGCCGCTGTAGGGGTCGTTGTGGAGGATCGCGTCGCCGGGGCAGACCTTGCCGACGAAGCGCTCGGCGATCGCCCGCATGCCCGGCGTCGTCGCGTAGCCGAGCACCGGGATGTACTCGGTCTGCTCGACCAGGGTGCCGTCGACGTCGTAGATGCCGACCGAGAAGTCGCGCCCCTCGACCAGGAGCGGCGACCGGGCGCTGCGTTCGACCACGACGCCCATCCGCTCGCCGATCGAGCGCAGGCGGTTGGCGATGATCGAGGTGAGGATCGGGTCGTCGGCGCGGCGCTCAGTCATGGTTCTCCTCCAGGCCCTTGCGGTGCAGGACGAAGCTGCTCGAGGCGTCCACCGTCAGGTCGTAGGCCTCCGGGACGATCACGGTCGTGTTGGCGCCCTCGAGGAGCGCCGGACCCTCGAAGCGGTGCCCGGGCAGCATCGCGTCGGCGTCGAGCACCGGCACCTCCGCAGACTCGCCACGTGCGGGGAGCCAGGCGCGCCGGGAGCCGCGGCGCGGCGGCTCGGCGCTCGTCGCACTGGGTCGGGACAGCCGCAGCTCCGGCCGCTTCCCGCGCACGGAGACCCGCAGCGCGATCGTCTCCAGAGGCCGCTCCGGGGACGAGAACCCGTAGAGGCGCTCGTGCAGGCGGTGGAAGTCGGCGGCGATCCGGTCCGTCCGTCCCGGCGCCAGGTCGGCGGGGTCGAACGGCACCGAGACCTCGTGGTGCTGGCCGCGGTAACGGATCTCGGCGCTCGCGAGCAGCGAGCGGTCGGCGTCCGTCGTGCCCTCGGCGGCGAGCGCCTCCATCCCCTCGGCCTCCATCGCGGCGACCAGCGCCGCCGCCGCGGCCGGGTCGAGCTCGTCCCACTCGTGGTGGAAGCTCCGCACGTAGTCGTGCCGAAGGTCGGCGAGCAGCATGCCGAACGCGCACAGAACCGAGGAGACGCGGGGGAGGACGATGCGGTCGAGCTCCAGCTCGGCCCCGATCGGCCCCGAGTGGAGGCCGCCCGCGCCGCCGCCGCCGATCAGCAGCAGCTCGCGCGGGTCGTAGCCGCGCCGCAGCGCCAGGTCCTTCGTCCCGGCGGCCATCATCAGCGTGATCACCTCGTGCATCGCCGCGGCCGCCGCCTCGACCTCCAGTCCGAGCGGCTCGGCGATCTTCGCCCGGATGCCCTCGCGCGCCGCCTCGACGTCGAGCTTCATCCGCCCGCCGAGGAAGTAGTCGGGATCGAGGTAGCCGAGGACCAGGTTGGCGTCGGTGCAGGTCGGCTCGGCGCCGCCGAGGCCGTAGGCGATCGGGCCGGGGTCGGCGCCCGCGCTCTGCGGTCCCATCCGCAGCAGGCCGCCGTCGTCCAGCCAGGCGATCGAGCCGCCGCCGGCACCGATCGTCATCACGTCGGTCATCGGCAGCGCGATCGGATTGCGGTCGATCTCGCCCTCGCGGGTGATCGTCACCTCGCCGCCCGAGACCACCGAGGCGTCGTAGCTGGTGCCGCCCATGTCGACGACCATGCAGTCGGCGGCGCCGCGGTCGTGCGCGTGGGCGAGACCGGCCACCGGGCCGCCCGCCGGGCCGGAGAGCACGGTCGAGGCAGGCAGCTTGGCGATCATCTCCGGCGTGGCGACGCCGCCGTTCGACTGCATCACCAGGAGCGTCCCGCCGAAGCCGAGGTCGCCGAGGCCGGCGACCAGCGCCTCTATATAACGACGCAGCACCGGGCCGACGTAGGAGTTCATCACCGTGGTCGAGACCCGGTCGGTCAGACGGACCTGGGGGAGTACCTCGGAGGAGACCGAGAGGAAGACGTCAGGCTTCACATCACGCGCGACGCGTTCGACCACCGCCCGCGCCGCCCGCTCGTGCTCGTCGTTGCGGTAGGCGTGCATGAAGCAGACGGCGAGCGCCTCGACCCCGTCGTCGACCAGCGCCCGCACCGCGGCCTCGAGCCCGGCCTCGTCGAGCGGCGTCCGCACCGTGCCCTCGGCGTCGATCCGCTCGGCGACCGGCAGGCGCCGGGAGCGGGGGACGAGCGGCGCCGGCGCCGTGTACTTGTTGTCGTAGAGGTGGAGGCGGCTGCGCACCCCGCGGCGCATCTCCAGCACGTCCCGGAACCCCTCGGTGGTCAGGAGCCCGGTCGGCGCGCCGTTGCCGGTCAGCACCGCGTTCGTGGTGACCGTCGTGCCGTGGACGATCAGGTCGAGGCGGGCGAGGAACTCCGCCTCCTCCAGCTCCAGCAGCGCGGCGATCTCGCGCAGCCCGTTGAGGAGTCCGCGCGAGGGGTCCTCGGGCGTGCTCGGCGACTTGTGCGCCCAGTAGCCGAGGTCGTCCTGGTCGACGACGACGAAGTCGGTGAAGGTGCCGCCGACGTCGATCCCGACCGCATAGCTCACACGCGTCCCGCCTTACGATCAGGGGCGTGAGCCACGCCAACGGCCTCCGCGCGACGCAGGTGCAGACCCTGCCGCAGCAGATCGCCGCGTCGATCCGCGAGTCGATCCTCGACGGCTCCCTCGGCCCCGGCGACCGCCTGCCCAGCGAGGAGGCGATGGCCGAGATGTTCGGCTGCAGCCGCCCGACCGTGCGCGAGGCGCTGCGCACATTGCGCGCCGACGACGTGCTCACCGCGGCGCGCGGACGCGGCGGCGGCTACCGGGTGGCGGAGCTCTCGCCGGCGACCCTCGGCGCCTCGGTCGGCGAAGTGATCTCGCTGTCGCTGGAGACGAAGGCGCTCGACTACGGGCAGCTCTTCGCGGTCCGCTTCGACCTCGAGCTGCGCAGTGCCGCGACCGCCGCCCAGATGCGCACCGCCGCCGACCTCGAGGCGCTCCGCGCGACCCTGCCCGACGACCCCGGCGCGCTCCCGGTCGAGGCGGCGATCGCCGCCGACGTCGCCTTCCACCGAGCGCTCGCCGAGGCGAGCCACAACCCGCTGCTGATCGGCTTCGCCGGCGCCACCGCGACTGCCTTCCGCCGCTTCTCCGAGGAGGTCCAGGGGGTCGACCCGCCCAAGGTCCTCGACGGCACCACCCAGGTCGTCACCGCCGTCGCCGCCCAGGACCCCGCCGCCGCCCGCGAGGCGATGCGCGCCCACCTCGCCTACTTCAGCCGCTACTTCAACCTCACCTAGGCCAGCGGTGTTGATGGGCCGAAAAACCACGTATAACGTGGTTTTTCGGCCCATCAACCGCGGGGGGGCGGGGGGCATCGGGGTCATTCCGGGGTGCCGCGGCGGGTGGCGGCTTCGGTGCGGGAGCGGTCCCAGAGCTCGGTCAGGCGGGCGAAGGTCGCCTCGGTCACGGGCATGTCGGCCTCGCGCTCGCGCACCGCGCGGATCACCGCCTTCAGGTCCTTGTCGAGGATGTCGAGCGCGTTTTCGGGCTCGTAGTCCTCCCAGAGGCTGCGCATCCAGTCCCAGTGGGCGAGCGGCCAGCTCTGCCCCGTGCCGTCGAGGACCGCCTCGATCACCGGCCCCGGCTCCATGCCGTAGTCGGCGGCCAGGCCGAGCGCCTCGTAGGTGCCGGCGATCGCCACCGCCATCATCACCTGGTTGGCGAGCTTCGCCGCCTGGCTCATCCCGGGGCGCTCGCCGAGCACGTGGATGCGGGCGCCGAGCGGCTCCAGCAGCGGGCGGATCCGCTCCAGTCCGGCCGCGTCGCCAGACGCCATGATCGAGAGCGTCGCTGCCTCGGCGCCGCGCACGCCGCCGCTCACCGGCACGTCGAAGACCGTCAGTCCGCACGCCGCGCACTCGTCGGCGAGCCGTTCCATCGCGGGCGGGTCGAGCGTGCTCATCACGACTACGTCGCGCGGCCCGCCGGCCGCCAGCTCGGCGATCCCGCCCTCGCCGAGCAGCAGCGCCTCGGTCTGGGCGCCGGTGCGCAGCATGCTCACCAGCAGCTCGCCGCGCTCGACCAGCTCCGCCGTCGAGTCGACGAGCCGCACCCCGGCCTCACCTGCCGCTGCGCGTTTGGCCGGGTCGAGGTCGAAGCCGTAGACGGTGTGCCCGGCGGCGACCAGGTTGGCCGACATTGGCAGGCCCATCTCGCCGAGCCCGATCCAACCGATCGGCGGGAGCGAAGAGTCTGCATCCGTGCGGGGCACGGTGTCGACTATAGGCGCCGATTCCCGCGATGAAAACCGAGAATTTCTGACGTTTGGCGGAGTTGGGGGTGCAGGCCGCACCGCCCGGCTCGGCGGCGGCAGCGGCCGCCGCCGGCTGCTCGGCGCGATCCGGGCGCGAGACTCAGGCCCAGCCCGGCGGCTGGTAGCCCGGTCCGGGGACGGCGCCGAAGAGCAGTGCCGTGACCGGCGCCGGCGATCGGTTGAGGAGCGTGCGCTCGCTCCCGGGCTCGATCGACGCGTACGTCCCCGCAGGCGCCGGGTGCTCCTCGCCGTCGATCGAGATCACCGCCTCGCCGTCGAGGACGACGTAGAGCTCGACCTGCCCGCTGCCGGACTCGTCGTGCGCGGGCAGTGCCCCGCCGGGCCCGATCTCGACCAGGTTGTAGCCGAAGGCCTCGGTGCCGAGCGCCTTCCGCGCCAGCATCCAGGTGCAGCTGCCGGATCCCGCCATGCTCTCGAAGTCGTCTCGGTGCTTGACCGAACTCGTGGCCATCGCATCCTCCTTGTCGCTGGGGTGGTCCTCCGAGCCTAACCGCCGGCAGGTGCCCTGCCGAGACCCGATCCGACCCGAAATCCGCCCGCGCCCGGCTCGTCGCCGCCGCCTTCCGCGTGGTCGTCCACCGCTTCGGCGGCAAGGAGGGTCTGGAGCCCCGCCGGGTGCCGCGGATGCCTCGCCGACCCGGGCCGGCTGAGGTCGGCCAGGCATCCGCGGCACCACGGACCGCCCGCGGGGAGGACGACGGAGCGACGACACGCCTCCGTCCCCCGATCCGGGCCGCGATACGCCCTGCGTGGATAACCCGTGCCATGGCCCGGGTTATCCACGCAGGGCGAGATCGGCCCTCCCGGAACCCGCACGGAACCGTGGAGAAGCCCACGGAGGCGTGACGAACCCTCGGCGTCTCCCGCACCACCTCCCGACCCGGGCGACAGCTTCCCCCCGGCGAATTCCCACCTAGCCGGCCGCACTCCCCGCGGTTAGGGTCCCTCACATGGAGGCGGGGGTCTCACGGACGCCGGAGGAGCGGTTGGTCGGGCTGCCCGACTATCCCTTCGACGCGCACTACGAGGAGGTCGATGGGCTGCGGCTCGCTTATGTCGACGAGGGCGAAGGGCCGCCGGTGCTGTTCTTCCACGGCGAGCCGACCTGGTCGTTCCTCTGGAGGAAGGTGATCCCGCCGGTCCGCGATGCGGGGTTCCGCTGTATCGCCCCGGACTTCGTCGGCTTCGGTCGTTCCGACAAGCCCACCGACGTCGGCTTCTATACCTACGACCGTCACGTCGAGTTGATGGCGGAGCTGTTGGCGCGGCTCGATCTGCGTGGCGCGACCGCGGTCGTGCACGACTGGGGCGGGCCGATCGGCCTGCGGCTTGCCGTCGAGCACGCCGATCGCTTCGATCGCCTGGTGATCATGGAGACCGGGCCGTTCACCGGCCACCAGCGGATGAGCGAGCCGTGGCTCGCGTTCCGCGAGTTCGTGCGGACCGCCGAGGAGGTGCCGGTCGGGATGCTGGTGCGCGGCGGGTGCAAGCACGACCCCGGCGCCGAGGTGATCGCGGCCTACGAGGCCCCTTATGTTGACGCGGCCTCGAAGGCCGGCGCGCGTGCGTTCCCGCTGATCCTGCCGACCGAGCCCGACGCGCCCGGCGCCGCCGAGGGCAAACGTGTTGCCGACGCGCTGCGCGACGACGATCGGCCGACCTTGGTCCTCTGGGGCGAGGACGATCCGGTCTTGCCGTTCTCGGTCGGCGAACGCGTCGCCTCGCAGCTGAACTTCCCGCCGCCGCGCCCGATCGCCGACGCCGGCCACTTCCTCCAAGAGGACGCCGGCCCCCAGATCGGCACGATCATCTCCGAGTGGCTCCAGGCCTGACCCCCACCACCCCGGCGGCCGTGTTGATGGGCCGAAAACCCCTGATATAGACGACTTTTCGGCCCATCAACCGACAGGGGAGGCTGGGCGGGCGTCGAGGCCGCGGGCGCGGGCGGCGAGGTCGACCAGGTCGGCGTGCTCACGGTCGCGCAGCAGCTCCACCTGGCGCGGCGGGCCGGTGCCTTCGACCCAGGTGACGGTCCCGGGCCAGTAGGAGTTCGGCGGGCGCCCCGGGTTGTGGAGCGGGGTGGAGAAGACCCAGTTGCCGGTGTTGTGGAGCCGGCCGCCGCCGGGCAGGGGCCAGGAGCCCTCGTCGGGGCGCGGGCCGCCGCGGTGGGTGTGGCCGGTGATCACGTGACCGCGGTCGACGCCGAGCCGACGCGCCATCTCGGCTGCGCCCTCGACCCCGGTGCGGAAGATCATCTCGCCGGAGACCTCGGTCTCGAATTCGGCGCGGAGCAGTCGATTGATGCCGCCGACGGCGAGCGGGAAGGCGGCCCGGGCGGCGCGCGCCTTGAGCCGACGGGCGCGGGTGCGGTCGGGCCGGTCCCCGGCGATCAGCTCCCAAGCCGCCTCGGAAGGCCCGAGCTCCGCCTTGATCCTCGGTGAGCGTCCCTGCGCGGCCCCGTAGGCGAGCCCGTAGAACGGGCGGACGATGCGCTCGTAGTGGGCCGGCGTGGCGGGGTCGGGGAGCAGCGGGCCGCTGAAGCGGCTGACGCCGGCGAGCAGCACGCACTCGAGCCGCGGCAGCTTCAGGTGCAGGTCCATGTAATGGCCGTGGGTCGCGTAGACGTCGTCGCGCAGCCAGATGCCGGGGTAGGCGATCCGCAGGCGGGCGGGGGAGAGGGCGGCGGCGACCGCCTCGGTCAGGCCGGGAGTCGGGTCGGCGATGGCGTCGAGCGGCAGCGGCGCTTCCGCGAGGGAGAGCTGGTCGAGCAGTGGCTCGGCGAAGCGCGCGTCGTGGTTGCCGGGGAGGAGGACGACCTCGGCGTCGCCGACCGCCGCGCCCAGCTCGGCGAAGAACGGGAGGGCGTGCGCGAGCGACGTGCCGAGCGGGCGCTCGCGCAGCTCGACGATGTCGCCGAGGAGGATCACGCGCTCGGCGCCGCGCAGCTCCTCGAGCAGCACCGCGCGGATCTCGGGGTCGCGGAGGACGTCGCCACCGCTCGAGACGCCGAGGTGCAGGTCGGAGATGATCGCCGTCTTCATGTGTGAGCTTCTTACCGAAACCTGGTCTTGGCCGGCCGGCCAGGCGTCGGTAGAATCCACGGATGTTTTCATTTGGTGAAGAGCAGATCGCGCCCGCCAACGGCATCGAGCTCTGTTACCAGGAGATGGGTGACCCGGACGGCGAGCCGCTCGTCCTCGTGATGGGACTGGCGACGCAGATGATCGCCTGGCACGACGGTCTCTGCCGCCTCCTCGCCGAGCGCGGCTACCGCGTCATCCGCTTCGACAACCGCGACATCGGCCGCTCGACCAAGCTCGACTGGGCCGGGGTGCCGAGCAGGGTCGACCTGCTGCTCGGGCGGCGCGCCACCGCGCCCTACCTGCTGCGCGACATGGCCAACGACACGGTCGGCCTGCTCGACCGCCTCGGGATCGACCGGGCCCACGTGGTCGGCGCCTCGATGGGAGGGATGATCGTCCAGCAGATGGCGATCGACCACCCGCGGCGCCTCCACTCGATGGTGTCGATCATGTCGACGACCGGCAACCGCCGCAGCGGCCTGCCCAGCCTCAAAACCTTCGGCGTCCTGCTCGGCAGCCCGCCGCAGGGCCGCGAAGCGATCATCGCCCGCGCCGTCAAGACCTTCAAGGTGATCGGCTCGCCCGGCTTCCCCTTCGAAGAAGACATGGTGCGCGAGATGGCGGGCCGCTCCTACGAGCGCGGCCACTCGGCCGCCGGGGTGATCCGCCAGCTGCACGCGATCGTCGCCTCCGGCGACCGCACCAAGGCCCTGCACGGCGTCCAGGTCCCGACCGCCGTCATCCACGGCACGCGCGACCCGCTGGTGAATCCCTCTGGCGGTCGCGCCACCGCGAAGGCGATCCCCGGCGCCCGCCTGATGATGATCGACGGCATGGGCCACGACCTGCCGCGCGACCTCTGGCCGACCTTCGCCGAAGCGATCGACACGAACGCGGCCCAGGCGCGCCGCGGCACCGCCGCGCCCGACGCCGGACATCTGTCCGCGTCCGCTTGAGTCCCGCCGCTTTACTCAAGCGAACCCGCGGGGTGCCGATCAGTTCGGTGTGGCCACGAACCCGCTGTCCAGGCGCCTGCTGCGGCTCGCCGGGCTGCTGTCGCTGCTGCTGATCGCGGTCGTCGTCAATTACCTGCTGCACGACGGCGGCGAAGTCCTCAACCCGATCGCCCGGGCGGCCCAGCGCACCGCGGCGATGCCCGGCGCGCGGTTGAAGCTGGAAGTGACCTACAGCTCCGAGGGCAGCTCGAGGACGATCGTCGGCAGCGGCGACGGCGACTACGACGCGCGCACCGGCCGCAGCGACCTCCAGATGACGCTGGCGCTCCCCGACGGCGGGTCGCTCTGGGTCGAGGCGGTCGGCGACGAGCGCACCGTCTACACCCGCTCCTCGACGCTCGAAGCGGTGCTCCCGCCGGGGAAGCTCTGGCTCGGGATGGAGCCGCTCCTCGGCCACGATCCGCAGAACGCCCTCGGCTCCGGCTCCGGCGCCCAGGGCACGCTGGAAGAGTTGAAGGCGGCCGGCGGCGACGTCGAAGAGCTCGACCGCCAGATCGTCCGCGGCCACCGCACGACCCGCTACAAGTCGACGATCGACCTCGCCCGCGTCGCCGACCTCCTCGGCGAGGGCGGCGATCCGACGCTCGGGCACGAGTACGAGGTGCTCGCCGAACGGGTGCCCGACACGATCCCGGTCGAAGTCTGGGTCGACGACCACGGCCTCGCGCGCCTCATCCGCATTGTCCAGGAGTTGCCGACCGTCCCTGGCGGCCCGACCATCACCAGCGACACGCGGATGGAATTCTTCGACTTCGGCCACCGCTCGCACATCCCGCTGCCGCCGAAGCGCAAGGTCCTCGACTACACGCCGGTCCTGCGCGCCGAACTCGGCCTGCAGAACGGCCACGGTCTCGGCCCGGTGACGCCGCCGGCCGGGGCGACGCCGCTGTCGGCGACCGCGTTCCGCCGCCGGGCGAACCAGCTCTGCGACCGGGCCGTGGTCCACGCAAGGTCCCTGATGCCGCAGGGGCGGAGGTTGGTGGGACGGCTGCGGCTCCTCACCCGCGGCCAGATCGAGTCCGGTGAGGCGAAGCCGCTCCTCGCGGCGACCGGCCGCTGGATCGAAGGCCCCATCTACCGGATCTGGCGACACCAGTTCCGCGAGCTCGGCGCGCTGGCGCCGCCCATCGGCGAGGCCGCTCGCTACCGCCGCTTCCTGATCCTGGAAGCGAAGAGCACGGAATGGATCATCGCCGAGGCGCGCCTCTACCAGCTCGGCATCGGCAAGGTGCCGAGCTCCGACGGCCACGACGCCGAAGAAAAACGCTTGCGCGCCGAGCGTCATCACCTTGCCGCTGACATCGGCATCGGCGCCTGCACGAAGAGCATCTCAGGCTCGCACCCGACCGTCGAGCCCGCCTGACCGCCGCCTCCCGGCGGTCCCCAAGTGCGGCTGAAAGGAGTCGAACCTTCACGGGCGCTAGCCCACACGGACCTGAACCGTGCGCGTCTACCAGTTCCGCCACAGCCGCAAGACCAGCCAATCTACCGATAACGGCCCCAAAACCGGTGCGTGACCCACAGCACGCTTCTCCACCGCCCCGCTCGCTAAACTGCTCATCCCTCGCCGCTATCGTCTAGGGGACTAGGACGCCGGATTCTCAGTCCGGAAACCGGGGTTCGAATCCCCGTAGCGGTACTCCAGATGCAGAGCCGAAGCGCCGTCCGAGAGGCGGTCTTTTTCGTTCTCGGGTCAAGGTCTGGGTCAAGGAGATGAAGATCGGATGCTGACTGGCCTGGACCCCGTTCCGGCGTTGACACCCACCTGAGCTGAGATCGCTCGGATGCCGAGGAGGGGCGAAGCCCCGACGAGGCATCCGAGGTGGCTCGGAGGATGGCCGCTCGACCCAAAGGAGAT
>JBPYFM010000237.1:0-4343 GCA_051986435.1 Solirubrobacterales bacterium | reverse complement strand
CGGTCGTCCTAACCGACCTATAGCGCCGGTTAGGACGACCGCACCCCGGGGGACCCTCGATCCGGGCCCGGAAAGGGACGGAAGGCGCCCGGGCGTGTGACGTTCCCGGCATCTTCGTCACGGATCGGCCCCCGATGGCCCCCGGTCGGCCGGAGGTGTGCCTTCTCCCGCACGGGCTCCTCACGGAAGTCCGACTTCCTCACGTCCCTGTACCGGCTCTCCCCCGCACCCCTCCCGTCCTGGGCGCCTCATGGGGGTCACAGCCTGCCAGGACCCCCATGAGGCGCCCAGGACACCCGCCGGCGCCGCGGAGTGGTGTGAACGGCCGCCCCACGGAGCGCAACTCGGACGGCCGCCCCCTACAGCGACCCGCCGGTGGCGAGGCGCATCAGGTCGGAGTCGAAATCGACGTCGGCGGCGGTGCGCTCGGCGCGGGTGGCGTTGCCGCCGAACTCGTGTCGGTGGGCGGACCAGTTGCGCTCGGCGATCTCGCGGCCGACGCCGGCGCGCAGGAGGGTGGCGAGCTCGCCGGCGGCGCGGTCGACCCTCGCCCCCAGCTCGGTCGCGGCCCAGTCGTCGGGCGTGGCGAAGACGGAGGTCGGCAGGGAGAGCGCGCGCATGTAGGCGAAGAGCGGGCGCATCTGCTCGTCGACGACGAGGGCGTGGCGATCGGTCCCGGCGGTGGCGCCGAGGAGGACCGGCCTGGCGACCAGGAGGTCGTTGTCGAGCAGGTCGACGAAGGACTTGAAGAGGCCGCTGATGCCGGCCTTGTAGACCGGGGTCGCGGCGATCAGGCCGTCGGCGGTGGCGATCCGCTCGATCGCGCCCTGCAGGTCGGCCGACTTCACGCCGGAGACCGTGGCCCGGGCGATGTCGACCGCGAGCGGGGCGAGCTCGATCACGCCGACCGTCGCCGGGATGTCGGCCTCGCGCAGCAGGTCGAGCGTCTTCTGGGCGACGCGGTCGCCGAGCAGTCGGGTCGAGGACGGGTTGCCGGTGCCGGCGCTCAGCAGGACCAGGCGCAGCGGCTCGCGGTCGTTCCGGGCTTCGCGGCCCGCGATCTGCTCGCGCTCACTCATCGTCGACTCCGATCAGCTTCCGGCAGAGGTCGCGGAGCTCGGCCAGCTCGTCGCGGTCGAGCCCGCGGACCATCAGCTTGGCGACGTGGCGGCCGTGGGCGGCGCCGACCTGGCGCTGCGTCCGCACGCCGTCCGCGGTCATCCGCACGCGGCTGGCGCGGGCGTCGCTCGGGTCCTCGACCCGCTCGATCAGCCCCTTGTCCTCGAGCCGCGCGATCAGCCTTGACATTCCCGGCTGGCTGAGGAGGACGTCCTCGCAGAGCTCGGTGATCCGCAGCGGGCCGGGCGCGGTCGAGAGGGCGTAGAGGACGCCGTACTCGGTCGGCGCCAGCGCCCCCCAGACCTCCTCGGAGTGCTCGAACTCGCCGTAGATCGTCCGCTGGGCGCGGAAGAGCGCCTCCCAGGCCTCGTTGGCGAGCTTGGTGCGGCTCGCCATCAGACCAGCTCCGGGTAGGTGGCCTCGACCTCGGGCTCGACGTCCTGGTAGGGCGAGGCACCGGTGAGGTTGTCGCCGCGGTTGGGGTTCGGGGTCGGTTGGCGCGGCTCCTCGTCGCCGTACTTGGCCCGGACCAGGCTCGCGTGCGTCGGCGCGTCGGGGACGTCCGGGGCGCGGCGCGACTCCATCTCCCGCCGCAGCACCGGCACCACCTCGGTGCCGAGCAGCTCGACCTGTTCGAGCGCCATCTCCAGCGGCAGGCCCACCGCGTCGACGACCCACAGCTGGCGCTGGTAATCGCCGAAGCCTTCCTGGAAGGTGAGCGTCTTCTCGATCACCTGCTGCGGACCGCCGACGCTGAGCGGCGTGCCGTGCATGAAGTCCTCGAGCGAGGAGCCGGCGAACATCGGCCAGCTGCCGAAGTAGGGGCGGAAGGTGTTGACCGCCTCCTGCGAGGTCTTGGCGATGAAGGCGTGACCGCCGAGCCCGACGATCGCCTGCTCCGGCGTCCCGTGCCCGTAGTGCGCGAACCGTTCGCGGTACAGGTTGACCAGCGGCTTGAAGTGGAAGTTCGGCGCCAGGATGTTGTTGGCGAAGTAGCCGTTGCCGTAGTAGGCGGCCTGCTCGGCGATCTCCGGCGTGCGGATCGCGCCGTGCCAGACGAACGGCGGCACGTCGTCGAGCGGCCGCGGGATCGCGGTGAAGCCCTGCAGCGGCGTGCGGAAGTGGCCCTCCCAGTCGACGACGTCCTCGCGCCAGAGGCGGTGCAGGAGGTTGTAGTTCTCGAGCGCCAGCGGCAGGCCCTGGCGGATGTCCTTGCCGAACCACGGGTAGACCGGGACGGTGTTGCCGCGGCCGAGCATCAGGTCGACCCGGCCGCCGGAGAGGTGCTGCAGCATCGCGTAGTCCTCGGCGATCTTCACCGGGTCGTTGGTGGTGATCAGGGTCACCGCGGTGCTGAGGACGATGCGCTCGGTCTGCGCCGCGATCGACGCCAGCAGCGTCGTCGGCGAGGAGGAGAAGAACGGCGGGTTGTGGTGCTCGCCGATCGCGAACACGTCGAGGCCGACTTCGTCGGCGCGCTTGGCGATCTGGACGATGTCCTGGATCCGCCGCGCCTCGCTCGGCGTCTCGCCGGTGATCGCGTTCCTGGTGATGTCGCTCACCGAGAAGATTCCGAACTGCATCGCCGACCTCGCTTTCCCTGGCCTCGCTCCGTGCCGGGCGCCTCGTTCTCTTTCGTGAACAGATTGTAGCAAATACATGCGTGCGCATGCATATTCTTGAGGCGCGCGGCTTCCTCCTCGTCCCTGCGCCAATTGGGTGTGCGACCGGGTCGCTGCTGCGCCGCCGGGGCACGACTCGGATCCGGGCTGAACGCCGCCGGGACCCCGCGCGTACCCAGGACCCGAAACCTCGTCCCTACAAGGAGGAAGCAGTGCTCAAGCAATTCGCGATGGCGGTCACCGCGGCGATGGTCGTGGTGAGCGTCGGCAGCGGAGCGGCGGCCGCAGCGGGCGAGCGGCCGGTCGACCGTCTCCACCAGCACCAGGGCGTCCCCGGCGGCATCCAGTCGCCCGGCACCCATCACCACCAGGACCCGCACCACCGCCACGGCCGCGCCGGCGGCTGACCCGACCCCATGTCCTTTGTCGCCCTCTGGGCTACAAAGGACATGGGGTTCGCGGGGCAATAGCGTGGCGGACGATGGCGAAGGCGATCGTCTGCCCGGACGGCTTCAAGGGGACCTTCTCGGCGCGCGAGGTGGCGGCGGCGATCGGCGCGGGGGTGCGCGACGCAGGAGTCGACGCGGTGGAGCTGCCGCTCGCCGACGGCGGCGAAGGGACCCTCGACGTGCTGCTCGGGCGCGGTGGCGAGCGCCGGGGCGCGACCGTCGCGGGGCCCCTCGGCGATCCGGTCGAGGCCGAGTACGGGCTGCTCGACGAAGGGCGGGTCGGGGTGGTCGAGATGGCGCGGGCGAGCGGCCTGACGCTGGTCCCGGCGGAGCGCCGCGACGCCTGGGCGGCGAATACGCGCGGCACGGGAGAGCTGATCGCCGCCGCCGCGGCAGCCGGCGCCGAGCGGGTCCTCGTCTCGGTCGGTGGCTCGGCCACCACCGACGGCGGCGCCGGGGCTCTGGCCGCGCTCGCCGAGGCGGAAGTCGACGTCCCGCCGCTGATCGTCCTCTGCGATGTCGAGACGCCCTTCGAGGACGCCGCCGTCGTCTTCGGGCCGCAGAAGGGAGCCGACCCGGCGATGGTCGAGCTGCTCACGGCGCGACTGGAGGACTTCGCCTCCACCCTCCCCCACGATCCGTGCGGCGTGCCGATGACCGGCTGCGCGGGCGGCCTCTCGGGCGGGCTCTGGGCTGCCTACGGTGCCGAGCTCGTCTCCGGTGCGGACTACGTCCTCGACCTGCTCGGCTTCGACCGCCTGCTCGCCGGGGCGGACCTCGTGATCACCGGCGAGGGGCGCCTCGATGCGCAGTCCGCGGCGGGCAAGGTGGTCGGCGTCGTCGCCGCGCGCTGCCGCGCGGCGGAGGTCCCCTGCGTGGCGATCGTCGGCCAGACGCGGCTGGACAAGACCGCGGCCGCCGCGATGGGCCTCACCGACGTCGTCATAGCTTCGGGCGCCGCCGAACAGCGCGCCGCGGGCCACGCGGTGGCGGCGTCCCGGCGGTAGCGGATCGGCCTACGGAGGGTCTGGCCTGGACCCCGTCAACGTTGTCACCCGAGGCCGCGTGATTTCGTAGACGCTTCGCTCTCCCGGGCATCCTCCCAGGTCTCCCTCACCTCCTTCGGTGTGCGGTAGCCGAGCCCCGAGTGGGG
>JBPYFM010000236.1:0-14098 GCA_051986435.1 Solirubrobacterales bacterium | reverse complement strand
TCTCATATGTCTCGTGCCCGGAGTTCCTCAAGGAGGGATCGGCGGTCGCGGACTTCCTGCATCCCGATCGCGTGGTCATCGGCGACGACGGCGACGCTGCGGGCGACGGTGTGCTGGAGCTCTACCGGCCGCTGCTGGCACCCGAGCACGGCGGCGCGGGCCACGCCGCCCTCGTGCGCACCGACATCTCGAGCGCGGAGATGATCAAGCTCGCGTCAAACGCGTTCCTGGCGACGAAGATCTCGTTCATCAACGAGATCGCCAACGTCTGCGAGGAGACCGGCGCGGACGTCGTCGAGGTCTCGCGCGGGATGGGTCTCGACGAGCGCATTGGGCCGAAGTTCCTGCACGCAGGGCTGGGCTATGGCGGAAGCTGCTTCACGAAGGACGTGAGCGCGCTGAAGCTCCTCGCCGGCAACTCCGGCTATCACTTTCAACTGCTCAACGCGGTGATCGAGGTCAACGAGCTGCAGAAGCGCCGGGTCGTGTTCAAGCTCGAGAAGCACCTCGGTTCGCTGCTCGGCAAGCGCATCGCCCTGCTAGGGCTCGCCTTCAAGCCCCACACCGACGACATGCGCGAGGCCTCGAGCCTGGTCCTCGCCTCGCGGCTGCAGGGCGAGGGCGCCGAGGTCGTCGCCTATGACCCGGTTGCCGCCGGCGCCGCCGGCGAGCTGCTGACCTCGGTCGAGATGGCCGACTCGGCGACGGCGGCGTTGGAGGGCGCCGACGCCGCGGTCCTGGTCACCGAGTGGAGCGAGTTCCGTGACCTCGACTGGGCGGCTGCCGCATCCGCGATGGCCCGGCCGCTGGTCGTCGACGGTCGCAACTACCTCGACCCGGAGGCGCTCGCCGCCGCCGGCTTCGAGTACGAGGGCATCGGCAGGCAGCCCCGGCAAGCGCCGACCAAGGTCTCCTAGGGGGACCCGATCCAGGCGATAGTCCTAGTGGGGGGCGAGGGCTCGCGCCTGCGCCCGCTCACCGACTCGGTCCCGAAGCCGGCGCTGACGCTGGTCGACCGACCCTTCCTCGCCTACATGGTGGAGTGGCTCGGGGCGCACGGGGTGACCGAGGTGGTGCTCGCCTGCGGCTTCCTGCCCGACCGCCTGCGCGAGGCCCTCGGGGAGGGGGAGCACGAGGGCGTCGCGCTCACCTACGTGGTCGAGCCGGAGCTGCGAGGCACCGCGGGGGCGATCCGCTTCGCCGCCGAAGCGCTCGGCGACCAGCTCGAAGACCGCTTCCTGGCCCTGAACGGGGACGTCCTCACCGACCTGGACCTGACCACGCTGCTGCGCGCGCACGAGGAGCGCCGGGCGCGGGCGACGATCGGCCTCTATCCGGTCGACGACTCCTCCGCCTTCGGCCTGGTCGAGTGCGACGCCGCCGGCGCGGTGCTCGCCTTCACCGAGAAGACCGGCAAGGCGGTGCCGGGGCAGATCAACGCCGGGGCCTACGTCCTGGAGCGCTCGGTGCTCGACCTGATCCCGCCCGCGCGCAAGGTCTCGATCGAGACCGAGGTCTTCCCGCGGCTGGTCGGCGAGGGCCTGTGCGCGCTGCGGCTCGACGGGTACTGGATGGACATCGGCACCCACGAGCGCTATCTGCAGGCGACCTGGGACATCCTCGAGGAGCGGGTCGCGACCGAGGTGCGGCCGACGGCACCCGGCCTCTTCCTCGCCGACGGATGCGCGGTGGCGGGCTCGGCGCGGGTCGGGCCGCGGGCGGTCGTCTCCGAGGGCTGCGAGATCGGCGACGACGCCGCGGTCGACGGCTCCGTCCTGCTCGACGGCTGCACGGTCGGCGCGGGGGCGGTGGTGAGCGGCTCGATCCTCGCCGCCGGCGCCGTGGTCGAGCCCGGCGCCCGACTTGTCGACAAGATGGTCGCCCAGAATGAGAGAGTTGGCGCCGAGCGATGATCGACGACGTCCTCGGCATCCCCGACCAGCTCCGTGACGCGCTCTGGCGGATCGAATCGGCGCGCCTGGAGCCGTCGCCGTCGGCCGGTCTCTTCGTCTGCGGGATGGGCGGCTCGGCGATCGGCGGCGACCTTGCCGCGGCGGCGATCGGCGACCGGCTGACCGCGCCGATGGTGACGGTGCGCAAATACTCGCTGCCGAGCTGGGCGACGCCGGAGTGGACGGTGCTCTGCTCGAGCTACTCGGGTGGGACCGAGGAGACGCTCGCCTGCTTCGAGGCGGCCGAGACGCTCGGCGCCAAACGGCTGGTCGCGAGCACCGGCGGCCCGCTGGTCGACCGGGCCCGGGAGACGGATGTGCCGGTGGTCGGCCTGCCGGGGATCTTCCAGCCGCGCGCGGCGGTCGCCTACATGGTCGTGGTCGCCGCCGAGGTCGCCTGGCTGGCCGGCGTCGCGCCGCATCTGCACACCGAGATCGACGCCGCGGCCGCCTTCCTCGCCGAGCAGACCGAGACCATGCAGCAGCAGGCACGTGAGATCGCCGCGCTGGTCGCGGGCGCCGTGCCGGTCGTCTACGGCGCCGACCTGACCGCGCCGGTGGCGCGCCGCTGGAAGACGCAGGTCAACGAGAACGCGAAGTCGCCGGCCTGGTGGGGCGAGCTGCCCGAGGCCGATCACAACGAGCTCTGCGGCTGGGCGGGCGCGGTCGGCGAGGAGCGGGCGGCGGCGATCCTGCTCGAGGACCGCGACCAGCACCCGCGCATCGCGCGGCGCTTCGACCTGACCGCGAAGTCGATCGAACCCGGCGCGGCGGCCGTCGTGCGGGTCGAGACCGCGGGGGAGACGCGGCTCGAGCGCATGCTCTGGGCGGTGATGCTCGGCGACCTCGTCTCGCTGGAGCTGGCGCGGCAGCGCGGCGTCGACCCCTTGCCGGTAGAGGCGATCGAGCGCTTCAAGGAGGAGATGGGATGAGGGCGATGGTCCTGGCCGCCGGGCTCGGCACCCGACTGCGCCCGATCACCTTCGACCGGCCGAAGCCGATGGTCCCGGTGCTGAACCGGCCGGTGATGGAGCACATCCTGCGCCTCCTCGCCCGACACGGGTTCACCGAGACGATCGCCAACCTGCACTGGTTCCCCGACCTGATCACCGAGCATTTCGGCGATGGCTCGGCCTGCGGCGTCTCCCTCACCTACAGCCGCGAGGAGGCGCTGCTCGGCACCTCGGGCGGGGTCCGCAACGTGGCCGACTTCCTCGGCGACGACTTCCTGATCATCTCCGGCGACGCCCTCACCGACATCGACCTGACCGCGATGCGGGAGTACCACGAGAGCCACCACGGGATCGCCACGCTCGCGACCAAGCGGGTCGAGGACACGACCGAGTTCGGCGTCGCGATCACCGACTCCGAGGGGCGGATCGGCGGCTTCCAGGAGAAGCCGCAGCCGAGCGAAGCGCTCTCCGACCTCGCCAACTGCGGCATCTACATGTTCCGCAAGGAGATCTTCGACTTCTTCCCGGCCCCCGGCACCAGCAAGGCCGCCAAGGAGGGCGATCCGGACGGCTTCGCCGACTGGGCGATGGACGTCTTCCCGAAGCTGCTCGAGTCCGACGTGCCCTTCTACTCGCACGAGATCGACGCCTACTGGAACGACATCGGCAACCTGGTCGAGCTGCGCGAGGGCAACTACGACGCCCTCACCGGTGCGGTGGCGGTCCAGCAGGTGGGGGAGATGGTCGACGGCTTCCGCAGCGGCGAGACGATGGAGGACGAGCCCGACCTCGACGGCCCGGTCCTCCTCGGCCCCGGCTGCGAGATCGGCGACGACGTGCGGCTCGACGGCCCGTCGGTGATCGGCGACGGCGCCCGGGTCGGCGCCGGAAGTCGGCTGCGCGAAGTGATCGTCCTGCCGGGCGCCGAGGTGCCCGAGCGCTCGGTCTTGATCGGCGCCATCCTCGGCGCCCGCGTTTAGCCACAGTTCGCCGGCCGAGAATTCACTTTCTGCGCGCCACGCGTGCGCATTTCCTCGCCAGGGTCCGGGGCATGGGACTGCTTCAGGCCGCCTCCTCGCTGGTCGCCCCGCCGCTCTGCGCGGCGTGCGGTCGCAGCTGCCGTGCGGAGGCGGTGATCTGCACCCGCTGCTCGCGGGCGCTCGCCGCCGCCGCCCCGATCCTCGCCGGTGGGCCACAGGGCATCGACCGCGTCTGGTCCTCGGCGCCCCACGACGGCGTCGCCCGCTCGCTGGTCGGCGCGCTGAAGTTCCGGCGCCTCCTGCCGGTGGCGGGGCTGATGGCCGGCCGCATGCACTGGCTCGCGCCCGGCCACCTGGTCGGCGGCACCGTGGTGCCGGTCCCCGCCGCGCCGCCGCGCCTGCGGAGCCGCGGCTTCGACCCGGCCGGCGAGCTCGCCGTCGCCCTGGCGGCAAGCCTCGAAACCAGACTTGCCCCCTGTCTCGCCCGTCGCGGCCGAGGCCACCAGGTCGGCCGCCGCCGTGCCGAGCGCATCAGCCACCCACCGACGATCGAGGCGATCGCCGAGTCCCCCCGCAGCGTCCTCCTGGTCGACGACGTGCTGACGACCGGCGCGACGCTGACCGCCTGCGCGATGGCCCTGCGAAGCGCGGGCGCGAAGCGGGTCGTGGCGCTGACGTTCACCCGGCGGTTGTGAGCCGGGCGGCCGTCCGAGATGCCGCGGATGCCATGCCGACCCCGCTCTTCTAAGGCCGGTATGGCATCCGCGGCGGGCCCGGCGCGGGTAGAGGGAGGGTGCGAACGCCTCCGCCGCCGGCCCCGGCCAGGGAGGAGCCACGCCTCGGCGCGCAGCCCCGCCACCCGCCCTGCCCTCGTGCATTTGAGGGCGCCCTGGCGCCCTCAAGTGCACGCGCGACGCATCGGGCGTTGTGAACCCAGAGAAGGACACCGAAGGCGCACGAGTCGACCCTTCCGCCCACCTTCCGACACAGCCGCCCCCGCGCTCGTGCACCTGACCACACCAGGGTGTGGTCAGGTGCACGAGCGCGCAATCGAGCCGGTCAGGGGCGGCTCAACTGCACGGGTGCTGAGTTGAGGGCGCCCTCAACTCAGCGAGCGACGGATCCGCCACGCACGGAAGAGGCACGGAAGCGCGGAGAAGGACACCGAAGGCGCACGAGGTCACGCTTCCGCGTGCCCTCCGTCGGCGATCCCAGCCCCGGATTGCAACCCCATGTCCTTCTTTGTCGCCCTGTGGGCGACAAAGGACATGGGGTTGGCGCCGGCGGTCGAGCTCCGGGTCGGCAACCCGTAGTCATTGGTCACCTTGTGGGCGACCAATGACTACGGGTTGGCCGTGGCGGCCGGCAATCGTCACGGAACCCTCACGCTTCCGTGGAGAAGCCCACGGAAGCGTGACGAACCCCCGGCATCTCCTGCACAACCTCCGACCTGGGCGGCTGATCGGCGGCCTCGGGAAACCCGGGTCGCCGATCAGCCGCCCCGGGCGACAGCTTTCCCGGCGTCGGCGCAAGAGGCGCCAGCCGGCGATCCGAAGCCCCAGTCGCCTCCTCGGCGCGCGCCGGCGCCGGCGTCCCCGCCGGCGCCTCTCGCCTCGCCGCTAAACCGCGGGCCGTCCCCGCATCTGCCCCATCACACGCCGCGTCACCTTGCGCTTGCGCAGCATTTCGCGGTGTTTCTTCACCTGCCTTCGAACGTCCTCGGCCAGCTTGTGGATGGACTGGGCCATCTCCGGCGAGGCCTCGCGGGCGTGCAGGGTGGCTCCCTTCAGACGCACCGTGGCCTCGGCCACCTGCCGATCGGGGATAGAGGGGTTGCGCTCTTCGTAGAGCACGACGTCGAGCGTCGCGAGTCCCGACACCTGCCTCCCCAGGCGATTGAACCTTTTGCTCACCAACTCACGCAGGTCGTCAGTCATCTCGACGTTGCGTCCACGAATCTCCATCCGCATGGGTGACCTCCTTGTGGGTTCGAGGCTCCAGGGTACGCGGCCCACCGGCCGGCGACAAGTGGCGGCCCGCTACTCTTGAGCAATGCCCGCAATGGACTTGGTGACCAAGGCCCTGCGCACGGGGGAAGGGCGCAAATTCAAGGCGTACCAGAAGCGCGCGGAGGCGATCAATCGTTATGAGCCGGAGATGGAAGCCCTCTCCGACGAGGAAATCCGCGAAGAGGCGGACGAACTGCGGCGGCGCGCCCGCGAGGGGACGTCCCTGGACGACCTCCTGCCGGAGGCGTTCGCGCTGTGTCGGGAGGCATCGCGCCGGACCACCGGCCAGCGCCACTACGACGTCCAGCTGATCGGCGGCATGGTGCTCCACGACGGGGCCATCGCCGAGATGAAGACCGGCGAGGGGAAGACGCTCACCGCGACCCTGCCCGTCTTCCTCAACTCGCTCGCGGGCAAGAGCGTCCACGTCGTCACCGTCAACGACTACCTCGCCCGCCGCGACTCGGAATGGCTGAAACCGATCTACGACGCCCTCGGGGTCAGCGTCGCAGCGGTCCAGGACTCCGACGACCACGCCGCGCGGCAGACCAAATACGCCTGTGACGTCGTCTACGGCACCAACTCCGAGTTCGGCTTCGATTATCTGCGCGACAACATGTCGCAGTCACTGGAGGAATGCGTCCAGCGCAGCCACGACTTCGCGATCGTGGACGAGGTCGACAACATCCTGATCGACGAGGCGCGGACGCCGCTGATCATCTCCGGCCGCCCGGAAGAGGCGGCGCAGACCTACTACACGTTCGCCCGCCTGGCGAAACAGATGGTCGGCGTCCCGCACAAAGAGAAATTGAAAAGCCTCGGCGAATCGAAAGACACCTCCGATGCCGACTTCGACTACGAGTACGACGAGAAGCACAAGACCGTCGCACCGACCGAGCGCGGGGTGAGGAAAGCCGAGGAGTTCCTCGGCATCGACAACCTCTACCTGGCTGAGAACGGCAACCTCGTCAACCACCTCGTGCAGGCCCTGAAGGCCGAGTCGCTCTACAGAAAAGACGACGACTACGCCGTGATCGACGGCGAGGTGATGATCATCGACGAGTTCACCGGCCGCATCCTCGAGGGCCGGCGCTGGTCGGAAGGCCTCCACCAGGCGGTCGAGGCGAAGGAAGGCGTGGCGATCCGCGAGGAGAACCAGACGCTCGCGACGATCACCCTGCAGAACTACTTCCGGCTCTACGACAAGCTCTCGGGCATGACCGGCACCGCGCTCACCGAGGCGACCGAGTTCATGAAAATCTACGAGATGCCGGTGGTCGAGATCCCGACCAACCAGCCGATGATCCGGATGGATCAGAACGACCAGATCTTCAAAACCAAAGATGGCAAGTGGGGGGCCGTGGTCGACGAAATCGTCGGTCGCCACGAAAAAGGCCAGCCGGTGCTGGTCGGGACCGTCTCGGTCGAGGTCTCGGAGATGATCTCCGAGGCGCTGAAACGACAGGGCATCAAGCACGCCGTCCTCAACGCGAAACCCGAGCACGCCGAACGGGAGGGCGAGTTGATCGCCCAGGCGGGCCGCAAGGGCGCGGTGATGATCGCGACCAACATGGCGGGCCGCGGCGTCGACATCAAGCTCGGCGGCGATCCCGAACACCTGGCGATCGCCGAGCTGAAGAAGCAGGGCATCACCCACGGGGACGAGGGCTACGAGGAGGCGCTGGCCGAGCGCACCGAGGAGCTGAAGCCCCAGTGTCAGGCGGAGGCCGAAGAGGTCCGCGAGCTCGGCGGGCTCTTCATCTGCGGCACCGAGCGCCACGAGTCGCGCCGCATCGACAACCAGCTGCGCGGCCGCTCCGGCCGCCAGGGCGACCCCGGTGAGTCGCGCTTCTTCCTCTCCGCCGAAGACGACGTGATCCGCCTCTTCGCCGGCGACCGGATCTACAAAATCCTCGACCGCCTCGGGCCGGTCGACGACGACGGGACCGAAGTGCCGCTCGAGGCGAAAATGCTCACGAAAACGGTGGAGAACGCGCAGAAGAAGGTCGAGGAACAGAACTTCCTGATCCGCAAACGCGTGCTCGAGTACGACGACGTGATGAACGAGCAGCGGCGCGTGGTCTACAAATATCGCCGCGAGATCCTCGAAGGCCGCGACATCTCCGAGAACGCGCGCGAGGAACTCGAAGGGGTGATCGAGCGCCTGGTGGAGGAGTACACGGCCGCCGACCTGCTCGAGGACTGGGACCTGCAGGAGCTGGAGACGCAGCTGCGCCAGATCTGGCCGGTCGCCATCGACGTCGGCAGTCTGGCGCCGGAGACGGTCGACCGCGAGCGCCTCAAGGACGACCTCGACGAGGACGCGATGGCGGCCTACGACGAGCGCGAAGACAAACTCGGCGAGGAGCTGATGCGCCACCTCGAGCGCTCGATCCTGCTGCAGGTGATCGACAACCGCTGGCGCGAACACCTCTTCGACATGGACTACCTGCGCGAGGGCATCCACCTCCGCGGCTTCGCCCAGATCGACCCGCTGGTCGCCTACAAAAACGAGGGCTTCACGATGTTCGAAGACCTCATGCACTCGATCTGGGAGGAGTTCTCGAAGCTCGTCTTCCATGCCGAGATCGAATTCACCGAACCGGCGGGCGGCGCGTTCGCGGGCGGCGGCTTCGAAGCGGGGACGGACCGGCGGGCGCTCGACTACTCCGGCGGCACGGCCGAGGCCCAGCCTTCGGCGCTCGAACAGGTCGCCGCGGCGGCCGGAGCGGGCACGGCGACCGCGGGCGGGGCCGTCGACATGGCCGCCTCGCAGGCGGTCGGCGGGAACGGCGACGGGATCGTCGAGACGGTGGTCAAAGACGAGCACGACAAAATCGGCCGCAACGACCCCTGTTGGTGCGGGTCGGGCAAGAAGTACAAGAAGTGCCACGGCGCCTGAGGGCGCATGACCACCGATCCGGTTCGGGAGTTCATCCGCGCCTTCAACGAGCGCGATCTCGATGCGTTCGTGGCGACGCTCGACCCGGAGGTCGAACTGCACTCGATGAAGGGCCTGATCAAGGGACCGGAGGGCGCGCGGCGGTGGGCGACGCGCAAGCGCGGCGGGGTGCAGCAGACGATCGAGCTGGAGCAGCTCTACGAGGAAGGCACCGAGGGGGGCGGCGGGCGCGTGGTGGCGCTGATCATGCGGCGGTGGCACTGGGACGACGACGAGGGCGCGTTCGCGGGCGAGGACGAGATGGCCTGGACCTTCGAGCTGCGCAACCACCGGATCCGCTCCTGGCGCCCCTCTGAGGACCGCGCGGAGGCGCTGCGGCTTGCCGGCTTCGTCCACCGGTAATCTGTCGGCATGGCCGATGCCGCGCAGAAAGAGCCCGTAGCGCCGCGAATCGCCGCTGTCCGCGAGCAGCTGTCCCTGCTCTCGGACTACCTTTGACCCCGCTGGCCTAGAGCGCGAAGCCGCCGAGCTCGAGGAGGAGATGGGGAAGCCGGGCTTCTGGGACGACCAGGAGGTCGCCGCCCGCACCTCCGCCGCCCACGCGCGCGCGCAGCGTCGCCTCGAGATGTTCCGGGGCCTGGAGAGCGACGTCGCCGAACTCGGCGACCTTGCCGAGCTGGCCGAGGAGGACGAGGAGATCGAGGGTGAGCTGGAGGGGCAGCTCGCGCAGGTCGAGTCGCGGCTGGCCGAGCTGGAAGAGGCGCGCCTCTTCAGCGGCGAGTACGACTCCGGCGACGCCGTGGTCACCGTGCATGCCGGCGCGGGAGGGACGGACTCCCAGGACTGGGCGGAGATCCTCCTGCGGATGTACCTGCGCTGGGCCGAGCGGCGCGGCTTCGACGTCGAGATGGCGGAGGCCTCGCCGGGGGAGGAGGCCGGCCTCAAGTCGGCGACGTTCATCGCCCGCGGCGAGAACGCCTACGGCCTCTTCGCCGCCGAGCGGGGGGTCCACCGGCTGGTCCGGATCAGCCCGTTCGACTCCTCGGCGCGCCGCCACACGAGCTTCGCCCAGGTGGACGTCGGCCCGCTGGTCGAGGGCGACGTCGAAGTCGACATCGACGAATCCGACCTGCGCATCGACACCTACCGCGCCTCCGGCGCCGGCGGCCAGCACGTCAACAAGACCGACTCGGCGGTGCGGATCACCCACATCCCGACCGGCGTCGTCGTCCAGTGCCAGAACGAGCGCTCGCAGACGCAGAACAAGGCGGTCGCGATGCAGCTGCTGAAATCGAAGCTGATCGAGCTGGAGGAGCGCAAACGCTCCGAAGAGCTGGCCAAGGCGCGCGGCGAGGTCAAAGACGTCGCCTGGGGCTCGCAGATCCGCTCCTACGTCCTGCACCCCTACACGATGGTCAAGGACCACCGCACCGAGCACGAGGTCGGCGACGTCCAGCGAGTGCTCGACGGCGACATCGACAGCTTCGTCCGCGACTACCTCGAGAAAACCGCCGCCTCCTCGGCGAGTTAGGCCCGAGCCGGAGGAGCGATGTCGCCGCCGCCGCTGGTCACCGTCGAACGGCCCGCGGCGGGCGAGCCGGACGGCCTCCTCGTCCTCCACCACGGGCGCGGCACCGACGAGAACGACCTGATCGGGCTGGGGGACGCGCTCGACCCGGAGCGGCGGCTGCGGGTCGTCTCCGTGCGCGGGCCGCTGCGGGTGCCCGGCTGGCCCGGCTACC
Source organism: Solirubrobacterales bacterium (assembly GCA_051986435.1). Taxonomy (GTDB): domain Bacteria; phylum Actinomycetota; class Thermoleophilia; order Solirubrobacterales; family 70-9; genus VAYN01. The sequence continues at coordinate 3,560 of JBPYFM010000236.1, read as the reverse complement.
ACTGGTACCTGGTGCCGAAAGTGGGCTATCCGGACCGGGCGAGCTTCGACGCGGCGCGGGAGGCGTTGGCCGGGCTCCACGACGGGCTCTGGGAGGAGTCGGGACCGGGGCCGGAGCGGACGGTGCTGGCGGGCTTCTCGATGGGCGCGGTGATGAGCCACGCGATGGCGTGGAGCGCCGATCGGCCGGCGGTCGCGGGGGTGCTCGCCTTCAGCGGCTTCGTGCCGAGCGTGCCGGGCTGGCGCCCGAGCTTCGCCGACCGCACCGCCACCCGGGCATTCCTCGCCCACGGCACGATGGACCCGGTGATCGAGGTCGGCTTCGGCCGCGCGGCCCGCGATCTACTTCTCGCCGGCGGGATCGACGTCACCTACCGCGAGTCCGACGTCGTCCACACGATCGACCCAGCGAACCTGCCCGTCGCCGCCGAGTGGTTGGCGGCGACGCTTCCGACGTCTCCGGAGGGTCAGCCGGCGTAGACGCGCGGCGCCTTGGCGCTCGTGTGCTTGACGGTGTGCAGGCGCTGTTCGAGCGCGCCGGCGCAGAAGGCGGCGGTTTCCGGAGCGCGCAGGGAGACGTCGAGCTCGCTCGCCGCCAGGGCGCGTTCCATCAATGCGGCGCCGAGCTTGGTGGTGATCTGGAGGACGCCGCGGGCGCCGACGTGCCTGGTCGCATGGGCGATCGCGACGCTGCCCTTGCGGTCCTTCAGCTTCACGTCGACGGCGACCCGGGTTGGGGAGAAGGTCGAGTAGCGGATGCTCAGCCGCTCCTCGTCGGCGGCGGGCACGGCGGTGATCGTCGATTCGGCCTCGTGGATCTTGCAGGCAGGCGGCGCGGTCACCGACGTGGCCCGCTTCGGCGTCGCCTTCGCGGCGCCGGCTTCGTCGCCGCATTCCTCTTCGAATTCGGCTTCGAATTCTTCTTCTGCGAAAGCCTCTTCTTCGCCTTCGTCGAATTCGAAATCCCCGGCGCCCGCTTCGCATTCTTCGGAGTCGAATTCGCCTTCGTCGTCGGCTTCGAATTCTTCGTCGGCGGGGTCCTCGCGCAGGGTGGTGGGGTGGGCTATGGCCGAGGCGGGGCGCGTCGGGGACGCGGCGACGGCGGCCTGGGAGGCGACGAGGGCGCCGAGCGCGGCGAGGACCACGAGCAGACCGCAGTAGCGCTTCATGGAGCCTGCATCGGCCACGCCGCGCCCACCTTGAACCTCACTAGACGTTTGATCTAGCCGCTTTCCCGCTCCAGCTCGAGCAGGCGCTTCTTCATCTCGACGCCGCCCGCGTAGAGCCCCGGGGTGCCGTCGCTGCGCACCACGCGGTGGCAGGGGACGACAAGCGGGATCGGGTTGCGCGAGCAGGCGGAGCCGGCGGCCCGGACCGCGCGCTCGTTGCCGGCCTCGCGGGCGAGGTCGGCGTAGGTGCGGGTCTCGCCGTAGGGGATCGCGGCGATGCCGCGGCGGGCACGCAGCAGGAAGCCGTGGCTGAGCTGCCAGTCGATCGGCAGCTCGAACTCCCGGCGGCGGCCCTCGAAGTAGTCCTCGAGCTCGCGCCGCTCCTCGTCGAGCTGTACCGGGTCTTCGAGTACGCGCGGTGAGATCCGGCCCGCGAGCTCGGCGAGCGTCGCATCGACGTCCTCGCCCGGCAGGCCGACACGCACCAGACCCTGCGGGGTCCGCGCCAGCAGCAGCGTCCCGAAGGGCGAGTCCGCGGTCGCGTAGGCGACGTCGAGCAGGCCCTCGGCGGCGGCGCGCTCGCGCAGCCTCTCTAGTGACTTGTTGATGACGGTGTTGTCCAGGGTGGCGGTCATGCCATCTCCTTTCGAAGTCGTTTGAGTCCCTCGTGCAGGTTGCGGCGTGCCGCCTCCGGTGAGCACCCGAGCGCCGCGGCGATCTCCTCGTGGGGGAGGTCGCTGACGAAGCGCAGGGTGACCGCGGCCCGCTGTTTCGGCGGCAGCGCCGCGACCGAGCACCAGATCTCGCCATCGTCCGGGTCGGGGTCGAAGACGGCCTCCTCGCGAACCGACTCGACCGGCACCGGCGCGCGTCCCCGCGCCCGGTGGTGGTCGATCGCCTTGCGGTGCGCGATCGTCACCAGCCAGCCGCGCAGGTTGCGCGCCTCGCGCAGGCTCGGGTAGGCCCGCAAGGCGGACAGGAACGTCTCCTGGAAGGCGTCCTCGGCCCCCTCGTGACCGACCGCGCCGCGCAGCACCGCCATCACCTCGGCGGCGTGCTCGTCGATCAGGGTCTGGAAGGGCGGTAGCTCTGCCATCTCTCTTTCAACGCCCTAAGTCTGGACGACGTGAGATTCACCCCCCTCGACTTCACTAGGGTGGCGCAAGATGACCGCAGTTTCCGTCGAAGAACTTCGCGAGCTGGTCGCCGCGGCGCTCGCCGAGGACCTCGGCGACGGCGACGTGACCGGCGAGGCGACGGTCCCGGCCGAGGCGACGGCGACGGCGCGGATCGTCCAGAAAGCGCCCGGCGTGGTCTTCGGGCTCGACCTGGTCGCCGAGACGCTGGCGCAGACCGGGGTGGAGGAGGCCGAGAGGCTCGCGCCCGAGGGACTTTGGCGGCAGACCGTCCCGGTCGAGGTCCTCGTCGCCCGCGGCTCCGCGCGCGCGATCCTCGCCGCCGAGCGCACGGCGCTGAACTTCCTCGGCCACCTCTCCGGGGTGGCGACGCTGACCGCCCGTTACGTCGAGGCCATCGACGGCACGAAGGCCCGCATCCTCGACACCCGCAAGACCACCCCCGGCCTGCGCAGGCTGGAGAAGGCGGCGGTGGCGGCGGGCGGAGGCACCAACCACCGCATGGGCCTCTTCGACGCCTTCCTGATCAAGGAGAACCACATCGCCGCCGCGGGCAGCATCCCCAAGGCCGTCTACGCGGCCCGCCAGGCCCACCCGGAGCTGCCGATCGAGGTCGAGGTCCGCAACCTCGACGAGACCGCCTATGCCCTCGGCACCGGCGCCGACCAGCTCCTCCTCGACAACATGGACCCGCCGACGATGCGCGCCGCGGTCGAGCTCCGCGACGCCCACGGAGCCGACGGCCGGCCGACCCTCGAGGCCTCCGGCAACGTCAACCTCCAAACCGTCCGCGCCGCCGCCGAGACCGGCGTCGACTTCATCTCGGTCGGCGCCCTCACCCATTCCGCCCCGGTTCTCGACTTCTCACTACTTCTCAGCGCCGACTAGCGCACGCCTCTGTCAATTCTCTCGCACATCGGGCGAGGGAGCGGGCATTCGGGTCTAGGTTCGGCGAATGGCCGCAAACCCCGAGGCGATCGCCTGGTATCTGCAAAGGTCCGAAGCCCTCTCGGGCGACTTGAGGATTGCAGGGAGCCGCGCGGGATCTCGCCGGCGGTTCGATCTTGGTCGGCGCCCTCTTCCTCATCACGTCGCTGGTCATCGTCCAGGAGCCCGATCTTTGGCGCGTCTGGCCTGGACCCCGTTCCGGCGTTGACACCCACCTGAGCTGAGATCGCTCGGATGCCGAGGAGGGGCGAAGCCCCGACGAGGCATCCGAGGTGGCTCGGAGGATGGCCGCTCGACCCAAAGGAGAT
>JBPYFM010000235.1:0-8394 GCA_051986435.1 Solirubrobacterales bacterium | reverse complement strand
AGTCCGACCGCCTCACGTCCCTGTACCGGCTCTCCCCCGCACCCCTCACGTCCTGGGCGCCTCATGGGGGTCACAGCCTGCCAGGACCCCCATGAGGCGCCCAGGACAGCCGCCGGCGCCCCGGAGTGGCGCGGACGGCCGGGGCCGAAGCGGTGCGGAGCGGACGGCCCGCGCCCCAGTGGTGCGGGGCGCCCCGCCCCGCCTCGCGAACCCCACCCGAACCCGCGCCACTAGCCCCCGAAGCGGTTGGTGATCGGGAGGCGGCGGTCGCGGCCGAAGGCCCGCGGGGTGATGCGGATGCCGGGGGCGGCCTGGCGGCGCTTGTACTCGGCGCGGTCGACGAGGCGGATCACTTCGTCGACGATCTCGCCCGGCATGCCGGCGGCGACCATCTCGTCGCGGCCCTCGTCGCGCTCGACGTAGGCCTCGAGGATGCGGTCGAGGAGGTCGTAGTCGGGGAGCGAGTCGCTGTCGAGCTGGTCGGGGCGGAGCTCGGCCGAGGGGGGGCGCTCGATCACCGAGGCCGGGACCAGCTCGCGCCCCGCCCGTTCGTTTCGCCGTTCGACCAGCTTGTAGACGAGCGTCTTCGGCACGTCCTTGATCACCGCGAAGCCGCCCGCCATGTCGCCGTAGAGGGTGGCGTACCCGACCGACATCTCGCTCTTGTTTCCCGTCGTCAGCACCAGCCAGCCGTGGCGGTTGGACAGGGCCATCATCAGGTTGCCGCGGATCCGGGCCTGGATGTTCTCGGCGGCCAGGTCCGGCTCGGACGGTTTGGCCGGGTCGGCGCCCGCGTCCGCGTCCTCCGCGCCGGGGCGCAGGTGCTCGTCGAGCGCGTCGCGATAGCCGTCCATCATCGGCTCGATCGGGATCTCGATCAGCTCCGTCCCCAGGTTGTGAGCGATCTGACGTGCGTCCGCCTGGGTTTCGTCACTCGAGTGCGGCGAAGGCATGACCACCAGCGTCACCCGCTCGGGCCCGAGGGCGTCGACCGCGAGCATCGCGACCAGCGCCGAGTCGATGCCGCCGGATATCCCCAGCCCGACGTGCCCGAAGCCGTTCTTCTCGACGTAGTCGTGGAGCCCGAGCTCGAGCGCCCGGTAGACCTCGTCGAGGTCGGGGAGCGGGTCGGCGAGCGGTGCCGGGGCGCCGGCCTCGGCGGGGACGTCGACCACCACGAGGTCCTCCTCGAACTGCGCCGCGCGCGCCAGCACGCTCCCGTCGGGCGCCAGCAGGAAGCTCTGGCCGTCGAACACCAGTTCGTCCTGGCCGCCCACGAGGTTCACGAAGGCGAAGCAGGCGTCGTATTCGCGCGCCCGCTCGCCGAACATCTCTTCGCGCTCGTGCCCCTTGCCGCGGTGGTAGGGCGAGCCCGAGGGGTTGGCGATCAGCTGCGCGCCGGCGTCGGCCTCGGCCTGGCCGGGCCCGCCCGGCCACCAGGTGTCCTCGCAGATCGTCAGGCCGACCCGCGTCCCGTCTACCTCGATCTCATCGCTGTCGGTCCCAGGGACGAAGTAGCGCTGCTCGTCGAAGACGGAGTAGTTGGGGAGGCGGTTCTTGCGGTAGACCCGCTGCACGGCGCCGTCGGCGAGGACGGCGAGCGAGTTGTAGGCATGGCGATGGTCGCCGCCGCCCTCGACCGGCTCGGCGAAGCCGACCAGCGCCGTGATCCCCGGCGCGACGCCCTTCGCGAGCTCCTCGACCGCCGCCACGTTCGCGGCGAGGAAGTGGCGCTTCAGGTAGAGGTCCTCGGCCGGGTAGCCGGGCACGCAGAGCTCCGGGAAGATCGCCAGCTCGGCGCCGGCCGCGCGGGCGCGCTCGATCCAGGCGGCGATCTTGGCGGTGTTGCCGTCGACGTCGCCGACGGTCGGGTTGATCTGGGCGAGGGCGATGCGCATGGGAAGACGCAGAAGTATCCACGCCCGGCCGGTAGCCGCGCTTGCGCGGTTGGTTTTCCGCGCGTGGCGCGGCTTTCCAACCGCTTAAGGTGCGTCGCTAGGGTGCCGCGGATGCTCGCGCGCCGCATCGCCATCGCCGCGGCGGCCCTGGTCGCGGCGGTCCTCGCCTCGTCCTCGGTCGCCTCCGCGGCGCGCACCTTCGAGCGCCCCGGCGGCGGCATCCGGCCGAGCCGCAACTCCTACACCGTGCCGGAAGCGCACGAGTCGCCCGACTGCGGGGCGCACTTCTGCGTCCACTGGGTGGACCAGGGAATCGACGCCCCACGCTCCAAGGACACGAACGGCGACGGGATCCCCGACTACGTCGAACGGGTGCTGGCGGTGGCCGAACACGTCCACGAAATCGAGAACGACAAGCTTGGCTGGCGCGAGCCGCTCTCCGACGGCACGCTCGGCGGCGGGCACGGGGAGACCGATATCTACCTCGCCGAGATCGGGCCGCAGCTCTTCGGCTATGCCGCGCCCGATCGCGGCCGGCGGGCGGGCGGGCGCCCGCCGCGCCACCTGTCCGGCTACCTGGTCCTCGACAACGACTACGAACCGTTCGAGTTCCCCCACACGACCCAGGGCCGTGACCTCAAGGTCACGATCGCGCACGAGTACAACCACATCCTCCAGTTCGGCTACGACGCCTACGCCGACCCCTGGTTCGCCGAGTCGACCGCGGTCTGGATGGAGGATCAGGTCTATAACGGCATCGACGACTACCTGCGTTACGTGCGGCACTGGGTGAAGCTGTGGAGGACGCCGCTCACCGCGAGCTCGATCAAGGAGTACGGGAGCGCGGTCTGGAACGAGTGGCTGGCCCACCGCTACGGCCGGGCGCTGATCCGCGAAGCCTGGGCGGACTCGGCCGCGGCCCGGCCGAACGGCTTCGCCGTCGCGGCCTACGAAGCGGCGATCCGCGCCGCCGGGCCCTCGAGCTTCGGCCACGACTTCACCCGCTTCGCCGCCGACGTCGCCGAGTGGCGCACCGGGATCGGCTTCCGCGAGAGCTACCTCTACCCGGATATGCCGCGGCAGGGCGCGCTGGCACTCGGCGCGCCGCCGGTGACCCGCCACCTGAACCACACGACCTTCACCCTGCTCCGCGTCCCCGCCTCGGCCGGACAGGAGGTCGAAGTACAGGTGAAGGTCCCCGCCGGGGTGGAGGCGGGGCTGGCGCTGGTCGGGCGCCTCGGCTCCGAACGCCACGGACGCACCGTGAAAGCGATCGCCTACTCGCGGTCGGGCGGCACGCTCACCGCTCGCCTCGCCGACCCCGCCCGCTACCAGCGCCTCACCGCCGTGATCGTCAACGCCGACGCGACCGTGGCCGGCTACAGCGCCCGCCGCGTCGACTGGCGCTACGCGGGCGAAGACGTCCCGTTCGGGATCAGCGGGCGGATCGTCCGCTAGGCGCCGCGGCGGCGCCGCGGCTCGAGGGCACCGCGTGGACCGGCGGCACCGCGGGCGCGGGCGCCGTGGCGATCGCCTCGTCGGTGGCGGCCTCGAGGTCGAGCGCGAAGCTGTCGAGGTCGGCCATCGCGTCGTAGTCGCCGATCAGGCCGAAGTTGACCTGGCCGTTGTAGGACATGATCCCGATGCAGAGGGCCTGCTTGCGGGCGAGGGGGACCATCGGGAAGATCGACTCCATCTGCCGTCCCAGCACGTAGAGCGGGAACTGTGGCCCCGGCACGTTGGTGACGACGAGGTTGAAGAAGCGCTGCGCCGGCTGCAGGCGGGCGGCCTGGGAGACGATCGTGGTCGGCGCGAAGTCGGTGAGGCGGGTGAGGATTTCGGCGCCGACCGCCTGGCCGGACGCCTTCAGGTCGCCCATCTCCGCGGTGACGACGTGGAGGCGCTCGACCGGGTCCTCGCACCAGACCGGCAGCGGCGCCATCATCGCCGAGATCCGGTTGCCGAGCGCGCCGTGCTCCTCGGCCTCGCGGATCGAGACCGGGACCATCGCGCGCAGCGTCATCCCCTCGGTCTCGTAGCCGCGGGCGCGCAGGTAACGGCCGATCGCCCCGGAGACGATCGAGAGGATCACGTCGTTGACGGTGCCGCCGTGGGCGTCCTTGACGCGCTTCAGGTCGGCCAGCTGCGCCTGGGTCATCTGGAAGCGGCGGTGCGGTCCGATGTCGACGTTGAACGGGGTGGAGGGGGCGCGGACACCGGCCGCGGCCATCTTCGAGGTCGCCACCGCGCCGCGCACGACCTGGCGCGGGCCGCGCAGCGCGTGGCGGAGCCCGCGGACGATCTCCCGCGGGCTGGTCAGCCGCTCCTTCAGCGCCTCGGCGAGCAGTTGCGTGTCGGTGGGCTCGGGGCGGGCGAGCCACGGTGGCGGCGTCGACGCTGGGCCCTTCGGCTCGCGGTCGAGGTCGTAGAGGACGGTGGTGATGTCGACGCCGGAGACGCCGTCGACCAGGGCGTGGTGGCTCTTGCCGATCACCGCGAAGCGGCCGTCGGCCATGCCCTCGACCAGCCACAGCTCCCAGAGGGGCTTGGAGCGGTCGAGCTGCTGGGAGAAGATCCGCGCCGCCAGGTTGCGCAGCTGCTCGTCGGAACCGGGCGACGGGAGGGCGGTCTGGCGGACGTGGTAATCGAGGTTCAGGTGCGGGTCGTCGACCCAGATCGGCCGCCCCTGCCCGAGCGGCACCTCGCGCAGCTTCTGGCGGAAGCGGGGCACGAGGTGCAGGCGCGAGGCGATGTGGTCGCGGAACTCCTCGTGCGTTGGCGCCGGGCCCTCGAAGATGATCGTCGAGGCGACGTGCATGTGGGCCCCGTCGCGCTCCATATGGAGGAACGACGAATCGAGCCCTGACAGCCGGTTTTTGTTCGCCACGCGGTCATCTTCGCACACGGCGTTCAGGCCGTGTGCAGGCATTTGTTTGGCTTTGCAGCAGGGTTTGCGCGCATTTGCACGGTTTCGTGCGATTCGCCACATCTGTGCGGTCGCTCACACGGCCGCAGCCGCTCCGTCCATAGCGTGTTCTCCTCCTAAAGGAAAGAACCCATCTGCCGAGTCCCCTCGCCGCAGCGCGACGGGGAGCGGGGGACCCAATCGCGCCGCGAGACCACCTTCCGACCGCGGCGCCGGGGCGAATCGGGCGGCACGCCGCCCGTAACGGACGTGGCCACGGAGCCGGCGCCCGTGAGTCCGTCAGCTAACCCCGTAGGCAGGCAGAAAGCGAGTGATTACACGATGCGATTCACCCTGCCCGTGATCGGCGCCGCCTTGGCGCTGTCGGTCGGCGCGTCGCCGGCGGTCGCCCAGCAGCAGCACGGCGACGGGGCGCAGCAGCGGCATCACCAGGCGCACAAGCGGGTCAAGTCACACGTCACGCTGCACGTCTCCAGGCACTCCGTGCTGACCGGCGCAGGCGTGACCGTGCACGGCAAGGTCCGCCCGAGCGGCGGCCGTCAGGTCAAGGTCGTCTTCGACGGCCCCGGCCGCGACGTGCTGACGCTCCACACCAAGTCCAACGGCGCCTTCCGGGCGAAGTGGGACGCGAGCGGGCTCGGCAACTACGCCGTCGAGGCGTTCGGCTTCCACGACAAGCAGGTCCGCGCCTCCCACAGCAAGGTGCGCCACCTGACCTCCTACCGGCTGGCGGGGGCCTCCTACTACGGGCCCGGCCTGTACGGCAACGGCGTCGCCTGCGGCGGCACCCTGGAGCCGGGGACGCTCGGCGTCGCCAACAAGACGCTGCCCTGCGGGACGATGGTGAAGCTGCGCTACCACGGCCGCTCGGTCACCGTGCCGGTGATCGACCGGGGCCCCTACGTCGCCGGTCGGGACTACGACCTGACCACGGCGACCAAGGAGCGCCTCGGCTTCCCCGGGGTCGGCTACGTGCAGGCGAACCACTAGCCGGCGTTGACGGGCCGAAAAAACCACGTATGACGTGGTTTTTCGGCCCGTCAACATCGTCAGCCGGGGAGGGTGAGTCGGAGCTGCGGCTCGTCCTCCTCGGCGGCGGCGTCGGCCTCGTTGTCGAAGGAGGCGAGGCGGACGCCGAGCAGCCGCACCGGCCGCGGCGGGTCGTAGGCCCGCAGCAGGTCGAGCGCGATCGGCCAGACGACCTCGGGGTCGTTGGTCGGGCTCTCCACCGACTGCGAGCGCGTGACGTTGGTCCAGTCGTCGAGCCGGACCTTGATCCCGATCGAGCGGCCCTCGAGGCCCTTCTTGCGCAGCCTGCGGCAGAGCTCCTCGGTCTGCTCGCGGAGCGTCCGCTCGAGCGCGGCGAGCTCGGCCACGTCGACGTCGAAGGTCGTCTCCACCGACTGCGATTTGGTCTCACGGGTGACGCTGATCGGAGTGTCGTCGCGGAGGTTGCCGCGGGCGTGCAGCCAGGCACCGGAGCGCGGGCCGAAGCGCGCTTCGAGGTCCCCGCGGTCCCACTCGCCGAGCGCGGCGAGGGTGGTGATCCCGAGCTTCTCCAGGCGCTCCACCGTCTTCGGCCCGATCCCGGGGACGACGCCCGGCGGGCCGCCGCCGAATCGCGCCAGCGCGTCTTCGCGGGAGACGACGACCATCCCGTTGGGCTTGCCGAGCTCGCTGGTCATCTTGGCGAGCAGGCGCGACTCCGAGATCCCGACCGAGCAGGTGAGCCCGGTGAGCTCCCGGATCTCCGCCTTGATCCGGCGCATCGTCGCCTTCGGGGAGAAGATCCCGGTGAGGTCGAGGTAGGCCTCGTCGAGCCCGACCACCTCGACCACCTCCACGTTGGAGCGCAGGACCTCCATAACCACCGCCGAGGCCTCCCGGTAGGCGGGGAAGTCGGGCGGGATGTAGACCGCGTCCGGCAGCCGCCGCCGCGCCACCGCGGCCGGCATCGCCGAGTGGATCCCGGCCAGTTTGCGCGCCTCGTAGCTCGCCGTCGTCACCACCGCCCGCGGCCCGGAGCCGCAGACGACCACCGGTTTCCCTTTCAACTCCGGGTGCCGGCGCAGCTCGACCGACGCGTAGAACGCGTCCATGTCGAGGTGCGCGATCGTGCGCTGCCAACCTGCGATCGACACGCCTGGAAGTTAGCGCGAGGCGCGGCGGAGCGAACAGACGTTCGCCGCGGCGCCCCGGCGTCGTGGGGGAGGTCGGCCGCACCCGCCGTCGCGACCGCTAGAACTGGCCGCCGGATGCGAGTCGGGATGAACAGCTTGATCGACCCGGGGTTGGGGGCCTTCGTCGAGGAGGCGCGGGAGTTCAACGCCGCGGCCGCGAAGGCGAAGAACCCCTTCACCGAAGTCGATCCGAGCACGCCGGAGGGCCTGGAGGCTCACCGCACGGGACTGTCCCGGCGGCCGACGCCCGAAGGGCCGCCGGCCGAAGAGGTGCTCGCCGAGGCGGGCGGCCGCCGCGTGCCCGTGCGGGTGACGATGCCGCAGGCCGGGGCGCCGCGCGGCGTCTACCTGGAGATCCACGGCGGCGGCTTCTATATGGGGTGGGCGGCGCGCGGCGACTTCCGCAACCGACGGCTCGCCGACGCGGTCGGGCTGGCGGTGGTCAGCGTCGACTACCGCCTCGCCCCCGAGGATCCATGGCCCGCGGCCCCGGACGACTGCGAGACCGCAGCCCTCTGGCTGTTCGAGCAGGGCGCGGACCGCTTCGGCACCGCACGCGTGGCGATCGGCGGCGGCTCCGCGGGCGCGAACCTGGCGATGACCACGCTCCTGCGCCTCCGCGACAGAGGTCTGGTCGAGCCGTTCGTCGCCGCCGCGCTCCAGTACGGCGCCTTCGATCTCAGCCTCCAGACCCCGGCCGCCCGCAACTTCGTCGACGAGTACTACCTCGAGGCCTACGTCGGCGACGTCGAGGACCGCACGAACCCCGACATCTCGCCGCTGTTCGCCGACCTCCACGACCTGCCCCCGGCGCTCCTCACCGTCGGCACCCTCGACCCCGTCCTGGAGGATTCCCTGCTGATGGCGATGCGCCTCGCGGCGGCCGGGAACGAAGTCGACCTCCGCGTCTACCCGGAATCCGGCCACGGCTTCCTCGGCTTCCCGATCGCGATGGCCCGGGCTGCCTGGGAGGACATCGAGTCCTGGCTGGCCGGGCGCTTCGGGAGCTAGTTGGTTCCGTGGCGGGGTGGGGTGGGGCGTCCGCTCCGCATCCGCTTCGGCCCGGGCGTCCGCACCGCTTCGGCCCCGGCCGTCCACACCACTTCGGGGGCGCCGGCGGGTGTCCTGGGCGCCTCATGGGGGTCCTGGCAGGCTGTGACCCCCATGAGGCGCCCAGGACGTGAGGGGTGCGGGGGAGAGCCGGTACAGGGACGTGAGGCGGTCGGACTTACGTGAGCGTGATGCGCGGGAGAAGGCACACCTCCGGCCGACCGGGGGCCGTCAGGGGCCGATCGGTGACGAAGATGCCGGGAACGTCACACGCCCGGGCGCCTTCCGTCCCTTTCCGGGCCCGGATCGAGGGTCCCCCGGGGTGCGGTCGTCCTAACCG
>JBPYFM010000234.1:0-3457 GCA_051986435.1 Solirubrobacterales bacterium | reverse complement strand
TCGGTGACGGATCCGTGGGACTCCCGTCGCTCTCCCGTGACGCCCCCGCGTCCCTTCCTCCACTCATCGGAGACCCGGCCCTCTCGGCCACGGCCACAGCCTGCCCGGGCCGTGGCCGAGAGGGCCGGGTCCCTTGGCCGTCCCTCGGCCGTCCCTTGCCCCCGGGCGCCGGCTTGTAAGGGCCGCGTCCCTTTCCCCCGGGCGCCAGCTTGCGAGGCCCGCGTCCCCCGGCCCCCGGCCCCAAAGCCGAGCAGCCTCCCCTACGCAATCGGCCCCAGCGAGCGCCGATCGACCTTGAGCTGGAGCACGTCGAAGCGGTTGTAGTGCCCCGCGATGTCGTGGAACATGCGCCCCTCGACGGTCGCGTCGGGATCGCAATCGGAGTAGACGATCCCTTCCTCGTCCTTCAGGCAGTCGATCCAGCTGCCGTCCGGGCCGATCGTCCCCGAGATGCAGTTCCAGGCGTCGGGGTCGTACTCCACCCCGATCGCGTCGCAGATCTCCGGCGTGCCGAACTCCTGGGCGACGACGTTGTACAGGCGGCCCTCGTAGGCGTGGGCGGCGGCGGGCAGGTAGACGTCGTTGGTGTTGGTGTGGTGGCCGCCGAGCGGCGCGCAGGAGGGGAAGTTCGCGACGTGGACGCGCTCGCCGTCGCTGAGCAGGGCGTAACGGGCGAGAGTGTTGACGTTCTCGCCACAGTTCAGCGTGCCGAGGGGGCCCTGCGGCGTGGCGAAGGTCTGCAGGGTCGAGCCGTCGCCGCCGGTCCAGACCACGCGCTCGGCCCAGGTCGGGACGAGCTTGCGGTGCTTGCCGAGGTAGCCCTCCGGGCCGAGCACGACGTTGGTGTTGTAGAGCGTGCCGACGCGGCCCGGCTCGCGCTCGGTGACGCCGATGACGGCGGTCACACCCGCATCGACCGCGGCGACGGCGAGGGCGTCGATCTCGGGGCCGGGGATCTCGACCGCTTCGTCGTGGAGCCGGCGGTGGAGCGGCGCCGCCTCGGGCAGCGCCATCACGAAGAGCCAGTAGGGGAAGCCGGGGATGAAGCTCTCCGGCAGGGCCACGACGTCGGCGCCGCCGCGGCCGGCCTCCCCGATCAGCTCGCAGGCGCGCTCGGTGCCGGCGGCGCGGTCGAGCCACGCGGAGGCGGCCTGGACCGCGGCGGTGCGGAAGGTGGTGCTCACCGGGCGGGCTCCGGCGCCGCGGCCGCGGCGAAGAGGTCGTCGCGCATGTCGTCGCCCAGATGGTTCCAGACCAGGCGCGCCTCCTCGATCAGGCCGAGGTCGAAGTCGGCGATCGCGATGCCCTCCTCCCAGTCGGGCACCGAGGCGAGCGTGCGGCCCATCGGATCGATCAGGTAGCTGCCGCCGCTGTGGCTCCAGCACGGCCCGCCGTTCTCGCCGCTGGGCTCGACCGCCGTCGTCTGGCTGGCGATCGCGACGAAGGTGCCGGTGTCGAGCGCGTGGGCGACGCCGAGCTCCCGGTGCTGCTCGAGCGGCCGGCGCTCGGCCGCCAGCTCGCGCGGCGCCGGGCCGGTCCAGAGCGCGCAGTGGATCTCCTCGCCGAGCCGGCCGAGGGCGCGGCGGAAGAGCGGCTGCAGGTTCTCGAAGCAGATGCAGACGCCGATGTTGGCCTGCGGCGCCGCGAAGGTGCGGACGTCTTCGGCAGTGCCGCGGTCGAAGATCAGCCGCTCGTGCATCACCCCGACGAGCTTGCGGTGCTTGCCGAGGTAGTTGCCCTCCTCGTCGATCACGACGCCGGTGTTCCAGAGGCGGCCGCGGACCTTCGGATCGCGCTCGGAGACGCCGACGACCAGCGTCGCGCCGACGGCGCGGGCGATCTCGCCGAGCTGGTCGCTGAAGGGGCCGGGGATCACCTGCGAGCCCTCGACGTAGGCCCGGTGGTAGGCGACCGCCTCCTCCCAGGCGCGGCTCCCCTCCTCGCTCGGCGGGAAGGGGTCGGGCACGTAGCGGGGATAGCCGGGGACGAGGAGCTCGGGGAAGACGATGACCTCGGCGCCCTCGGCGGCGGCCTTGCGAGCCCACTCCTCGATGCGTCGGAGGCCGGCCTCGGGATCGAGGTGACTCGCCTCCAGCTGGATTGCGGCAACCCGCGGCATCCTGGGCACGATCATAGTCGACAATCGACCACTCTGTGGTGCAGAATGTTGGGATGACTTCTTCCGGCCGCACCTCCGATCCCTCCCTCCCCCGCGTCGGCGTCCTCGGCGCCGGCTCGATCGGCGGCTCCGCCGCCGCAAGGCTCGCGTCGCGCGGCGTCGAGGTCGCGAGCTTCGACATCGACGCCGAGCGCGTCGCGGCGCTCGCCACCGACGGCGTCGAGGCCGCGGGCAGCGCCCGCGAGCTGGCCGAAGGCGCCGAGATCCTCTTCCTCGCCCTCCCGAACACGCCGCACATCGAGGCGGCGCTCGCCGGCGCCGACGGCCTGCGGGCGGGGCTCCGCGAGGGCACCCTGGTGATGCTTCTCAGCACGATCGACCCCGACCAGGCGCGCCACCTCGGCGCCGAGCTCGCCGACGCCGGAGCCGAGCTCCTCGACACCCCGGTCAGCGGCGGCCCGGTCGCGGCACGCGCGGGCGAGCTGACGATCATGGCCGGCGGCAGCGAGGACGCGTTCGCCCGCGCCAAGCCCCTCCTCGACCTTCTCTCCACCCATCTGGTCCACGTCGGCCCGCTCGGCGCCGGCGAGACGGCGAAGCTCGTCAACAACCTGATGGGCTCCGTGATCGTCCTCGGCATCGCCGAGGGCGTCGCCCTCGCCGCCAAGGCGGGCCTCGACGTCGAGCGCACCCTGGAAGCCATCGCCGGCGCCAGCGGCTCCAGTTGGATCCTCGACACCTGGATCCCCCGCACCATCCTCAAAGACCCGTCCCAGACCCACTTCGCGGTCGAGCTCATGGCCAAGGACATGGGCCTGGTGCGTGAGCTGGCCGAAGCGAACGGCGTCGAGCTCGAGGCGGGCGCGTTGGCCGAGAAGACGTTCACGGAGCTGCGCGACCAGGGTGATGGCGGAAGGGACTTCAGCATCCTCCTGGCGCGGCGGGCCGAAGCGGCGGGGGCGAGCTTGGGCGAGGTCGATTAGGCGCGCGCGTCCGCTCCGCACCCGCTTCGCGCCGGGCCGTCCGCGCCACTTCCGCCGGCCGTCCGCGCCACTTCCGCCGGCCGTCCACACCACTTCGCGGCGCCGGCGGCTGTCCTGGGCGCCTCATGGGGGTCCTGGCAGGCTGTGACCCCCATGAGGCGCCCAGGGACGTGAGGGGTGCGGGGGAGAGCCGGTACAGGGACGTGAGGCGGTCGGACTTCCGTGAGGGTGAGGTGCGGGAGAAGGCACACCTCCGGCCGACCGGGGGCCGTCAGGGGCCGATCGGTGACGAAGACGCCGGGAACGTCACACGCCCGGGCGCCTTCCGTCCCTTTCCGGGCCCGGATCGAGGGTC
>JBPYFM010000233.1:0-12715 GCA_051986435.1 Solirubrobacterales bacterium | reverse complement strand
TGTACCGGCTCTCCCCCGCACCCCTCACGTCCTGGGCGCCTCATGGGGGTCACAGCCTGCCAGGACCCCCATGAGGCGCCCAGGACACCCCGCCGGCGCCGCGGAGTGGTGTGGACGGCCGGGGCCGAAGTAATGCGGACGCCCGGCCCGGGGGTGGGTGCGGTGCGGCCCGCCCCGAAGCGGCGCAGACGATCCCCGCCGCCCGCGCCCCCTCCCGGCGCGCCCGCCACCGGCTAGTCCAGCAACCCCGATTCCCGCGCCGAGACCGCCGTCTGCAGCAGCGTCTCCGCCGCGTCGAACCTTGGCTCCCAGCCCAGCTCCTCGCGGGCCTTGGTCGTGTCCATGATCACCGGCGTGCTCAGGGCGGTCGCCCACTCGAGCTGGGGACTGACGAAGGAGAGGCGGCCGGCGACGGTGGTGCCGACGCCCAGGGCCGGGCGGGGGACGCGGACGGAGCGCCAGCCGAGGACGCGGGCGATGTCGGAGGTGAGGATCTCGCCGTCGCCCGCCAGGTTGTAGGCGCCGGGTGAGCCTTTGCCTTCGATCGCGGCGGAGAGGGCGGCGGCGACGTCGTCGTGGTGGACGAGCTGGATCGGGACGCCGGCGTCCGGGAGGATCGGGCGGAGCAGCGGGATGCGTTCGAGGACGTGGCGGCGCAGGCGGGGCGCCGGGTCGCCGAGGCGGACCGCGCCGACCGTCTGCTCGATCAGCGCGGTGGCCCGGGGGCCGGCGACCACGCACGGACGGAAGACGAAAGCGTAGAGATCGGCGCCGGCGAGGATCTCGTCGAGCGACTCCTCCAGCTCGGCCTTCTGGGCGGAGTAGTAGAAGCTGGAGGAGCCGATCGCGGGCGTCTCCTCGGTGAGCGGCTGCGGGTTCTCGGGGTGGAAGCCGTAGGCGGCGACCGAGGAGGCGTAGACCAGGCGCTCCACTCCGGCCTCGACCGCCGCTTCGAAGACGTTGCGGCTGCCCTCGAGGTTGATCCGGCGGGTCTCCTCGCGGTCGCCGAAGATCGCGAACGCGAGGTGGACGACGACGTCGGCGCCGTCGAAGAGCTCGGCGAGGTGGCCGCGGTCGAGGATGTCGCCGCGCTGGTAGGTGGTCCTGTGCCAGCCGGCCGCGGCCGGGTCGAAGGGGCGCCGCGCCATCCCCCGCACCGCGCCGACCGCGTCGCTCCCCTCCAGCGAGTCGATCAGCGAGCCGCCGATCTCCCCCGTCGGCCCGGTGACGGCGACGGTCAGGGCCATCCGCTCAGGCGGTCGGGGTGATCCTGTAGGCGTCGAAGACTGACTCGACGTTCCGCAGTCGGGTGATGCAGTGTTTGAGCTGCTCGGTGTCCCCGACCTCGATCACGAACCGGTTCTTCACCATCGGGTGGTTGGTGGTGCAGGAGGCGCCGATGATGTTGATGCCGCCCTCCGAGAACGTCCGCGAAAGGTCCTCGAGAAGACGGGTCCGGTCGTAGGCGTCGATCTGGATTTCGACCCGGTAGGAGGCCTCGTTGTCGCCCTCCCAGCCGACGTCGACGAAGCGCTCGGGCGCCCGTTTCAGCGCCTTCACGTTCTTGCAGTCGGTGCGGTGGATCGTGATCCCGCGGCCGAGGCTGACGTAGCCCGCGATCTCGTCGCCGGGGACCGGGCGGCAGCACTTGGCCAGGCGTACCGCGACGTCCTCGACCCCCTTCACCACGATCCCGTAGTTGGAGGCGTCCTTGGTGCGGCGGGCGCGATCGGAGTGCTCGGTCGCCGGCCGCAGGTCGTCCTCGACCGACTCGCCCGCTTTCAGCCGCTGCAGGACTTTGTTGACGACGGTCTTGGTCGAGATTTTCCCCTGGCCGAGCGCGATGTAGAACTCGCTCGCTTTGCGGAAGCCCATCTCCCGGATCACGTCCGCGAGCAGCGCCGAGCCGGCGACTTTCTGCATCGGCACACCGCGCTTTTTCAGCGCCTCTTCGAGGCCCTCGCGGCCGTCCCGCTCGGCGTCCTCGCGCCGCTCCTCTTTGAACCAGGCGCGGATCTTGTTGCGGGCACGGCTGGTGCGGACCAGTTTCAGCCAGTCCAGCGACGGCGCCCGTTTCTGCTTCGCGGTCAGGACCTCGACGATGTCGCCGGAGCGCAGCTGGTAGTGGAGCGGCACGATCGCGCCGTTCACCTTGGCGCCGACGCAGCTGTGGCCGACGTCGGTGTGGACCGCGTAGGCGAAGTCGAGCGGGGTCGAGCCCGCCGAGAGGCTCTTCACTTCGCCCTTCGGCGTGAAGACGAAGACCTCGTCCTCGAAGAGGTCGACCTTCAGCGATTCGAGGAACTCGGCCGGGTCCTGTTCGCCCTCGGCCTCGACCAGTTGGCGCAGCCAGGTCATCTTCTCCCGCTGCGGGTCGCCGTGGCCGCCCTCTTTGTAGGCGACGTGGGCGGCGATCCCGTACTCGGCCAGCTTGTGCATCTCCTCGGTGCGGATCTGGATCTCGAGCGGTTTGCCCTCGGGGCCGATCACCGTCGTGTGGAGCGCCTGATACATGTTCGCCTTCGGCATCGCGACGAAGTCCTTGAAGCGCCCCGGCAGCGGCTTCCACAGCGAGTGGATGACGCCGATCGCGCCGTAGCAGTCCTTCACCGAGCCGACGATCACGCGCATCGCGGTGAGGTCGAAGATCTCGTTGAACTCCCGCCCCTTTTTCGCCATCTTCGTGTAGATCGAGTAAAAGTGCTTGGCGCGGCCGGAGATCTCGGCCTGGATGCCGACCTCCTCCAGCTCTTCGGCCAAGAACTCGCCCGCCTCGGCGACGTAGTTCTCGCGCTCGTCGCGCTGCTGGGCGACCAGCTGTTTGATTTCCGCGTACTTGCGCGGGTGGAGCGTGGCGAAGGCGAGGTCCTCGAGCTCCCACTTGATCGCGTGGATCCCGAGGCGGTGCGCCAGCGGTGCGTAGATCTCCAGCGTCTCGTGCGACTTCAGCGTCTGTTTCTGCTTCGGCAGGGCGCCGAGCGTGCGCATGTTGTGCAGGCGGTCGGCCAGCTTGATCAGGATCACCCTGACGTCGGTGGCCATCGCCACCATCATCTTGCGGTAGTTCTCGGCCTGCCGCTCGTCGCGGCTCTCGAAGTTCATCCCGGTCAACTTGGTGACGCCGTCGACCAGCTGGGCGACTTCGTCGCCGAATTCGTCCCGGACCTCCTCCAGCGTCGCGCTGGTGTCCTCGACCGTGTCGTGGAGCAGTGCCGCGCAGAGCGTGTCGGTGTCCAGTCGCATCCCGGCGCAGATCTGGGCGACGCCGACGGGGTGGGTGATGAACTCGTCGCCGGAGTACCGCTTCTGGTCGGCGTGGCGCTCGCAGGCGAAGTCGAAGGCGCGCTCCACCTTCTCGCGGTCGATCGTCGCCACCGCCACCGCGGTGCCGCCGAGCGCTGCCGGGGCCGCCTCCTCGTGCGCGGAGTCGAACTCCTCGACCACCGCGAACAGGTCGCCGAGCAGCTCCTTGCGCTCTACGGAAAGTTTTGGCTCTGCAGAAATGACCGTGCCTCCGAATGCTCTTCGCTGTAGACCCGGAACGCGGCGGAGCGCTCCAGGTCGGTCCCTTCAGAGGATACGACGCCGACCAAGCCGTCGCCTGCATTCGTTTCACCCGCAACGAGGCCCAACTCCCGCAGTACGCGGAGGCATCGTGCGGCGGTCTCGGGGTCGAGGCAGTGCGGGCCGGGCCCGGCGAGCGCCGCCCGCAGCTCGGGTCCGGAGGCCTGGCCGGCGGCGCGCAGCGCCCGGAAGACGCCCGCGATCGTCTCCCGCGAGGGCGCCTGGCGGTCGAGGACGCCGAGCCCGAACTCACGCTCGGCGTCGGAGAAGAGCGGGTGGAGGAAGCCGGGGCCGGGCTGCTCGGCCGCGGACTCGGGCGGCTCCTCGTCGCGTTCCGCCGCGAGCATCGCCGCGCGGGCCACCTCGAGGAGCGTCGCCTTGTCCGCCGAGCCTGTCCCCGAAGGCCCGGCGGCCGCGCCGCGCCGCGAGACGGCGCCGGCCGCCCTAGCTGTCGCGGCCGCGCCGTCGCTCGAAGCGGAGCCGGCGCCCAACGGCGCGGTGACGCGCTCGACGTCCCGGGGCGTGCGCGGGGCGTCGACGAGGACGACGTGCTCGAAGGAGGCGGCGAGGTCCGGGGCCATCGCGAGCGCCGCGTAATCGACGAGTGCGAGGCCGCTGCTCGCGCGCGCCGCGAGCCCGGCGACCGACGCAGCGCCACACCGGTGGCAGGCAACGAGCGCCGCGCCGCCGTTGAAGCGCGCGAGCCCGGTCGCCCCGTTGGCGAGCGCCGCCCGCCGTGATGCGTCGGCGGCGACCGCGAGCACCCCGGCCCCGCTCGACACGAGCTCCGCGATCGTCGCGGTGGGTGACGTTGCGGCGCCGCGAACCACCTGCCGCGGCCGACCCCCGGCGCTGCCGTGGCGACTTTCTCGGTCTATGACCGAGTTTCGCGCCACACCCGCGGTCTCCGGGCCCAGCTCGCGGTCGAGCTCGGCCTCGAAGCGCGCCCACCATTCCGTTTCGTCGCAGTCGCACGGGTGCGGGGACAGGGCGTCGGCGTCGACCTCGAGCGGGTAGACCTCGCGCAGCACCACCCGCGGCTCGACCGCGCCGTTCCAGTGGTTCACCTCGAGGCGCACCGCGGCGTCGAGCAAGTCCTCGTCGTCGACGCCGAGGCTGGCGCGACCGAAGGCGACGCCGAGGGCGCGGTGCGAGCCGCTGTGGAGGCTGAAGCGCGCGTGCTTGCCCTCCTCGCCCATCGTCCGCACGTCCGTGACCCGTGCCGAGGGCACCATCAGTCGCACGCCCGGATTGCCCATCCCGAACGGCGCGAGCTGCCCCAGCTCTTCGGCGAGGTCGAGCCCCAGCCCCACCCCGCCGACCATCGCGTCGATCCGCTCGGTCCGCCGCAGGTCCTCGGGGCCGAGAACCTCGCCCGCGTGGGCGGCGAACGCCGTGCGGAACGCCTCCACGTTCTCGGCCCGGATCGACAACCCCGCGGCGGCCTTGTGGCCGCCGAAGCTCTCCAGGTGCTCGGAGCATGCCTCGAGCGCGGCGTGCAGGTCGAAGCCGGGGATGCTGCGCCCGGAGCCGCGCCCTCCCCCCTCGCCGTCGAGCGAGATCACGACCACGGGCCGGTGGTGGCGCTCGACCAGCCGCGAGGCGACGATCCCGACCACGCCGGGGTGCCACCCCGCGCCGGCCAGCACCAGCCCGTTGGCCTCCTTCAGCTCGTCGGGCAACTCGCGCCGCGCCGCTTCCGCCGCCGCGTCGACCTCCCGCTCGGTGGCCCGCCGCTCGGAGTTCGCCCGCCCGAGCTCCTCGGCGATCTGCTTCGCCCGCGCCTCGTCCTCGGTGAGCAGCAGCTCGACCCCGGCGTCGGCACGGTAGAGCCGCCCGGCCGCGTTGATCCGCGGCGCGAGCCGGAACCCGAGATCTCCCTCGTCCAGGCGACCCGGATCGCATTTCGCCGCCTCCAGCAGCGCCCGCAGGCCGACGCGCCTGGTGCGCCGGATCTCGGCGAGGCCGCGCTTGACCAGCGAGCGATTCTCGCCGACGAGCGGGACGACGTCTGCCACCGTCGCCAGCGCCACCAGGTCGAGGTCGGCGTCGGTGCCTGCGCCCTCGCGAAGCGCGCAGGCAAGCTTCCAGGCCACGGCCGTGCCACACAGCGACTCGAACGGGTAGCCGCTCACCTCCGGGTGGAGGATCAGGCACGGCGGCAGCTCCGCGTCGCGCTGGTGGTGATCGGTGACGATCACTTCCATGCCGAGGTCCTGGGCCTGCTTGACCTGCTCGACCGCGGTGATCCCGCAGTCGACGGTGATCAGCAGGCCGGTGCCGCGCTCCGCCAACCTCACGACGTTCTCCGAGCCGAGCCCATAGCCGTCGGCGATCCGGTCGGGGATCAGCCAGTCGCAGTCGGCTCCGAGGCCGCGCAGCGTCGAGATCATCAGCGCGGTGGCGCTGACGCCGTCGACGTCGAAGTCGCCATGGACGGTGATCCGCTCGCCGGCTTCGATCGCACCCCAGATCAGCCCGACGACCTCCCCCATGCCCTGGAACGCCTCCGGCGGATGGGACTCGTCCGCGGCCAGGAACGCGCGTGCCTGGGCGGGCGTCCGGTAGCCGCGCCGGACCAGGGTCACGGCCACGGGCTGGCTCAGCCCGAGCTCGTCGGCGACGGCGCGCGCCTCGGCGAAGTCGTATGGGTCGGCGGCGAATGCCTTGGCAGATTCCGGCACGCAATCAGGCTAGGCAGACGGTCGGCGGCAAAACGCCGGCCCGAAGTCCGCAAAACGCCTGGAAACGACCTTCGCGACGCGCTCAGTCGTAGTGCGGTTCGCGGCTGCCGATCAGCCAGACGACGCCGAGGCCGATCGCGACCCCGGGGATCGCCGAGAGCGCCGTGCCGATCGTCGTGTTGCCGACCGACTGGCCGTCGAGCAGCAGGACGATCGCGCCGACCACCATCGCGCCGACCACCGACCCGAGGAAGGCGCCGACGATGCCCTGCCAGAAGCGGTCGGGCAGGAAGACCGTGAAGTGCCAGAGAGCGATGCCCATCGTCAGCCAGACCAGAACCGCCATCAGCCAGTCACCTCGCTCATCGCCGCCGCCCTTTGCGCCGCTGGGCGCGTTTGGCCCGCCGTTCCTCGTTGCGTTTGCGCCGCTCGGCCGATTCGGGGTTGGCACTGGCACCGTTGCCGCGGCCCGCGCGGGCGGGCGCCTTGTCGGCCTCCGGCGCGCTCGGGGCCTCCTCGGGCTCGGGCGCTTCGGTGCCCTCGGCGGAGTCGACCTCCTCGACCTTCTCCTGCGTGGCTACGCGGCCCCTGCCGAGGCGGCGTCTGCGCTCGGAGCCAGTCGCCTCCGCGATCGGCGCTTCCCGTTCGATCTCCGCCGCGATCTCCGCTTCGGTCTCGTCGTCGTCGGAGAGCTTCGCCACCTGGATGTCGTCGGCGAACGCCGGCACGAGCCCGCCCTCGACCTCGGCGATCCGCTGACGACGGCGGATGAACTGCGGCTCGCGTTCCTTCCACGCGGTCAGCACCGGCGACGCGATGAAGATCGACGAGTACGTACCGGAGGCGATCCCGATCAGCATCGCGAAGGCGAAGTCCTGCAGCGTCGCGGTGCCGAAGATCAGCAGCGACAGCACCGCGAGCAGGGTCGAGAAGCTGGTCGCCAGCGACCGGGTCATGACCTCGCTCATCGAGCGGTTCACGATCTGCGAGAACGCCGCGCGCGGCATGCGCGGCATGTTCTCTCGTATTCGGTCGAACACGATGATCGTGTCGTACAGCGAGTAGCCCAAGATGGTCAGGAAGGCTGCCACGGTCCCGCTCGACACTTCTTTTCCGGTCAGCGCGTAGACGCCCCCGGTGATCAGGATGTCGTGGAACAGCGCGATCAGCACCGGCACCGCGAATTTCGGCTCGAACCGCAAGGCGACGTAGATCAGGATCACCAGCAGCGAGAAGATCAGCGCCTTCACCGCGGATTCCGCCACCTGGTTGCCGAAGGTCGGCCCGACGCTGGTGCTTTCGAACCCTTCGCTGGCGATCCCGTAGGTGCCGGCGAGTTCTCGTTCGACCGCGTGGACTTCGCCCGGCTGCAGCTGCGCCGACTCGATCTGGAAGACGTTCGAGCCGAAGTGCGGGATCGTCACCTGCTGCACCTCGGCGTTGTTGATGCCCGCTTCTTCGAGGCTTTCGCGGACTTCGCCCTCGTTCGTCGGCTTTTCCAGCGCTGCGGTCATCCGGGTGCCGGACTTGAAGTCGATCCCGAAATTCAGCTCCTTGGTGGAGAGCGCCACCGCGCCGATGATCAGGATGATCCCGGAGAAGGTGAAGAACCAGCGGCTGGCGCCCATGAAGTCCAGGTGCCATTTCCGTCCCTCGCCGCCGGCCCCCAGGGCACTGCGCGAGTGGAGCAGTTTCGAGTTGCCCATCGTGCCCAGCAGCGCCTGGGTGAAGACGACCGCGGTGAGCAGCGAGGTGAGCGTCCCGACCCCGAGCGTGAAGGCGAAGCCCTTCACCCCGGCGGTGGCCAGCACGAAGAGGATGAAGGCGGTGAGGATCGTGACGACGTTCGCGTCGACGATCGTCGAGATCCCGCGTTTGTAGCCGGCGGCGATCGCGCTCTGCATGGATCTGCCGGCGCGCACCTCCTCCTTTATTCGCTCGAAGATGACGATGTTCGAGTCGGCGGCGACCCCGATCGTCAAGACCAGGCCGGCGATCCCCGGCAGCGTCAGCGTGATCGGGATCAGTTTGATCAGGGCGAAGAAGATGACCCCGTAGGCGGCCAGCGCGGTGACCGCGATCAGGCCCAGGAAGCGGTAGTAGAAGAGCAGGAAGATGACGACGAGGGCGAGGCCGATGATCCCGGCCTTGATGCCGTCGTGGAGGGCCTGCGAGCCGAGCGTCGCCGAGACCTGCGTCTCCGAGATCAGGTGCAGTTCGATCGGCAGCGCGCCGATCTGGAGCGTCGTCGCCAGTTCCTGCGCCTGTTCGAGGCCGTGTTCGCCGGAGAAGCCGCCGGAGATCTGGGCGCCCTGACGGCCGTCGATCCCGTCAGGGTTTTCGGCGAAATTGATGATCGGGCGGCTCTGGACTTCGTTGTCGAGGATGACCGCGAAGTGGCCGGAGAGGGCCGCCGCCTGTTCGGCGTTGGCCGGGCCGATCGCCTGGGACTGGCCGCGCTGGGCGATCCGCCGGGTGACGTTCTGAAAGTTTTCCCGACCCTGGTCGGTGAATTTGAAGGCGACGTTCGGTTCGCCCGATCCCTGGGCGTATTCCTGCTTCGGTTCGGTGATTTCGTTGCCCGAGAGCGCGTATTCGTCTTTCAGCGCGAACCAGCCGGGCTGGGCGGTTTCGTCGACCTTGCCGCTTTCGTCGGTGGGAAGTTCGGAGACGAGGACGGTCCCGGCCGGGATTTCGATCACCGTCGTGCCCTTTTTCGACAGCGTTTCCCCGGTCGGCGTTTCGTAGAGGTCTTTTTCGCTCAGCTCCGGGCCGGCCAGCAGTTTGTGCCTGGGGCCGTCTTCGAAGAGGTAGAAGCGCGGCTTGGCGACCGAGCATTTGCCGCATTCTTCTTTGGTTTTCGGTTTCTGCTTCTCGGCCAGCAGGGCCGCCTGGTAGGCGTTCGGGAAGGCGCCCGAGGCCATCAGCACTTTGCTCTCGAAGCTTTTCGTGTTCCGTCCGGCTTCTTTCCATTCTTTTTCCAGCTTCTTGACCGCTTCGGGCGGCGCCTGCTGCCCCGGGTGCCCGCCGATTTCCCGCTCGGGACCGAGCAGGTTCGGCTCCCAGTCGTAGAAGAAGAGCTGGGCGGTCGTGCCCACCTGTTCGGCGGCGCGGTTGGCGTCGGTGACGCCCGGCAGCCCGACGGTGATGTTTTTGTCACCGAGTCGCGCGACTTCAGCCTCGGACACGCCGAGATTGTTGATCCGCTTTTCGATGATGTTGATCGAGTCTTCGATGTCTTCGCCGGAGACTTCGGTCGCGGTGCCGGTCGGCTGGCCTTCGTAGACGAGCTGCAGGCCCCCCTGGAGGTCGAGGCCGAGCTTCGTTTCCTTGGACGCGATGACGATCGCCGAGACCGCCACCAAGGCGATGACGAAAAGCAGGACGAAGAAGTGCTGCCGCCTGGAGCCCACGGCGCCTAGCCCTCCGGGGTCAGGACAAGCAAGAGCCCGCCGTCGTCGTCATAGGCGGGGAAGACGTCGGCGACCGCCTTGGCCGGCAGATCGCCCTCGGCGTTGACCGAGACGCGCTTGCCGAGGGAGCGCACGCCCCACTCGAGCGAGGTCTCGATCGGATCCGTCTCGCCGTTGCCGTCGGTGTCGGCCTCCGGGCCACCGTCGCCCGGGTCCATCCATTCCAGACCCAGCACCTCGCGCACCGGACGCCCGATCACGTCCTCATCGGTCAAACCCGTCAACTCGTAGCTCCCCTTGCCCGCATCGATAACTCGTTCCTGCTGATCGCAGACGAAGAATGCTGCGTTCGGTGCTGGATAATAATCGTCGAGTAGTTCGAATACGAACCCGAAGCCACATTTCGAGCAACCCTTCGGCCGGCGGCTGAAGCCTTCGGTCCGGGAGCCGCTGACCTCGCGGTGACCACAGTTGGGGCAGATGAAAAACGGCATGGTTGCGACAGGCTAGATGATCGAGTTATAGGGCGAGTTAAGCGCTCTCGACCATCGTCAGAAGAGGCTGGCCGCGCCTTCGGGCGCCTGCAGGCCGAGATGGTCGTAGGCGCGCCGGGTGAGGACGCGTCCGCGCGGGGTCCTTTTCAGCAGCCCCTGCTGGAGCAGGTAGGGCTCGAGCACGTCCTCGATCGTGTCCTGCTCCTCGCCGATCGCGACCGCCAGGGTCGAGAGGCCGACCGGGCCGCCGGCGAATTTCATCGCCACCGTGTCGAGGAGGGCGCGGTCGGCGCGGTCGAGGCCGGCCTCGTCGACCTCGAGCATCGCCAGCGCGCCGGCGGCGACGTCGGCGTCGATCGCCCCGCTCCCCTTGACCTCGGCGTAGTCGCGGACCCGCTTCAGCAGCCGGTTTGCGACGCGCGGCGTGCCGCGCGAGCGCGAGGCGATCGTGTGGGCGCCGGCGGCGTCGATCTCGACTTCGAGGATCCCGGCGGAGCGCTCGACGATCAGCGCCAGGTGCTCGGGGCTGTAGTGCTCGAGCCGGTGGCTGACGCCGAAGCGGTCGCGCAGCGGCGTGGTCAGGAGGCCCGCGCGCGTGGTCGCGCCGATCAGCGTGAACGGCGGCAGCGGCAGCGTCACGGTGCGCGCGCCTGCGCCCTGGCCGAGGACGACCGGCAGCTCGCCGTCCTCCATCGCCGGGTAGAGCGTCTCCTCGACCGCGCGGCCGAGGCGGTGGATCTCGTCGATGAAGAAGACGCTGCCCGGCTCCAGCGCGGTGAGGAAGGAGGCGACGTCGGCCTTGCGCTCGAGCGCCGGGCCCGCGGTCTGCACCAGCGGCACGCCCAGCTCCGCGGCGACGATGTTGGCGAGCGAGGTCTTGCCGAGGCCGGGTGGGCCGGCGAGCAGGACGTGGTCGAGCGGCTCGCCGCGACGGCGCGCCGCCTCGATGAAGATCCCGAGCTGCTCGGTCACCTGGACCTGGTTGACGAAGTCGGCCAGGGTCGGCGGGCGCAGGGAGCGGTCGAGATCCTCGACGTCGGCGCGCGCGTCGTGGACTTTCACCTCGGCGTCGAAGGGCACCGCGTCGTCCCCGATCCCGGGGGTGCGGATGCGGTTGGCGCCGATCGGGCCGTCGCCGGTCGGGTCGAAGTCGCTCATCGATTCGCCCCGGCCTTACGCAGCGCGCCGGCGAGGAGCGCCTCGGCGTCGTCACCCTCGAGGCCCTCGAGCAGCTGCTCCGCCTCCAGCGGCTGGTAGCCGAGGTTGACCAGGCCGTCGCGCGCCAGCGAGCGGGCGTCGCCTTCCTCGGCGGCGACGATCGCCGACTCGACCTCCAGCGCGCCTGCGACCTTGTCGCGCAGCTCGACGACGATCCGCTCTGCGGTCCGCTTGCCGATCCCCGGCACCGCCTGGAAGCGTTTCGTGTCGGCCGCGGCGATCGCCCGCAGGAGCTCGCGCGAGCTGCCGCCGGAGAGCGCCGCGATCGCGACTTTGGGGCCGACGCCGCTCACCGAGATCAGCATGCGGAAGAGCTCCCGCTCGTCTTCGGTGGCGAAGCCGTAGAGGGCGAGCGAGTCCTCCCGCGCGATCAGCTCGGCGTGCAGGAAGGTCTCCGAGCCGGCCGCCGGGACCGCTTTCAGGGTCTCCGAGGAGACGGCCAGCCGGTAGCCGACGCCGTGGGCGTCGATCACGACGTGGTCGGGGCGGCGGACCAGGACTTCGCCGCGGACCGCGGCGATCATCCCGCCACCCGCGGGGCGAAGCGGGGTTTGCCGGCACTGCCGGCGGCGTCGGCCACGCTCGACACGCCGGCGTCGGCGTCGGTGATACCGGTGCCGCGCGCCACCGCTTGTCGTCTGCCTTCCCCGCCCCCGTGGCAGATGGCGACGGCGAGCGCGTCGGCGGCGTGGTCGGGGGTCGGCGGCTCCGGCAGGCCGAGCAGCGTGCCGACCATCCGCTGGACCTGGCCCTTTCCCGCGGCGCCCGAGCCGCAGACGGCCATCTTGATCGCCTGCGGGGTGTAGGCGAAGCAGGCGATCCCGCGCTGCGCGGCCGCCAGCATCGCGACCCCGCTCGCCTGCCCGACCGCCATCGCCGAGCCGACGTTGCGGCCGAAATAGACCTGCTCGATGGCCAGCGCGCGCGGCCCGTGCCAGGACATCAGATCCCCGAGCGCATCATGAATCTTCTCCAGCCGTCGCTCCATCGGCAGCTCCGGCCCGGTCTCGACGACCCCACCGTCGAGCGCGACCATGCGGTTCCCCTCGACCCGGACGATGCCGAAGCCGAGATTCGCCGCACCAGGGTCGATTCCCATCACCACTTGCATAAGACACTGATTCTGGGAGGAGGTCCGGATGCCTCCCCGAAACGGCTTCGGGGAGCGCGGCGGTTCGTGCGAGGGGACGGCCAAGGGACGGAGGAAAGGGACGAGAAAGGGACGAGAAAGGGACGGCCGAGGGACCCGGCCCTCTCGGCCACGGCCCGGGCAGGCTGTGGCCGTGGCCGAGAGGGCCGGGTCTTCGATGAGTGGAGGAATGGACGCGGGGGCGTCACGGGA
>JBPYFM010000232.1:0-2649 GCA_051986435.1 Solirubrobacterales bacterium | reverse complement strand
GTCAAGGCCGTCATCACCGACGTCTCCGACTCGACCAAAGGCCCGGCGATCGTCGTCTCGCGCCGCAGCCCGGAGCTGATCAAATCGCTGTTCGAGCTCGAGGTGCCGGAGATCGCCGACCGCCTTGTGGAAATCGTCGGCGTCGCCCGCGAGCCCGGCTACCGCTCGAAGATCGCCGTCGTCTCCCACGCCGACGGGGTCGATCCGGTGGGCGCCTGCGTCGGCCCGCGCGGCTCGCGCGTCCGCATGGTCGTCTCCGAGCTCCGCGGCGAGAAGATCGACATCATCCCTTACAACGAGGAGCCCGCCCGGTTCGTCGCCAAAGCGCTCTCCCCGGCCCGCGTCCGCGAGGTGATCGTCGACGACGACGAGCGCCAGGCGACCGTGATCGTCCCCGACGACCAGCTCTCGCTGGCGATCGGCCGCGACGGCCAGAACGCCCGCCTCGCCGCCCGCCTGACCGGCTGGCGCGTCGACATCAAGTCGGAGACCGAGTTCGCCTCCGAGGAAGCCGAGGTCGAATACGAGGGGGAAGAAGCGTTCGACGGCCGCTGCATGGCGGTCCTCTCGAACGGCCGGCGCTGTCCGAACGCGGCGATCCCCGGCTCGACCTACTGCGGCCTGCCGCAGCACCAGGCGCTCTCGCGCTTCGACACCAGCCAGGTGGCGGTGCTCGCCGACGTCTCCGACGCCGAGGTGGCGATCCTCGCCGACCCCGACGCCGACCAGGGCCAGGTCGACGAGATCGTCGCCCACGCGGCGGCGAACTTCGTCGAGGAGGCCGAAGAGGAGGCAGCCGAGGAGTCGATCGTGGACGAGATCGTCGACGAGGCGATCGCCGAGGAGGAGGCCGAGGAGGCCGCTGAAGACCCGGTCGAAGCGGAGCTTGCCGAGGAGGCCGCCGAGGAGGCGGCGATCGAGGCCGAAGAGGGTGCCGACCAGAACGGGACCGCGGAGGGCACCGGCGCGCCGGTGGCCGGGGAGGCTGAGAACGCCTAGTGGCAAAGAAGCGGGTTCACGAAATCGCGAAAGCGCAGGGCGTCAGCTCGAAGGAGCTGCTGAAAGCCCTGAAAGCAGCCGGGATCGAGGCCAAAGCAGCGGCCTCGAGCGTCGAGGAGGCCGACGCCCTGCGGGCGATCGGCGCCTCCAACGGGGGCGGCGGTGCCGCCACCCAGGCGCCGCCGAAACCGAAAGAGGCCCAGGCCGGGGCCGCTCCGCAGGCCGAGGCGCCCCCGGCGCCGAAGCCGGCCGCGCCGGCGCCGCAGGCCGCCGCGCCCGCCAAGCCGCAGGGCCAGGCGAAGGCCGCCGCGCCCGCGCCCGTCCAGGGCCAGAAACCCGCCCAAGGCGACGGCAACGCGCCCGCCGCCTCCAACGCCCCGGTGAAACCGCCGGCCAAAAAACCCGCTCCCTCGAACAAACCCGTCCGTCCCGGCGGCCCCGCCGGCGGCGGTGGGGGAGGCGCCGGTGCCGCAGGCAAAAAACGCCGGGTCGTGATCGACTCGCAGGCCGCCCGCCGCGACCAGATGGGCGGCCCACCGCCGCAGCGCCCGCCGCGCCGCCGCGGCGGCCGTCGTCGGCGCCCGCTCCTGGAGGAGCCGCCCGCGACGCCGACGACCCCGGCCGAGCCCGAGGCGACCAAGGTCAACTCCGGCGCCACGGTGCGGGAGCTCGGCGAGGCCCTCGGCCTCGCCCCGGCCGAGGTGATCAAAAAACTGATGATGATGGGCGAGATGGCGACGCTCACCCAGACGCTCACCGACGAGTCGATCCGGGCGATCGCCGACGAGTACGACCGCAAGATCGAGATCGTCCGCGCCGCCGACGAGGAACCGGAGGAACCGGAATTCGCCGACGCTGAGGAGGACCTGGTCGAGCGGCCGCCGGTGGTCACGATCATGGGTCACGTCGACCACGGCAAGACCTCGCTGCTGGACGCGATCCGCGAGACCGAGGTCGCCGCGGGCGAGGCGGGCGGCATCACCCAGCACATCGGCGCCTACCAGGTCCACCACGAAGACAAGACGATCACCTTCCTCGACACCCCGGGCCACGCCGCGTTCACCGCGATGCGCGCCCGCGGCGCCAAGGTCACCGACGTGGTGGTCGTGGTCGTCGCCGCCGACGACGGCGTCATGCCGCAGACCAAAGAGGCGATCGACCACGCCCGCGCGGCCGACGTGCCGATGCTGGTCGCGGTCAACAAGATCGACAAAGAGGGCGCCAACCCGGAACGGGTACGCACCGAGCTGGCCCAGGAGAACATCACCCCGGAGGAATGGGGCGGCGACACGATCTTCTGCGACGTCTCGGCGAAGTCCCACCAGGGGCTCGACGACCTGCTCGAGAACATCCTGCTGGTCACCGAACTGGAGGAGCTGTCGGCCAACCCCGACGCGCCCGCCTCCGGCAACGTGATCGAGTCCCAGCTCGACCCGGGCCGCGGCCCGGTGGTCACCGTCCTGGTCGCCCGCGGCACGCTCCGCGTCGGCGACTCGCTGGTCGCCGGCCCGCAATGGGGCCGCGTCCGCGCGATGCACGACTTCCGCGGCGAGGTGGTCAAAGAGGCCGTGCCGGGCATGCCGGTCGAGGTCCTCGGCTTCGACGGGGTCGCCGACGCCGGCGAGTTCGTGCAGACGGTCGACAACGACC
>JBPYFM010000231.1:0-23317 GCA_051986435.1 Solirubrobacterales bacterium | reverse complement strand
GCAGATGGCCCTCAAGGCGATGAACTGCCCGGGCCACATGCTGATGTTCGCGAGCGAGGTCCGCAGCTACAAGGACCTGCCGATCCGGTTCCACGAGCAGACGCCGCTGCATCGCAACGAGGCGTCCGGCGTGCTGTCGGGGCTGACGCGCGTCCGCCAGTTCAGCCAGGACGACGGCCACTGCTTCGTGATGGAGTCCCAGATCGGCGAGGAAGTCGAGCGGGTGCTCCGCCTCGTGCAGCGCGTCTACGGCGACTTCGGCCTCAAGCCCGAGATGAAGCTGTCGACGCGGCCCCCGGAGTTCCTTGGGGCGATCGAGACGTGGACCCACGCCGAGGCCGAGCTGAAGCGCGCCCTCGACGCGGTCGGCGAGCAGTACACCATCAACGAGGGCGACGGCGCCTTCTACGGCCCGAAGATCGACTTCGACGTCACCGACGCGATCGGCCGCAAGTGGCAGTGCGCGACGATCCAGCTCGACTACCAGCTTCCCGAGCGGTTCGACCTGAAGTACATCGGCGCCGACAATACGGAACACCGCCCCGTCGTCATTCACCGCGCGATCTTCGGGAGCTTCGAGCGGTTCCTGGCGCTGCTGATCGAGCACTTCGCCGGCGCGTGGCCGCTCTGGCTGGCGCCGGTGCAGGCGGTCGTCCTGCCGATCTCCGACCGCCACAACGACTACGCCCGGCGCGCTCACGACGAGCTCCGCGACCTCGGCGTGCGGGTTGCGATCGACGACCGCTCGGAGTCGATCGGGCGCAAGATCCGCGATGCCTCGCTCGGCCGCTACCCGTACATGCTGGTGGTCGGCGACCGCGAGCAGGAGAACGGCGCGGTGGCCGTGCGCTCGCACGCCGACGGCGACGTGGGGGAGATGAGCCTCGCCGACTTCGCCGCCCGGATCGAAAATGAGACGGCGGGCGCCTGAGCGTCTATACTCCTCGGAACTTGACTGTGGGTACCGCAAATATTCGCCGTGGCCGCTGAGCGCCCCGTGCCCACGAACCGAAGCCTCGTCCTCTTGAAGCAACTCCACTCTCACTAGTGCCGGTTCCGCGTAGGTTCGATCGGCGCCCGCCAGAGCGCGACACGACGAGGATCAACGAGCGGATCCGCGTCCCGCAGGTGCGCCTGATCGGCGCCGACGGGGAGCAGCTCGGGATCGTCGACACCTCCGAGGCGCTGCGCCGCGCCCAGGCTGCCGATCTCGACCTGGTCGAGGTGGCGCCGAACTCCAAACCGCCGGTAACCCGGATGCTCGACTACTCGAAGTACAAATACGAGCAGGAGCAGAAGCAGAAGCAGGCGCGCAAGCACCAGCAGCAGGTCAACATCCGCGAAATCAAGCTGCGCCCGAAGATCGCGGAGAACGACTACAACACCAAGAAAGGCCACGTCGAGCGTTTCCTCAAACACGGCGACAAGGTCAAAATCACGATCATGTTCCGCGGCCGCGAGCAGGCCCACCCGGAGCGCGGTCGCGATCTCCTGCAGAAGCTCTTCGAGGACCTCGGCGGCCTGGCGACGATCGAGTCGGCGCCGCTGCAGGAAGGCCGCAACATGAGCATGCTGCTCGCGCCGAGCAAAGAGGCGCGCGGCGCCGGCGCCGCCACCGTGCCCGACGCCGCCGAGGCCGACGGCACCACCGCCCAGGGCTGACGCGAGGACGGGCGCTTGCGCCGGCTCGCCCTCACCCTGATCCTCTCGGTCGCGGTCCTCGTCGTCGGCTCCTCGTCCCTGGCGGGAACCCCTGAGAGCGCCGCGAAGCCCGCCCCGCAGGGCGCGCACACGATCTTCTTCCTCAATACGACCGGGAAGACGGTCTGGCTCGCGGCCTGGCCCGGCTCGATCGCGGGGCGGACGGGCTGGAAGGTGCGACCCGCCACCGGCGGCTCCTTCGAAGTGCGGGCGGGCTGGGGCGCCAGGGTCTGGGGACGCACCGGCTGCCACTTCCACGCGGGCCGTGGCCGCTGTCGGACCGGCGACTGCGACGGCCGCTTCCAGTGCCGGGGCCCGGGCAAGACCCCGGCGACGCTGGCCGAGTTCAACCTCGACTCCTTCGCCGGGCTCGATTTCTACGACGTCTCGATGGTCGACGGCTCGAACCTGCCGATCTACGTCAGGCTCATCCACGGCGAAGCGGAAAAATCGATCGACGCCAATGGCTGCCTGCGCCCGGGTGTCTGCACCTCCGAGGTCAGGTGCCCGCGGGCCCTGCGCGTGCCGCGCGGCAGCAGGCACCCGGTCGCGTGCGCCTCGCCCTGCGCCCGCTTCGGCACCAACCGTTATTGCTGTCGTGGCCGCTTCGCGGCCCACTGCTCGCCGGCCCGCACCTGGCCGGTCGACTACGCCAAGGTCTTCAAGCGCGCCGAGCCCTTCGCCTTCTCTTGGTCGGGCGACGACGCAAACAGCGTCTTCACCTGCAAAGGCGCCTGCGACTACGAGGTCGTCTTCGGCGTGACCCCGCCCGGGGTTGGCGGCCCGCCGGGGTAGAGGCTGGCAAGGGACGGGCAAAGGGACGGGCAAAGGGACGGGCAAAGGGACGCGGCCCTCTCGGCCACGGCCCGGGCAGGCTGTGGCCGTGGCCGAGAGGGCCGGGTGTCAGGGGAGTGTGGAGGAATGGACGCGGGGGCGTCACGGGAGAGCGACGGGAGTCCCACCGATCCGTCACCGATCCGTGGCGGAGGTGGGACCTCGTCACGGAGAGCGTGGGATCTCCACGCTTCCTCCCATGTTGTCCAACACGCACGCAGGTGCGGTCGTCCTAACCGGCGCTATAGGTCGGTTAGGACGACCGCACCCCGGGGGACCCTCGATCCGGGCCGGGAAAGAGACGGAAGGCGCCCGGGCGTGTGACGTTCCCGGCGTCTTCGTCACCGATCGGCCCCTGACGGCCCCCGATCGGCCGGAGGTGTGCCTTCTCTCGCACACGCTCCTCACGGAAGTCCGACCGCCTCACGTCCCTGTACCGGCTCTCCCCCGCACCCCTCACGTCCTGGGCGCCTCATGGGGGTCACAGCCTGCCAGGACCCCCATGAGGCGCCCAGGACACCCGCCCGCGCCGCGAGGTGGTGTGGACGGCCCGGCCGAGACCACCAGGGCCACTGAACCCCATCCCTAAGCGCTCAGCAGCTCCGGATCGGGCGGCGAGAGGATCTCCGCGATGCGCTCGGCGGCGTGGCCGTCCCAGAGCGGGAGCGGCTCGGGGCGGTCGGACGAGTGCTCGGCGAGGACCGCGGGGATCTCGGCGATCGCGCCGGGGTCGAGGCCGAGGAGGGTGTTGGTGCCGAGGTCTACGGTCACCGGGCGCTCCGTGTTGGCGCGCAGGGTGAAGCAGGGGACGCCGAGGTAGGTCGTCTCCTCCTGGATGCCGCCGGAGTCGGTGAGGACGGCGCGGGCATCGGTCTCCAGGGAGAGGAAGTCGAGGTAGCCGAAGGGCTCGGTGAGCATCAGGCCCTCCGGCGGCGACCAGTCGGGGAGCGCCGCCATCATCTTGCGCGTCCGCGGGTGGACCGGGAAGACGACCGGCATCTCCCGGGCCAGGTGGGAGAGCTGGGCGACCGTCTCGCCGAGCAGCGGGCCGTCGACCAGCGCCGGGCGGTGCAGGGTGACGAGGAGGTAGGAGCCGGGGGAGAGGCCGAGCTTCGCCGCCGCCCCCGCCGCGGCGATCCGGTCCTCCAGCGCCACCAGCGTGTCGATCATCGTGTTGCCGACGAAGTGCATGCGTTCCGGCGCGATCCCTTCGGCGCGCAGGTTGCCGATCGCGTCCTCGGAGTGGAGGAAGAGGTGGGAGCCGAAGCGGTCGGCGACGATCCGGTTGACCTCCTCGGGCATCGAGAGGTCGAAGCTGCGCAGCCCCGACTCGACGTGGGCGACCGGCACCCCCATCTTCACCGCGGTCAGCACCGCCGCCAGGGTCGAGTTGACGTCGCCGGGCACGACCACCAGGTCCGGCCTCTCCGCCTCGATCACCGGCTCGAGCCGCTCCATCGTGCGGGCCGTCTGCTGCGCGTGGGTCCCGGAGCCGACCTCGAGCAGGTGGTCGGGCGCGGGCACCCCGAGCTCCTCCAGGAACACCTCCGACATCAGCCGGTCGTAGTGCTGTCCGGTGTGGACGATCACGTGGCGGCCGTCCGGCGACCGGCTTCGCATCGCGGAGATCACCGGCGCGGTCTTGACGAAGTTGGGGCGGGTTCCGACGACGTAGAGGATGCGCATCGGCGGGCCACACTACCTGCCGACATCGCCGGATCCTTCATCCTTCCCCGCATGGCAGGCGGCGTCCGCCCCGCGTTCCAGAGCATCTTCGTCCCCGTGCCCGAGGTGGAGGCGCTGATCGACCCGTTCCGGGCCGACGGCGACTGGTCGCGCGGCCTGGGTGTTCCCGCGCACGTGACGGTCGCGGGCCCGTGGCCGCTGTCGCGGTCATTGCCACGCGAGCGGCCGGCGGAGCTCGCCGCGGCGGCGCGCGGGACCCGATTCCGCCTGGGCTCCGTCGGCCTCCTCGGCGAGGCGGTCTGCCTGTTCCTCGCCGACGAGCGGCCCTTGATGGAGTGGCGCGAGCGCCTGATCGCGATCGTCGGCGAGCCCGACGGAGTCGATCCCGCCTGGCGCCTGCACCTGACCGTCTGT
Organism: Solirubrobacterales bacterium; assembly: GCA_051986435.1. Classification (GTDB taxonomy): domain Bacteria; phylum Actinomycetota; class Thermoleophilia; order Solirubrobacterales; family 70-9; genus VAYN01. Next base: position 18,682 of record JBPYFM010000231.1, on the reverse strand, counting down.
CGCAATTCCTCGCCGGATTCGCTGAAATCCGTCTGCGAGGCTGTCGGTCAGGCGCTGCCGATCGAGTGCAAGGTGAGCGATCTTTGTCTCGTGCGGCTCACCGAGTCGGGGCACGTCCTCACCGAAAGCCTCTGAAATGACGGTCGATGGTCCGTTCTGCTTCAATGTCGGACCCGTATGCCGAAGATGAAAACTCACTCGGGCGCCAAGAAGCGCTTCAAGAAGTCCGCCAACGGCAAGATCCGTGGGCGGCACGCTTACTCCAGCCACATCCTGGAGAAAAAGTCGCCGAAGCGTAAGCGGAAAATGGCGAAGCCCGCGCAGATTGCGAAAGTCGATGTGCCGAACGTCCGGAAGCTCCTCGGGGGCGGCAAGTGAGTCGCGTCAAGCGCAGCGTCCACGCGCGCAAGAAGCGCCGCAAGGTCCTGAAGGAAGCCAAGGGCTACTTCGGGCGCAAGCATTCGTCCTACCGGTTCGCCAAAGAGCAGGTGCAGCGGTCGGGCATGTACGCCTACCGCGACCGGCGCAACAAGAAGCGGACCTTCCGTCGGCTCTGGATCACGCGGATCAACGCCGCCGCGCGGCTCGAGGGCATGAGCTACTCCGAACTGATGAACGGCCTGAACAAGGCCGAGGTCGAGGTGAACCGCAAGATGCTGGCCGAGATCGCCGTCTCGGACCCCGAGGGGTTCCGCCGATTCGTGGAGATAGCCCGGGAGGGTGCGGCCGCCTGAGCGCAGGCTGACACTTTTCACTCTTCCGGGCGGGCCGCAGATTTGCGGCCCGTTTTCGTTTGAGGACTTGAACTGGTGAGCGAGTGATCGAAAGCAAGGACAACGAGAAGCTGAAGCTGGTCCGTAGGTTGCGGGAGCGAAAGCACCGCGATCGGGAGGGCCTCTTCGTGACCGAGGGCGAGGACCTGCTCGAGGCGGGGCTCGCCGCGGGCGCAAAGCCGCGCTTCGTCCTCGTCGCCGCCGGAACGCGGTCGTCCTTAGCCCCGGTAGGCGGGCCAAAGGACGACCGCGGGGCGGGTGTGGCGGCGGAGGAGGTCGCGCCGGATCTGCTCGCGTCCGTGTCCTCGCTCGGCTCCGGCACGCGGGCGATCGCGGTCTGGCGGCGGCCCGAGGCGCCGGCGCCCGCCAAGCCCTGCGTCTACCTCGACGGGGTCGGCGACCCCGGCAACGTGGGCACGATCGTCCGCACCGCCCACGCCCTCCTGGACGCGACCGTGGCGCTCGGGCCCGGCTGCGCCGACGCCTACGGGCCGAAGGCCACCCGGGCCAGCATGGGGTCGCTCTTCGCCCGGCCGCCCGCGAGCGTCGCGGGGGTCGAGGCGACGCCGGAGCCGCGGGTCGCGCTCGTCGCCCACGGCGGCGCCGGGCTCGACGCGCTGGCCGGTGCCGCGACCCTCTGCCTGGGCGCCGAGAGGGAGGGGCTCCCGGACGACGTCGTCGCCGCCTGCGGGACCACCGTGACGATCCCGCTCAAGGGGGGTGCGGAGTCCCTCAACGTCGCCGCCGCGGCGGCCATCGCGTGCGAGCGGATATCGTCGCCCGTCATGTCAGCGGAGCGGCCCGGTGCTTGAGCAGATCGAGAACATTCGCGTCGAGGCCGCGGAGGCGATCGTCGACGCCTCCTCGAGCGCCGCGCTGGAGGAGCTGCGGGTCAGATACCTGGGGCGCAAAGCGGAGCTGACGCAGATCCTGCGCGGCATCGCGCAGCTGCCGCCGGAGGAACGCGGCCCGGTCGGCGGCGCCGCCAACAAAGCCCGCCGGGAGCTGGAGGCGCTGATCGAGGAGAGCGCCGAGCGCCTCGACGCCGCCGAGCTCGACGCGCGCCTCGTCGCCGACCGGATCGACGTGACGATGCCCGGCGCGCCGCCGCGGCCGGTCGGCCACCAGCACCTCATCACCCGCACCACGCGGGCGATCGAGGACATCATGGTCGGCCTCGGCTACGAGGTCGCCGACGGCCCGGAGATCGAGCACGACTACTACAACTTCACCGCCCTGAACCACCCCGTCGGCCATCCGGCCCGCCAGCTCCAGGACACCTTCTACATCCGGTCGCACCCCGACGTGCTGCTGCGCACCCACACCTCGCCGATGCAGATCCGGGCGATGGAGACGCAGGGCCCGCCGATCTTCATCGTCATCCCCGGCAAGGTCTACCGGCGCGACTCCGACGCCACCCACAGCCCGATGTTCCACCAGATGGAGGGCCTCGCGGTCGCCGAGGGGCTGACCCTCGCCGACCTGCAGGGGACCCTCCTGGCGATGAGCCGGGCGCTCTTCGGCGACACCCGCGAGGTGCGCCTGCGGCCGCACTACTTCCCGTTCACCGAGCCGAGCGTCGAGGTCGACGTCTCCTGCTTCCAGTGCGAGGGCACCGGCGTCCTCGCCGACGGCAGCCGCTGCAACCTCTGCAAGGGCCAGGGCTGGATCGAGATCCTCGGCGCCGGGATGGTCGACCCCAACGTGCTCGGCTTCGTCGCCGAGAAGGGCTACGACCCCGAGAAGGTGCAGGGCTTCGCCTTCGGCCTCGGCATCGAGCGGGTGGCGATGCTGCGCCACGCCGTCCCCGATCTGCGCCGCTTCTTCGACAACGACGTGCGGATGCTGGAGCAGTTCGCGTGACGATCCCGTTGACGAGGAGGGGCTGATGCGGGTCCCGTACACCTGGCTGCGCGAGTACTGCGACCCCGGCGTCCCGGTCGAGGAGCTGGCCGACCGGCTGGTGATGACCGGCACCGAGGTCGAGCGGATCGACGTCGTCGGCCCGCCCGCGCCCGACAACTTCGTGATCGGCAAGGTCATCGAGGCGGTCCAGCACCCCGACGCCGACCGGCTGCGCGTCTGCACCGTCGAGGTCGGCGAGGACGGCCCGCGCACGATCGTCTGCGGCGCCCCGAACGTCGGCGCCGGCCAGACCGTCGCCGTGGCGCTCCCCGGCGCCCGCATGCCGGGCGGCGACAAGCTGCGCAAGGCGAAGCTCCGCGGGGTCGAGTCGGAAGGGATGATCCTCGCCGCCGACGAGATCGAGATCGGCGACGAGCACGACGGCATCATGGTCCTCGACGACGGGCTCGCGGCGGGCACGCCGCTGGCCGAGGTGATCCCGCTCGCCGAGCCGGTGTTGGAGATCGAGGTGACGCCGAACCGCAGCGATTGCCTCGGGGTGCACGGGGTCGCGCGCGAGGTCCACGCCGTCACCGGTGCGCCGCTCGGCCCGGACCCATGGGCCGAGGACGCGCCCGCCGAGGCGCCCGGCAACGCCTCGGACTTCGCCAAGGTCACGGTCGAGGTCCCCGACCTCTGCCCGCGCTTCACCGCGCGCGTCTTCCGCGACGTGAAGGTCGGTCCCTCGCCGCTCTGGCTGCAGGAGCGCCTCGCCGCCGCCGGCCAGCGGCCCATCTCCAACGTCGTCGACATCACCAACTACGTGATGCTGCTGACCGCCCAGCCGCTCCACGCCTACGATCTCGACAAGATCCCCGGCGGCGAATTGATCGTCCGGACCGCCCGCGAGGGGGAGAAGATGACGACGCTCGACGGCGTCGAGCGGGAGCTGGACGCCGAGACGGTGCTCGTCTGCGACCGCGACCGGCCGAGCGGCATCGCCGGGCTGATGGGCGGCCAGGTCTCCGAGGTCTCCGACGACACGACCAACCTCCTGCTCGAGGCCGCGAACTGGAACGGGCCGAACATCCTGCGGACCTCGCGCCGGCTCGGGCTGCGCTCGGAGGCCTCGGCGCGCTTCGAGAAGCAGCTGCACCCCGACCTGACGATGCGCGCCCAGGCCGTCGCCTCGAAGCTGATCGTCGAGCTCTGCGGCGCGACGATGGTGCCGGGGACGATCGACGTCGCCGCGCCCGCGCCCGAGCCCCACATCCTGCGCCTCCGCGGCGCCCGCGTCACCAGCATCCTCGGCATGGAGATCCCGCAGGCCGACCAGGTCGCCTATCTGGAGCGGCTCGGCTTCGGCGTCGAGGTCGACGGCGACGACCTCCAGGCGACCGTGCCCGCCGACCGCTATTACGACGTGACGCGGGAGATCGACCTGATCGAGGAGGTCGGCCGCCTCCACGGCTTCGACCACCTGCCGACGACGCTGCCCAGGGTCGGCGAAGGCAAGGTCGGTCGCCTCTCCCGCACCCAGCGGCTGCGACGGCGCGCCGAGGACGAGCTGCGCGACCTCGGCTTCGACCAGATCGTCGGCTGGAGCTTCAACAACCCCGGCGAGGCCGCGCGCCTGCGGATCGAGGAGTCCGACCCGCGCGCCGACCCGATCCTCGTCGCCAACCCGCTCTCCGACGAGGGCGCCGCGATGCGGACGACCCTGCTCGGCTCGCTGCTCGACGTGGCGGCGCGGAACCTCGCGCGCGGCGCCGAGGCCGTCGCGCTCTTCGAGGCCGGTGCGGTCTACCTGCGCGGCGCACCGCCCGTGCACGGCGGCCCGCCGGCCGGAAACTTCCCCGGCGACACGTCCGCGCCGGTGACCGAGCCGCACCGCTACGGCGCGCTCGCGGTCGGGCCGCTCGTGCCGCGCTCCTGGCGGGGCGGCGGCGAGCCGGCGGACTTCTTCGCGCTGAAGGGCGTGTTGGAAGCGCTCGCCGCCTCGCTCGGGTGCCCGCCGCTCGAGTTCGAGCCTGCAACCGAGCCGTTCCTGCACCCGGGTCGCTCCGCCGCGGTCGCGGTCGGCGGCACGCCGCTCGGCTGGCTCGGCGAGATCCACCCGCTCGTCTGCCGCAACTGGGACATCGACGCCGCGGTCGGCTTCGAAATCGACGCGGCCCCGCTTCTCGCGGCGGCGACGCTCGGCGAGGAGGTCTTCGAGGACGTCACCACCTACCCGGCGGCGCTGCGCGACCTCGCCGTCGTCGTCCCCGCCGAGACGCCCGCCGCGGAGGTCCGCGCCGCGACGCTGGCGGGCGGGGGAGAGCTGCTGCGCTCGGCCGAGGTCTTCGACCTCTACGAAGGCCCGCAGCTGGGCGAGGGCAAGAAGAGCCTGGCCCTGGCGCTCGAGTTCCGCGCCCCCGACCGCACCCTCACCGACGAGGAGGTGGACGCGGCGCGCGCCTCGATCGAGGCGGAGCTGACGAAGATCGGGGGCACCCTCCGTGCTTGACCTCGACGCCAAGCAGCCGCTGAGCGGCGAGCCCGCGGCCCGGGTCCTCGTCGCCGGCGCGAACGGATTCACCGGTGCGCTCGCGGCGAAGATCGTCTGGGACCACCCGCGCCTGGAGCTCGTCGCCGCGACCTCGCGCTCCGACGCGGGCAAGCGGATCGACCAGCTCTACCCGCGCTACCGGGTGCCGGTCGAGCTGACCGAGCTGAACCTCGAGGACGCCGACTTCCTGGCCGGGGTCGATGCGGCGATCGTCGCCTACCCGCACGGCGCCGCGGCGCCCACCGACGCCGCCCTGCGCGCCGCCGGGATCAAGGTGGTCGACCTCTCGGCCGACTTCCGCCTCCGCGACATGGACACCTACGAGCGCTGGTACGGCACCCACGGCGCGCCCGACCTCTTCGGCACCGGCGTCTACGGGCTGACCGAGATGTACCGGGAGGAGCTGCGCGGCGCCGACCTCGTCGCCACGCCCGGCTGCTATCCGACCGCGACCGTGCTGGCGCTCGCGCCGCTCGCCGAAGCGGGCCTCGTCGCCGACGTCGCCGTCGCCGCCTTCCAGGGCACCTCCGGCTACGGCCGCTCGACCGACGACGTCGTCCACTTCTCCTCGCTGACCGAGAACGCCTTCCCCTACAAGACCGAGGGGCACCGCCACCGGCCGGAGATCGAACAGGAGCTGGCGGCGCTCGGCAGCGCGGCGACGGTGAGCTTTGTCCCGGCGCTGGTGCCGCTCGACCAGGGCGAGCTGGCCACCTGCTTCGCGACGCTGACCGAGCCGACGAGCAAGGACGCCGCCCGGGCCCTCTACCGCGACCGCTACGCCGAGGAGCCGTTCGTCCGCGTCCTCGACGGCCCGCCGAACCTGCGCGCGCTCCGCGACACCAACGAATGCCACGTCTACATGACGATCGACGAGCACGGGCGGGCGATGGCCTTCGGCGCGATCGACAACATCTGGAAGGGCGCGTCGGGCCAAGGCGTGCAGAACCTGAACCTGATGCTTGGCCTCGACGAGACGGAGGGCCTCAAATGACCCCGGCCACCTCGCCCAGCTGTTCCTTTTGCGCCTATGAGGCGCAAAAGGAACAGCCCAAGCGTGGCTGTTCTTTCTGGCGCTGTGGACGCCATAAGGAACAGCGGAACGGGGGCGCTCGGTGAGCGACGGCTTCTTTCGTTCGCGCTGGGTCGAGGCGCCGACGGGCGTTGAGGAGCTCGAGCCCGCGCAGCTCGCGCCCGGCTTCCGCGCGGGCGGTGCCCACGTCGGCCTGAAGAACGGCGGCGCGACCGACGTCGGCCTCCTCGTCTGCGACGCGGAGCGGGTCGACTCGGCGCTCGTCCTCACCCGCAACGCCTCCGCCGCTGCGCCGATCCGCGTCTGCCGCGACGTCGTCGACCAGGCGAACGTGCGCGCCGCGGTCGTCAACTCCGGCAACGCCAACGCCGAGACCGGGGAGAAGGGCTTCGCCGACGCGCTCGCGATGTCGGAACGGGCAGCCGACGCGCTCGGTCTCGAGACCGCCCAGGTCGCCGTCGCCGAGACCGGCGTGATCGGCGTGCCGATGCCGATGGGCTCGGTGCTGCAGGGGATCGAGGCCGCCGCCGGGGACCTCGCCGCGGACCACGCCGACGTCTTCGCCGAGGCGATCACCACCACCGACCGCTGGCGCAAGCTCGCCACGCTGACGATGGACGGGGTGACGCTCTCCGCCCAGGCGAAGGGCGGCGGCATGATCCAGCCGAACATGGCGACGATGCTCTGCTTCGTGCAGACCGACGCGATCGTCGATGACCCCGCTGCGGTGCTGCGGCGCGCCGTTGAGCCCTCCTTCAACCGGATCACCGTCGACGGCCAGATGAGCACCAACGACACGGTGCTGCTGCAGGCGACCGGCGCCTCCGGCCGTCCGCTCCCCGCGGGCCTGCTCGAGGCGGTCCTCCTGCAACTCGCGATCGAGATCGTCCGCGACGGCGAGGGCGCACACCGCGTCGGCCGGATCGACGTCACCGACGCCGCCGACCGCGCCGAGGCCGAGCGGGTCGCGCGCGCGATCGCCAACTCGCCCCTGGTCAAGACCGCCCTCTACGGCCGCGATCCCAACTGGGGCCGGATCGCCCAGGCGGCGGGCGCGGCGCTGGTCGGCGCCGACATGGACGAGATCGGCGCCGAGTCGATCGACGCCGCCGAGCTCGGGGCCGAGAACCCCGAGGCGAACATCGCCCTCCGACTGCGCCGGGGCGACGCTCGCGCGCACGTGTACTTCGCCGACCTCGGGCACGAGTACGTGACCCTGAACGCCGAGTACACGACGTGACCGAGCGCGCCCCGCAGTCCCGGGCCGCGGCCACGAGCGTGCAGACGCTGCTCGAGGCCCTGCCCTACATCCGCGAGTTCCACGGCCGCACGGTGGTGATCAAGTACGGCGGCGCGGCGATGCTCGACGAGGGGCTGCGCGACGCCTTCGCCGCCGACGTCGTGCTGCTCAAGTACGTCGGCCTGAACCCGATCGTCGTCCACGGCGGCGGCCCCGAGATCACCCGCTACATGGACAAACTGGGGCTCGAGGTGAAGTTCCACGAGGGCCTGCGGGTCTCCGACGGCGACACCGTGGAGATCGCGAAGATGGTCCTCGTCGGCAAGCTGAACTCGGAAATCGTCCAGCGGCTGAACCGGCATGGCTCGCCCGCGGTCGGCCTCTCCGGCGAGGACGGGACGCTGTTCGAGATCGCGCCGGCGGCGAACGCCGACCGGGTCGGCTTCGTCGGCGAGATCCAGCGGGTCGACGTCGACGTCCTCAACCACATCGCCGCCGACTACATCCCGGTGATCGCCTCCTCGGCCACCGACCGCGAGGGCCAGTCCTACAACGTCAACGCCGACGAGGCGGCGGGCAAGGTGGCGGCGGCGCTGGGGGCGACGAAGGCGATCTTCCTCACCGATGTCGAGGGCTGGCTCGCCGACCCGGGTGACGAGGGCTCGCTGATCTCCCGCGCCGCGGTGGGCGAGGTCGAGGCGGCGCTGCCAGGGCTCGCCGGCGGCATGCGGCCGAAGCTGCAGGCCTGCGTCGACGCGGTCAACGGCGGCACCCAGTCGGCCCACATAATCGACGGCCGCGTGCCGCACAGCCTGCTGCTGGAGCTCTTCACCGACGCCGGGATCGGCACGATGGTGGTGCCGTGATGGGGCTGACCGAGACGCGCGCGCTCGAGGAGCGCTACCTGATGCGCACCTACAAACGCGGCGCTGTCGACTTCGTCCGCGGCGAGGGCGTCTTCCTCTACGACGCCGACGGCAAGGAGTACCTGGACTTCCTCGCCGGCATCTCGGTCTGCTCGCTCGGCCACTGCCACCCGGGTGTGGTCGACGCCGTGACCGAGGAGGCGCGGCGGCTGATGCACGTCTCGAACCTCTTCTACACCGAGCCGATGGCGCGGCTCGCGCAGCGGCTCTCGGAGTCGAGCCTCGGCGGTCGCGTCTTCTTCTGCAACTCCGGGACCGAGGCCAACGAGGCGGCGATCAAGGTCGCGCGCAAGCACGCCCACGGGCGCGGGATCGCGTCGCCGGAGATCGTCAGCTTCGAAGGCGAGTTCCACGGCCGCAGCTACGGGGCGCTCTCGGCGACGCCGAAGCTGGCGCGCAACGAGGCGCTCGGGCCCTACCTGCCGGGCTTCCGCTGTGTCCCCGACAACGACGCCGCGGCCCTGCGCGCGGCGGTCGGGCCGAACACCGCAGCGGTGCTGATCGAGCCGATCCAGGGCGAGTCCGGCGTCTGGCCGACCTCCGACGAGGCGCTGGTCGCGGCCCGTGAGGCCTGCGACGAGTCCGGTGCGCTCCTGGTCTTCGACGAGATCCAGACCGGGATCGGGCGGACCGGCTCGCTCTGGGCCTACGAGCAGACGCCGGTGCGCCCCGACGTCATCACCAGCGCCAAGGCGCTCGGCAACGGGATGCCGATCGGCGCCTGCATCACGGGGCCGGAGGCTGCCGACGCGCTCGAGCCGGGCGATCACGGCTCCACCTTCGCCGCGGGGCCGATCGGCACCAGCGCGGCGCTGGCGGTCCTCGACGCGGTGGACGACCCGGTACTGCTGCGCGCGGTGCGCGAGCTCGGGGCCTACCTGCGGAGCGGCCTGGAGGCGCTGCCGGGGGTGGCCGGGACCCGCGGGCGCGGGCTGATGATCGGCGTCGCCCTCGAGGACGGGATCGACGCGGCGGCGCTCGGCGCCGACCTGCTGGAGCGCGGCCTCGTGGTCAACGTCCCCGCGCCGGGCACGCTTCGCCTGCTGCCGCCGCTGGTGGTCCAAAAGGAACAGATCGACCGCGCCGTTGCACTGATAGGTGAATCGCTTTCGGAGGCTCTAGGCTTTGGGGTGTCGTGAGCAGCTCTGACCGTACGGTCCGCAGGCAGGAGATCGAAGATTCGACGGCCGCGCGCCTGGCCGAGATCGTCGCGTCGGCCGAGAAGGCCGCCCGCCAGGTGATCGACGAAGCCGAGGAGGAAGCGCGTTCGCGGATCATCGACGCGCGCGAGGAGGCCGACCGGATCGTCGCCGCCCGACTTGCCGGCCTGGCGCAGCTGACCGAGGAGATCTCCGCCCAGGCCGACGCTCTCCGGCGCCAGTCCGAGGCGCTGCAGCGGGCGCTGGCCGAGGCGAAGGCCGAGCTCGGAGGCGCCGAGCCGTTCGAGGTCCCGGCCCCGAACGGGCGGCCCGTGGGCGACCGCGACGTCGACCTCGACCCCGATCCGGGCGCGCGCAGGCCGGTCGGGCCGGCGCTGACCGTGGTCGGCTCGACCGGCGAGGAGCGGTGGGGGAGGCCGGCGGAGCCCGCCGACACCCCGGCGGGTGCGCGGCTCCTGGCGACGCAGATGGCCGTCTCCGGCTCCAGCCGCGCCGAGATCGAGGATCGCCTGCGCACCGGCTTCGCGATCAAAGACACGCGCGCCATCCTCGACGCGATCCTCGGCCCCGAGGCCTAGTCTGCATGAGGAATCCGAGGCAGGGACTTCGGTCCCGACCGCGTAGAGGTATGGAATGAACGAGGATCCGACCCGACTCATGGACTATGACGACGAACCACCGCGCCGTCGTCGCCCGCCCCAGCAGCCGAAAGGGAACCTGCGCCTGGTCGTCCTGATCATGGGCGTGATCATCTTCGGCCTGCTGATCGGGTTGATCGCCTCCTGTGGCGGCGGCGGGACCAAAACCGTCACCAACACCACCACGGTCACCAAAGAAATCACGGTGCCGGAAAAAGAAACCGGCGAAGGCGAAGAAGCCGAAGGGGAAGAAGCCGAAGAAGGCGAAGGCCTCGAAGAAGAAGGCGAAACCGGCGGGGTCGAAGGCGAAGAATTCCTGCCCGAAGAAGAACTTGGCGAAGGTGAAATCGAAGAAGTGCCGGAAGAAGGTGGACTTGAAGAAGAAGGCGGCGGGGTGGAAGCTGAATGACGGACGCTGAGCCGACGCGGCAGCGTCCGAGCGCGAGCTACGAAGCCGATCCATCCGAGGTGCACCGGGTCCTGCTGCTCTACTCGGGCGGGCTCGACACGAGCGTGATGCTGAAGTGGATCCAGGACTCCTACGACGCCGAAGTGGTGACCTTGACCGTTAACCTCGGCCAGCCGGGCGAGGACTACGGGGTGATCGAAGACAAGGCGAAGCGCCTCGGCGCGGTCGAGTGCCACGTCGTCGACGCGCGCGAGCAGTTCGCCCGGGAGTACGTCGCGCCCGCGATCAAGGCCAACGCCAACTACGGCAACGGCTACCCGCTGTTCACCGCGCTCGGGCGGCCGCTGATCGCCCAGCTCGCGGTCGAGCACGCGCGCAAATCGGGCTGCGACACGATCGCCCACGGTTGCACCGGCAAAGGCAACGACCAGGTGCGGATCGAGGCGACGGTGGCGACGCTGGCGCCGGAGCTGAAGACGATCGCGCCGGTGCGCTCCTGGGCGATGGGCCGCGACGAGGAGATCGCCTACGCACGCGAGAACGGCATCCCGGTCAAGGGCGGCACCGAGGTGGCGCCGTACTCGATCGACGACAACCTCTGGGGACGCTCCTCCGAGGGGCGCTGGATCGAGGACCTGGATCACGCGCCCGAGGACGACGTCTTCCAACTGGTGACGCGGCCGGAGGAGGCGCCGGACGAGGCCCAGGTCGTGAAGATCGGCTTCGAGGCGGGCCTGCCGGTGACGATCGACGGCGAGCGGCTCGGCCTGGTCGACCTGCTCGAACGGGCGGCGGAGCTCGGCATGCGCCACGGCGTCGGGATCGTCGACCACATCGAGGACCGGATCGTCGGCCTCAAGGTGCGCGACATCTACGAGGTGCCGGCGGCGGCCCTGATCCTGACCGCCCACGAGGAGCTCGAGCGCCTGGTCGGCACGATCCACCAGAACCAGTTCAAGCCGCAGATGGACCAGAAATGGGGCTACCTCGTCTACTCGGGCCTCTGGTGGGAGCCGCTGCGCGAAGACCTCGACGCCTACATGACCGCGGTGAACGCCCGGGTGACGGGCGAGATCGGCCTGCGCCTCTACAAAGGGAGCGTCCGCGTCGTGACCCGCTCCTCCCCGAACGCGGTCTACGACGCCTCCCTCGCAAGCTTCGCCGAGTCCGGCGAAGAGCTCTTCTCCCAGACCGCCTCCCCCGGCTTCATCGAGCTCTTCTCCCTGCAGTCCCGCCTCGCCCACCAACTGCGCGAGCGGGACGGGGCGTAAGGCGGAACAGGTCGCCCGACTCGGCGGCCGTGATTCCCGGCGAGAGGCGGGCGGGCGCACCACTGCGGCCCCGGCCGTCCACACCACTTCGGGAGGCCGATGGCTGTCCTGGGCGCCTCATGGCGGTCCTGGCAGGCTGAGACCCCCATGAGGCGCCCAGGACGTGAGGGGTGCGGGGGAGAGCCGGTACAGGGACGTGAGGCGGTCGGACTTCCGTGATCGTGAGGTGCGAGAGATGGCACACCTCCGGCCGACCGGGGGCCATCAGGGGCCGATCGGTGACGAAGACGCCGGGAACGTCACGCTTCCCGGACCCTTTCTCCTCTTTCCGGGCCGGGAAAGAGCGGTCCTCAGGACGCGCGTCGACTTTTGGTCGCTCAGCGACCAAAACTCCACACGGAGATCCTTGACCATTGACGAACACGGGAGGAAGCGTGGGCTTCGCACGCTCTTCGTGACGACGTCCCACCTCCGTCACGGATCGGTGACGGTCCCGTCGCCCTCCCGTCACCCTCCCGCGAGTGTCCCTCCACACTCCCCTGAGACCCGGCCCTCTCGGCCACGGCCACAGCCTGCCCGGGCCGTGGCCGAGAGGGCCGGGTCCCTTTCCGCGTCCTTGCCGCCCCCGGGCGCCAGCTTGCGAGGCCTGGTCCCTTTTCCGGGCGCCAGCTTGAGAGGGCCGCGTCCTTTCCCCGCGCGACAGCCCGCCGCTCAGGCGTGGGCTGCGATCGCCATCGAGACGAACAGCAGCGCCAGGTAGAGCAGGGAGTAGAGGTAGGTGCGGAGGGCCCAGCGGCGCCCTTTGGTGCGCAGGAGGATGTAGGAGAAGGCGATGAAGATGGCGCCGAGGAGCATCGAGGGGACGAGGTAGGCGACGCCGAGGCCGCCGGCGCAGAAGGGCAGTTGGGTGACGGCGTAGAGGAGGACGGTGTAGAGGAGGATCTGGCGGCGGGTCTCGTCCTCGCCGGCGACGACCGGGAGCATCGGGACGCGGGCGGCGGCGTACTCGTCCTTCATCAGGAGCGAGAGGGCCCAGAAGTGGGGCGGGGTCCAGAAGAAGACGATCGCGAAGAGGTAGAAGGCCATGCCGCTGAGGGAGCCGGTGGTGGCGGCCCAGGCGACCAGGGGCGGGACCGCACCCGCGGCGCCGCCGATGACGATGTTCTGCGGCGTCCGGCGCTTCAGCCAGAGCGTGTAGACGAAGACGTAGCCGAGCAGGCCGGAGAGCGAGAGGCAGGCGGCCAGGACGTTGACCTGGGTCGCCAGCAGGAGGAAGGACAGGGCGCCGAGGACGCAGCCGAAGACGATCGCGGCGGCGGGGGAGACGCGGCCGGAGGCGACCGGGCGGTCGGCGGTGCGCTTCATCGTGATGTCGATGTCGCGGTCGACGGCGTGGTTGATCGCGCCCGCGCCGCCGGTGGAGAGGCTGCCGCCCAGCAGGGTCAGCAGGATCAGGCGCAGCGACGGGTTGCCCGCCACGTACATCGTCGTCACCGTCGTCAGCAGCAGCAGCGACTGGACTTTCGGCTTGGTCAACGTGACGTAGTCACGGACCACGGTGACGAATGCCGAGCGGGGGACTGCCGCGGCGGCCTGAGAAGGCGCGGTGTCCGCGCCGGCGCCGGATTGCATGAGGGTCAGGCTACCGGCTGCGACTCACGGGCCGCGCGCTGCTCGGCCTCGCGGGCGCGGGCGGCGATCGCGGCGCGGATGTCGCGAAGCGGCCGGGCACTGCGGACGTCCGGCTGGACGTCGAAGTTGTGGATCGGCGGCGGCGAGACCGTGAACCACTCGAGCGTGTCGCCACCCCAGGGGTCGTGACCGGCGCGGGCGCCGCCTTTGACGCTTGCCACCGCATTGACCAGGATCAGGATGACGCCGATGAAGAGGATCAGCACCCCGATCGAGGAGAGCAGGTTGTAGAAGTTGACGCCGGTGTGGTTGAAGAACTTGTAGGCGTCGACCACCTGGTCCTCTTCCCAGCCCGCCAGCGCCAGCGGCACGAAGGTCAGCAGCGTGCCGAGCGCGGTGATCCAGAAGGAGAGGCGCCCGAGCTGCTCGCCCATGGCGCGGCCGGTGATCTTCGGGAACCAGTAGTGGAGTGCGGCGAAGCCGCCGAAGATGCCGCCGCCGATCAGCGCGAAGCTGGTTGCCGCGGTCGAGGCGGTGGTGCCTTTGAGGTAGAAGGCGGCGCCGACCAGCGACTGCTGCATCTCGGCCGCGAGGCCCAGCGAGAGCATCACCAGCGCGCCGATCGAGTAGAGCACCGGTGCCCGCATCCGCAGCCGGCCGCCGTTCAGCGTCGCGATCAGGTTGTAGAAGACGAGGCCGACCGGGACGATCAGGGCCAGCGACATCAGCATGCCGAAGTACTTCCAGCCGATCCCGATCGGGGCCGTGTACATGTTCTGCATGTAGGCCAGCGTGCCGATCACCGCGATCGCGGCCAGCGAGGCCATCATCGCCTTGCGGTTGAAGAGCTCGTTGCCGGAGAAGACGGCGAAGATCTCGGCGATCGCGGCGAAGGCGAAGATCAGCACGATCATGTAGCCGCCCGAGTAGAAGATCCAGGTGAGGTGCTGCCAGAGGAGCGGGGCGCCGCCGCCACCGTCGACGAAGAAGGTGCTGTCGTAGTTGCGGTCGATCATCAGCATCGTGAAGGCGCCGAGGAGGACGGGGCCGATGAAGAGCATCAGCCAGGAGCAGACGTTGGCGGCCCAGGCGAAGATCGGGGCGCGGCGCCAGGCCATCCCCGGCGCCCGGTCGACCTGCAGCGTGGTGGTCAGGTCGATCGAGATGAGGACGAAGCCGACGGTGGCGAAGCCGCAGGCGGTGATCCACGCGTCGACCCCGTTGTTGCTGAGGAAGGCCAGCTCGGAGAGCGGAGGCAGCGGGTTGACGCCGGCCTCCGACGGGGTCCAGAGGAAGCCCGAGTAGAGGACGACCGCCCCGGCCACCCAGAGCGACCCGCCGATCTGGCTGAGGCGCGGCAGCGCCGTACCCCGCGCGCCGACCTGCAGCGGCGCGACGTAGAGGAAGAGCCCCATGATCAGCGGCAGGACGAAGAAGAAGATCGAGGTTGCGCCGTAGAGCGAGAGCACCCGGTTGAAGGTGTACGGCTCCATGAAGGTGTTCTCCGGGATGGCCAGCTGCAGGCGCATCAGGAAAAGCTCGAGCGCGGCGAGGAAGAGGAAGCCGCCGGAGCCGACCATCAGGATCTTGGCGACGTCCTTGTGGTCGGCGCTGGTGACGTAGTCCATCCAGGACCAGCGGTTGCGGCGCGGGAAGCCGTCGACGGCGATCTCGGGACGGGGATCTTGACTGGTGCTCATTCCTGGTTCCGCCTTACTTGCCGACGATGTCTTCGACCACGTAGGCCGCGACGTTGGAGATTTCTTCTTCGCTCAAGGTCCCTTTGAAGGGGGGCATCCCGCCGCCGCCGTTCGTGACCTGTTCTTCGGCGCTCGCCTGTTCCTGGGCTTTCGGCATCGTGGTCAGATCGGGACCGCCGTTGCCGCCGTGGCCGGTGGCGCCGTGGCAGACCGAGCAGTTTTCCGCGAAGACTTCTTTACCCGCTTCGGCATTGGGCGCTCCGCCCGCTTCGGCGGCTTCTTCACCGCCTTCTTCCGCCGATTCTCCGGCTTCGGGTGCTTCGCCTTCCGGGCCTTCACCTTCGCCGACCGGCTGTTCGCCTTCTTCGGCCGGGCCTTCTTCTTCGGCTTCGGCTTCGGCGGCTTCGGTGCCTTCTTCCATTTCGGCGACTTTGCGCTTCTCGATCTTCTCGGCGGCTTCGTTGCCGGCGACGATCCCCTTCTGCTGTTCGGTGACGAATTCTTCGAAGCGTTCCGGGCTCACGACTTCCACCGCGATCCGCATCGGCGCGTAGGCCTGACCGGAGAAAGTCGAGGACTGGCCCCAGAATTCCCCTTCGGCGTCGGCGCGGAAGTAGACGGAGGGGTGCTTGCCGGGGACGGCTTCCACCTTGGGCGTCAGGTCGGGGACGTTCCAGGTGTGGATCACGTCGGTCGAGTCGAGCTTGAGCTGGATCTCAGTGTGCACCGGGATCACCAGCTTGTAATAGCTGAAGGAGCCGTTCGGGTAGTTGTAGCGCCAGATCCACTGCTGCCCGGTCGCCTTGATGACCAGCGGTCCTTCGAGCTTTTCGCCCTTGAAGGAGGTCAGCCCGGCCGAGGTGGTCTGCGGCGTCGAGGTCGCGTTGGAGGTGAAGATGATCCCCAGCACGAATAGAAGGACGGCGAACCCTGACAACGCACCGGTGAGGCTCCACGGGAAGGCGCCGGCGCCGCGCGAGTGGTTCGCGGTGCGGCCGCGCCCGGCGCCGTTGCGGCGGATCGCCCCGAACAGGCCGAGGTTGATCACGACCACGACGAGCAGGGCGGCGAAGAAGCCGATCCAAATCAGGGTGTTTATCTGGCCGGTGCCAGGCGAGTGCGGCGTCAAGGCGCGGCCATTCTAATCACTGCGAGCGGCGTGGATGCGGTGCGGTCCGTGTGCGCCGACCCGGGTTCTTATACTCGCCGACGCAATGAGGAGGCGCTCGCGGCCACCCAAAGCGGTACGGCTGGCCGTTCGGGCGGGCGCGGCAGCGATCGTCGGGTCGGCGATCGCCCTCCCCTTGGTCCGAAAGCGCCTGCGTGTGCCAGGGCCCGTGACCCTCGCGGTCGCCGCCTCGGGCCCACTCGCCGTCGCCGTCCTCTCGCCGCGCACGCCGAAACGCGACGTCGCCCTCTTCGCGATGCAGATGTGGGCCTTCACGGTCGTCCACGAGATGCCCTACGACGATCCCGAAGCCCTCCGCCGCCGCCTCTACACCCGCTATCCGATCAAGGTCGACTCGCTGATCGGGGGCGGCCGCCTCCCCGGCGCGCGCCTGCAGACGCTGATCGCCGGGCGCCGCGGCGCCGCCGCGCTCGACCGCGTCCTCACGATCACCCACTGGCTCTGGTTCTTCGAGCCCTACGCGGTGCTGTCGTGGATCCTCGTCCGCCACCCGGAGAACTTCCCCCGCGCCGCCCGTCAGATGGCCGCCGTCTTCGACGCCGGCGCCGTCGGCTACTGGGCGCTGCCGACCGCGCCGCCCTGGTGGTCCTGCGAACAGGGCTACACCAAGGAGCCGGTGCGGCGGATCATGGTCGAGGTCGGCGAACCGCTCTGGGGCCGCTATTGGAGCCCCCTCTACCGCGCGCTCGGCGGCAACCCCTGGGCGGCGATGCCCTCGCTCCACTTCGCCACCTCGGTGCAGGGCGCGATCTCGCTCTCGGAATCGAGCCGCGAGGAGGGCGCCGTCGCCTGGGCCTACGCGCTGACCCTCGGCTTCGGCCTCGTCTACCTCGGCGAGCACTACCTCACCGACCTGCTCGCCGGCGCCGGCCTGGTCGGCGCCGTGCGCCGCGCCGATCCGGTCTTCGCCCCGGCGGTCGGGCGGGTCAGCGCCGTGGTCCAGCGGCTCGAGCGGATCGCCGGCGGCAGGCCCCGGTAGCGTCCCTGGGGCAGTGCCCGACGACGAGAGGCGAGAAGAGGAGAACGGCCGCGGCGGTCTGACCGAGCTGCCGATCTTCAGCACCAAGCGGATGCTGCAGACGGGCGCGGTGGTGCTGATCCTGCTGGTCGGGATCTACTTCCTCTTCCCCAAGCTGGTCGGGCTGGGGGACGCGGTCGGCAAGCTCGGGGAAGCCGAGCCGATCTGGATCGCGGTCGCCGTCGTCCTCTCGATCGCCTCCTACGCGACCTACATCGCGCTCTTCAAAGCGGTGGTCGGCGGCGAGGACCTGCGGCTGACCTGGGCCGAGACCTACCAGATCAACATGGCCGGGGTGGCGGCGACGCTGCTCTTCTCGGCGGGCGGCGCGGGCGGGGTCGCCCTGACCTATTGGGCGCTGCGGAAAGCCGGGATGCGGCGCCGCGAGGTCGCCCGCCGGATGATCGCCTTCGTCAGCCTCCACTACGCCTTCTATCCGCTGGCGCTGATCGTCTTCGGGCTGCTGCTGCGGACGGGCGTGCTGAACGGCGAAAACTCGGTCGAGCTGACGATCGTCCCGGCGGCGATCGCGGGCCTGATGCTGGTGCTCGGGGTGCTGATCACGCTGATCCCCGCCGACGTCGAAGGCAAGCTGATGCCGCACGTCCGCGGCGAGCACATGCGCAGCTTCGTCGAATGGGCCTCCGGCGTGCCGGAGACGCTGGGGGAGGGGTTCCGCTTCGCCCTGCGGCTCTTCGCCTCCCCGCGCAAGGGCGGCCTCGCCGTGCTCGGCGCGGCGGGCTTCTGGGCGTTCAGCATCGGCGTGCTGTGGGCCTCCTTCCACTCGCTCGGCATCCACGTGCCGCTCGCCGTCGTCGTCCAGGGCTTCTTCATCGGCATGGTCGCCAACCTCTTCCCGCTGGCCCCCGCCGGGGTGGGGGCGGTCGACGCGGGGATGATCGGCGCCTTCGTCCTCTTCGGCCTGCCCGAGGAAACCGTCTTCCCGGCGATCCTGATCTTCCGCCTGGTCTCCTTCTGGATGCCGATCCCGCCCGGCGTCGTCGCCTTCTTCCAACTGCGCAACACTGTCCGTCGCTGGGAAGACGAGGGCCTGCCGGTCGACCGGGCCGGTGGTACTATAAAAAGTAAAGTATTGGCGGGCGAGAGGTGAGCGAGTTGAGCGAGAAGAAGAAGGTCGAGAACGTGATCATCGTCGGCGGTGGCCCCGCCGGCTATACGGCGGCGCTCTACACCGCCCGCGCGAACCTCGAGCCGCTCGTCTTCGAGGGCTTCCAGTGGGGCGGCCAGCTGCAGAACACGACCGACGTCGAGAACTACCCCGGCTACCCCGACGGGA
>JBPYFM010000230.1:0-5985 GCA_051986435.1 Solirubrobacterales bacterium | reverse complement strand
TGCTGCTTTTCCGCCTGGTGGAGGGCTTTCAGGAGCGCCTCTTCGTTCGAGTCGCCGGAGCCGCCGCTGCGCCCGACCACGACGCCGAGCGCCACCGCGATCGGCAGCAGCGCGAAGAATCCGACCGCCGCGGCGCGACTGCCGCCACCGGGCGCCTTGGCCTGCCCTTTGGTGAGCGGGCGGCGCGATCGTTTGCTCATCGCGGCGAAGTACCGGGAGGACGGATTCGACCCGTTGCCGCGCCGCGCCGCGCATTCGACGCAGTAGCGCTGCTGCGGGTCCATCGGCGCGCCGCACTCTTCGCAGGGCTCGATCCCCTGGGCCTTGGTCAGCGTCTCCTCGCTCACTTCGCCTTCCCCTTCTGCTTGCCGTGGCCGTGCTTGCGCTTCGCGGCCTTCTTCGCCTGCTGGCGTTCCGCCCGCGCCTTCAGGATGTGTTCGGCTTCCGCCTGCTTGGCGGCGGCCTTTTCCTGGGTCGACGAGCAGCCCGCCGCGCCGGCGCCGAGGGCGCACAGGCAGAGCCCCACCGCGAGCGTGTCCCTAACCGAACGCACCGCTCACGTACTCCCGCGTCCGCTCCTGGGCGGGCGTGTTGAAGAGGCGCGTCGCGCTGTTGTACTCGACCAGGTCGCCCAGGTACATGAAGGCGACGTGGTCGGCGATCCGGTAGGCCTGCTGCAGGTTGTGGGTGACGATGACGACGGCGACGTCGTCGCGCAGTCTCACGATCAGGTCCTCGATCACCGCCGTCGACTGCGGGTCGAGCGCCGAGCACGGCTCGTCGAGCAGGAGCACCTCCGGTTCGGCGGCGAGCGCCCGCGCGATGCAGAGCCGCTGCTGCTGCCCGCCCGACAGTTTCAGCGCCGGGTGCTTGAGGTTGTCCTTGACCTCCTCGAAGAGCCCCGCGCGTTGCAGCGCCGAGTGGACCTGCGGCTCGAGGACCTTCTTCTTCATCCGCCGCGAGCCCTGCTCGCGCAGCACGTAGGCGATGTTGTCGAAGACCGACATCGGGAACGGGTTCGGCTGCTGGAAGACCATCGTCACCCGCCGGCGCAGCAGGGTCGGTTCGATCAGCCTGATGTCGACGTCGTCGAGCCGGATCGAGCCCGTCAGCCGCGCCGCCGCGGTCAGCTCGGTCAGCCGGTTGAGCGAGCGCAGCAGCGTCGTCTTGCCGCAGCCCGAGGGCCCGATCAGGGCCAGCACCTCGCCCTGGCGGATCGGCAGCGACACGCCTTTCACCGCCTCTTTGGCGCCGTAGTGGATCGAGACGTCGTCGACCTCCATGCGCCGGATCGAGAATTGCGGGGCGGCGATCGAGCGCTTGGCGGCGACGAAGTTCGTCGCCTGGTCGGGACCGGCCTCGCGGGCCGGGGTCGGGTCCTGCGGGTCGAGCCGACGGATCGGCGGCGGGGCGCTCAGTGGCTCCACGTTCCTGCCTTTCGGGCGCGGCGGTGGACGACGTCGGTCGCTGCGTTCAGCGCCAGCACCATCAACAGCAGGACGAAAGCCGCCGCGTAGGCTTTCTGGGGCTGGTTCAGGTTGCCGGTCGGCGAGGCCTCGTAGACGAAGTTGGTCAGCGAGGTGCCCGCGCCGCGCAGGTAGTTCAGCGGGAACGGGGCCCCTTCGACCGGGCTGAAGTTCTGGGTCGCGCCGAGGAGGACGACGACGACCGCCGTGTCGCCGATGATCCGGCCCAACCCGAGCATGCCGCCGGTGGCGATCTGGGGACGGCAGGTGGGGAGGAGGATGCGCCGCGTCGTCGCCGCCTTCGTCTTGCCCACCGCGTAGGAGGCCTCGCGGACGTGGCCAGGGATCGCGTTCAGCCCCTCGCGGGTGGAGGCGACGATCAGCGGCAGCGCCTCGATCGCCAGCATCGAGGAGGCGGCGAAGAAGGAGCGGCCGAAGACGACGCCTTCGTTGGAGCGGCTGAGGAAGCCGAGCGCGGTGCTGGTGAAGATCACCGTGCCGAACAGCGCGAGGACGATCGAGGGGATGCCGGCGATCGCTTCGATCGTCAGCTCGGTGACCCGGGCGAGCGCCCGCGGGCGCCCGTACTCGACCAGCCAGACGGCGATCGCTACGCCGATCGGCAGCGCGATCGCGATCCCCATCGTGCCGAGGATCAGGGTGCCGATGAAGGCATCGGAGAAGCCGCCCGATTCGCCTTCGGTGAAGCCGGCGGCGGCCGGGGTGACGAGCTCGGAGAACTTCAGGAACTTGATCCCCTGTAGCAGCAGGTAGATGACGATCGCCGCCGCGATCGCGCAGAAGAGCAACCCCAGGAACCAGCAGAAGGCGAGGCCGAGGCGGTCGATCAGGCTCCAGGTGGCGGTGGCCTCGACGGCGTTGGTCGGCGTCTTGCCCGGCTCGGGAGGCGCGGGAAGAGGCGGCGTGACGACCGAGGACTCCATCACGCGGCTCCGTAGCGGCTCATCGCCCGTCGGGTCACCCAGCCGGCCAGCGAGAAGAGGGCGCCGGAGAAGAGCAGGAAGGTGGCGATCGCGAACAGCGTCGCCTTGGCGGGCGGCGAGCTCAGCTGGTCGACGCTCTTGACGATCGTCGGCGCCAGCGGGCGCGAGGGCTCGTAGATGAAGATCAGGCCGTCGGCCGGGTTCGGCGCGAAGCCGGTGGAGCCGGAGATCATCGCCAGCATCACCGACTCGCCGATCGCCCGGGCGAGGGCCAGCACGGTGCCCGCGACGATCGCGGGCCGGGCGGCGCGCACGCCGATCTTCCAAGTCGTCCGCCAGCGGTTCACGCCGAGCGCCAGCGAGCCCTCGAGCCAGCCCGGTTTCACGGAGCTGAGGGCGTCGGTGAAGATCGACACCATCAGCGGCGCGGTCATGATCGTGAGGATGATCACCGCCGCCATCAGCGAGTAGCCGGTCAGCGAGATGACGCCCGCGACCGAGGCCTTCTGGTGCTCGGTGATCAGGTGGTTGCCGATGAACGGCACCAGGACGAGGACACCCAGCAGGCCGTAGATGACCGAGGGCACGCCGGCCAGGAAGCGGACCACCGGACGCAGCACGTTGCTCATCCAGGCGGGTGCGAACTCGGTCAGGAAGACGGAGATGAAGAGCGCCGTGACGAGGCCGAAGATCACCGCGCCGCCGCAGATCAGGATCGTCGACCAGATCAGCGGCCAGGCGTGGAAGGTGTAGACGTAGCCGGCGCCCGTTTCAGCCGACTGCGCGATTTCGTTCAGTTCGTCGTCGACGTTGCCGCCGGGCGTGAACCAGGAGAGGCCGTTGTGGGCGAACGACGGCCAGCCGTTGATCACGACGACGACGATCAGCGCGACCAGCAGCGCCACGACGGCAAGGACCAGCGCGCCGAGCATCCGCTCGACGCGCTGGTCCGACCACTTCGGGCCGTACCCCGGTTGGAGCTCCTCTTCCAACCTCGACCCTTACTTCTTGTTGAAGGCGGCGACGCCGCCGGCTTTGTTGATGACCGCGCCGGCTTCCGGGCTGGTGCGCGCCCAGTCGACGAACTTCTGTACCGCCGGGCTCGGGTTGCTGGTCGGCAGGACGATGAAGATGTACCGCGACAGCGGGTACTTCAGCGGTTCGACGCTGATGTTCTTCGATTCGCATTTGATGCCGTTCACCTTCACCGCCTTGAGGCCCTTCTTCTGCCACGCGAGGCCGGCGTAGCCGATCGCGTTCGGGTCCTGCTTGACCGCATTGACGACGAGGCCGTCGGCGGTCAGTGCGTTGACGTTCGAGGCGGGCGGTTCGTTGTTGAGCACCGACTGGAGGAAGAAGTTGTACGTACCTCCGTTGGTGTCACGGCCGACCGGGTCGATGGTGGTGGTGAGGCCCGAGCCAGGGACCTGGCTCCAGTTGGTGAGCAGGCCGCGGTAGATGTCGTGGAGCGATTGGATGCCGATGTTGGTCAGCTTGTTCTTCGGGTTGACGTCGATGCAGAGGCCGTCGAGGTACAGCTTGATGTAGGTCGTCCCGGCGTCGCTGGGGAGCGGGGTGCGGGCCTGGCCGGCGAACTGGCTGGTGCCGTTCTGGACATCTTTGATGCCTGCGTTGCCGCCGTCTGCCGTGTAGACGAAGCGGATCTTGGGATTGACGTTCTTCGTGTAGGCGGCGAAGAGGGCCTGCAGCACGGGCTGCGCGGCGACGGAGCCTGAGCCGATCAGGGTCTGGGCGCCGGCCGACGCCGGCACGGCCAGGCCCAGCAGGGCCAGCACCGCGATGGCGAGGGTCTTGATTCTCATTGCGGGTGATTCCTCTCTGCCGGGTGGGAACGGGTTTCTTGACCAACTTGGTCGCCTTACGCTATCACTTTAGGTAGTTTATCGACGGAGATTGTCAAGAAAGGCTGCCCGGCAGGCCAGGAAAGCGAGGAATCAAGTTGTTGAAGAAGAGGCTCTCAACCCCTAGAGCGGCGACCGTCATCGTGCTGGCGGCTGTGGTCGCCCTCTCGGTGACGGTGGCACCGTCGCTCGCGGCGTCGTTCCTGACCCCGCAGGCAGCGTCGAAGAAATTCGTCACGAACGAGAAAGCGGCGAAGACCTACGAGACCAAGAAGCAGGCGAACGCCAAAGCCGCGAACTACCTGACCAAGAAGGCCGCCGCCAACACCTACGTGGCGAAAAAAGGTGCGGCCCTACCGCCGGTCACCGCGATTGCCGCGAGCAACACCCTGTTCTCCTTGAACTCGGGGACCTCCGGCTACATCCCGACCGCGTTCACCTCGTTCCCCACCAAGGCAAACGTCAACACCACGGTGATCACGTTCTCCGGGACGGCGAGCTGCACCAACCCGCTGAAAGCACCGACCGTCGACCAGTCCTGCCCGATCACGATCCTGGTCGACGGTCAGGCGGTCGCCAAAAAGGTCAGCTTCGCCCCGGCGACGGCCGAAGGCACGGCGAGCAAACCGGCGGCGGCCAACGTCCACACGATCATGCAGACGACCGTGCTGGGCAAAGGCGGCCACACCGTCCAGATCGAATACGCGGGCGCCTCGGGGCTGAACTTCCAGCTCAAGTCCTGGAACCTTGCCGTCCAGGCCTACCCGCAGGCCGAAGAAGCCGAAGAAGAAACGCCGACCACGCCGAGCGGCTCCGGCTCGGGCAAGTCCGGCTCCGGCTCGGGCAGCTCGGGATCCGGTTCCGGCAAGTAGCCGCGCCGACGCCCAAGCAAACGGGCCGCGCCCCCAGGAAGGGGCGCGGCCCGTTTTTTTTCACCCGGGATGCCGGGATGCGGGGTGTCTGGTGTGTGGGTTCGCCCAGGTTCAGCGCCCGGGCCGAGGGAGGTTCTCGCCGAGCACCAGGCGGGCGCGATGGAAGATCGCGTCGTCCACGTTGCCTGGTGCGTCGTCGCGATTGGCAGAACGAGTGGTCCGGTTCTGGCCGGTGCCGGCCGGCGCTTCGTCGCGGATCAACCCTGCGATCCGACCTCGAGTGGTGAAGGTGGTCCGTGAGACCTTCTTGCCCATCTCCGTGCTCCTTTATGTAGTTTCTTGAGCAACTAGCTCAAGATAGCACGTCGCGCAAGCCTGGCGAACGGTCTTTCCTGTCGCCTCGAAGGCGGTAGGGCGGACGGCCAAGGGTGCGAGGGGCCGCCGGGTGCCGCGGATGCCCTGCCGACCGACGTGGCGGCTGTGGTCGGCAGGGCATCCGCGGCAGCACGGGGCGCCCGCGGGGAGGACGAGGGAGCGACGACACGCCTCCGTCACCCGATCCGGGCCGCGATACGCCCTGCGTGGATAACCCGTGCCATGGCACGGGTTATCCACGCAGCGCGCGGGAGGGCGTCGAGGAACCCGCACGGAACCACGGAGAAGGACACCGAAGGCGCACGAGGTCATCCCTCCGAGCGCCTTCCGTCGGCGGTCGGGCCTCCGGCCCGCAACCCATAGACCTTTGTCACCCACAGGGTGACAAAGGTCTATGGGTTGGCCGTGGCGGCCGGGAGACGTCACAGAACCCTCACGCCTCCGTGGAGAAGCCCACGGAAGCGTG
>JBPYFM010000229.1:0-16473 GCA_051986435.1 Solirubrobacterales bacterium | reverse complement strand
GGCGCGGGCGCGCGGCGGTGGACGGTGGGCGGGCGGGCGGGCAGCGGGAAGGCGGGAAGGCGGGCGCGGGCGCGCGGCGGTGGACGGTGGGCGGCGGGCGGCGGGCCGGGATCTGGGCGCCGCCGGGCGCCGCGGATGCCTGTCCGACCCGGGGCGGCTGAGGTCGGCCAGGCATCCGCGGCACCACGGACCGCCCGCGGGGAGGGACGACGGAGCGACGACACGCCTCAGTCACCCGATCCGGGCCGCGATACGCCCTGCGTGGATAACCCGTGCCATGGCACGGGTGATCCACGCAGCGCGCGGGAGGGCGTCGAGGAACCCGCACGGAACCGTGGAGAAGGACACCGATGGCGCACGAGGTCACGCTTCCGTGCGCCTTCGGTCGGCGGTCGGGCCTCCGGCCCGCAACCCATGGACCTTTGTCACCCTGTGGGTGACAAAGGTCCATGGGTCGGCCGTGGCGGTCGGGAGACGTCAAGGAACCCTCACGCCTCCGTGGAGAAGCCCACGGAGGCGTGACGAACCCCCGGCGTCTCCCGCACCACCTCCCGACCTGGGCGGCTGATCGGCGACCTTGGCCAGCCGGGGTCGCCGATCAGCCGCCCCGGGCGACGGCTCCCCCCGGCGCGGGCGTCCGAGGCGGCAGCCGGCCCGGCGCCGCAGCCAATCCGGCGCCGCAGCCGGTGCGGGCTACAGCCGGCCAGGCGCCGCAGCCAACCCGGCGCGACAGTCGACCCGGGGCGGCAGCCGGGCCGGGGCGGCAGCCACACCGAGGGCGCGGCCGGCTCGGCGTCGCCCTACCGGGACGGCCGCCGCTTCAGCGGCGCCCGTCCCGGCGGCTGGTGCACGGGCTCGGGCGGGGGTTCGGGCGGGGGGCCGGGGCCGAAGTCGAGGCCGTCGTCGGTCAGTTCGACGACGTCGTCGAAGTGGCAGAGGCGCAGGGGGTCGCCGGCGAGGAGCTTGTATCTGGTCCCCGCGGCGGTCACCTCGACCAGGAGGCGGCGGTGGCGGAATTCGAGGCGGAAGGCGAGGCGGTCGATGCGCTCGGGCAGACGGGGGGCGAGGCGGAGGATGCCGTCGTGGTCGCGCAGGCCGCCGAAGCCACAGACGGCGGCGATCCAGGTGCCGGCCAGGGAGGCGATGTGGAGGCCGTCGCGGCTGTTGTGCTCGAGGTCGTCGAGGTCCATGAGGGCCGCCTCGCCCATGTAGTCGTAGGCGAGCTCGAGGTGGCCGGTCTCCGCCGCCAGCACCGCCTGCACGCAGGCCGAGAGCGAGGAGTCGCGGACGGTCAGCGGCTCGTAGTAGGCGAAGTTGCGGGCCCGCTCCTCGGCGGTGAAGGCCTCGCTGCGGACCAGCATCGCCATCACCAGGTCGGCCTGCTTGACGACCTGCTTGCGGTAGAGGTCGAAGTAGGGAAAGTGGAGCAGCAGCGGGTAGTCGTCGGCGTCGGTGCTCTCGAAGTCCCAGCGGGCGTGGTTGGTGAAGCCCTCCGCCTGCGAATGCACGCCGAGCTCCTCGTCGTAGGGGATCGTCATCGCCTCGGCGGCGTCGCGCCAGGAAGCGATCTCCTCGTGGTCGACCTTGAGCGCGTCGGCCGCCTCGAGGTAGCGCTCGCAGGCTTCGGCCGCCGCCCTGAGATTCTTCTGCGCCAAGAGGTTCGTGTAGACGTTGTTGTCGGCGACCGCCGAGTACTCGTCGGGGCCGGTGACGCCGTCGATGCGGAAGGCCCCGTGGGCGTCGTGGTGGCCGAGCGAGCGCCAGAGGCGCGCGGTTTCGACCAGCAGTGGCAGGCCGACGTCGCGCTCGAAGTCGGCGCCGGGGTTGATGTCGCAGTAGCGGGCGACGGCCTGCCCGATGTCGGCGTTGATGTGGAAGGCCGCGGTCCCGGCGGGCCAGTAGGCCCCGCATTCGGCGCCGCTGATCGTCCGCCAGGGGAAGGCGGCGCCCTCGAGGCCGAGCTCGGCCGCCCGCCCGCGCGCCTTCTCGATCGTCGCCAGCCGCCACTTGAGCGCCTCGGCCGCCGCGCTCGGCACCGCGTAGGAGAGCATCGGCAGGACGTAGGCCTCGGTGTCCCAGAAGGTGTGGCCGTCGTACCCGGGCCCGGTCAGTCCCTTCGCCGGGATCGCCCGCCCCTCGCCGCGGGCGCTCGCCTGCAGCGCGTGGAAGAGGCCGAAGCGGACCGCCTGCTGCAGATCGGCGTCGCCGTCGAGTTCGACGTCGGCCCGTTCCCAGAAGTCGTCGAGGTACTCCCGCTGGGACTTGCAGAGCTCCTCCCAGCCGGTGTGCCGGGCCTCGGCGAGCGCCGCGCTCACCTGGTCGCGCATCGCCGGCACCGAGCGCCGCCCCGACCACCCGTAGGTGACGAACTTCGTGATCGTCAGCGGCTCCCCGGGCGCCGGGGTCGCGTTGATCGTCAGCCGCCCGAGGTCTTCCCACGCCTCGGCTTCGTCGACCGCACAGTCGGTCGGGCCCTCGATCTCGTGGCCCATCGCCGCCGCCCCGCGCAGGCGCGACTGCTTGGTCGAGTGGACGAGCACGGCGCGGGCGTCGTCCCCCATCCACAACTCGGCTTCCAGCGGCGCTTCCAGGGCGGCCGCCGCGCGCGGATCCTTGGAGATCGCCGGGCGCGGCTCGTTGGTGACGAGCTCCGACTGGACGACGACGCGGGTCGGCGCCGCGGTCGGCTCGACGGTGTAGCGGATCGCCATCACCGCGCGCTGGGCGAAGGAGACGAGGCGCTCGGAGACGACCCGCACGGTCTTGCCGGTCGGCGAGCGCCAGAGCACGTCCCGCCGCAGGATGCCGGTGCGGAAGTCGACCCGACGTTCGTGTTCGAGCAGCTTGCCGTAACGGATGTCGAACGGCGAGTCGCCGACCAGCAGGCGGATCACCTTGCCGTTGGTCATGTTGACGACGGTCTCCCCCGCCTCCGGGTAGCCGAAGCCAGCCTCCGCGTAGGGCAGCGGGCGGGCCTCCCAGAAGGCGTTCAGGTAGGTGCCGGGGAGCGCGTACGGCTCCCCCTCGTCGAGGGTGCCGCGGACGCCGATGTGCCCGTTGGACAGCGCGAAGACCGACTCCGACTGGGCGAGGCGATCGAGGTCGAGGCTGGTTTCGCGCACCCCCCAGGGCTCGACCGTGTAGCGGGGGTCGTCGATCACGCTGAGCTCCCATCGGAGTCGCCGCGCGGCGGGTCGACGATCAGCTCGGCGAGGTCCTTGACGACGACGTCGGCGCCGTGCGCGCGCAGCGCCTCGGCGTGGTCCACGCGGTCGACGCCGACGACGTGGCCGAAGTGGCCGGCGGCGCCCGCCTCGACCCCCGACACGGCGTCCTCGAAGACGCAGGCGGCGGCGGGCTCGACCCCGAGCGCCTCGGCGCCCGCGAGGTAGGTGTCAGGGGCCGGCTTGCCCCTCAGGTTCTTCGCCTCGGCGACGTTGCCGTCGATGCGCGCCTCGAAGAGCCCCGCGATGCCGGCCGCCTCGAGCACCTCCTGGCAGTTGGCGCTGGAAGAGACGACGGCTCGCCGCAGCCCCGCCGCGCGCGCCGCTTCGACGAAGCGCACCGAACCCTCGTAAGGCTCCACCCCGTCCTCTTCGATCAGCTTCAGCACCAGCTCGTTCTTGCGGTTGCCGAGCCCGCAGACGGTTTCCGCGGCGGGTGGATCGTCGGGCGTCCCCTCGGGCAATTCGATCCCCCGCGACTCGAGAAACGAGCGCACCCCGTCGTAGCGCGGCTTGCCGTCCACATATTCGTTGTAGTCGGCGTCCGGGTCGAAGGGGACGAACTCTTCGCCGCGCGATTCCGCGCGCCGCTTCAGGAAGTCGTCGAACATCTGCTTCCAGGCCTTGTCATGGACGACGGCGGTCTTCGTCAGCACCCCGTCGAGGTCGAAGAGGAGCGCCGTGATCGCGTCGGGGAGATCGAGCCTGGGAGCCGAGTCCACCATCGAGCCGACCCTAGCGATCGGGGGGTCAGGCGTCGTTAACAACCCCGTCCCATCTTGCCAACGGTCGTTTAACAACTTCCGGAAACCCCGCTCCTAGCCTGGCGCCGTCTGGGGTTCGCCCCTCTCGTCCAGCTGTGTCCTTCCCTCGAACGATAGGAACCAGGAAAAGATGAAACGGCTTCCCGTTGTGCTGATCGCGTTGGCGGCCCTGTCGGCGCTCGCCGCCTCGGTCGCACTGGCCTCGCCGGGCACTCCGGCCGCACAGCCCCCCGCCAATCAACAGACGCTCACCTTCGGCGGACCGAAGACGCCGATCACCCACGTGGTGGAGATCTTCCAGGAGAACGTCTCCTTCGACCATTACTTCGGCACCTATCCGAACGCCGCGAACACCGACGGGCAGCCGTTCCACGCCCTGCCTGGCACGCCCGCGGTCGACGGCCTCCTTCCGACCACCAGCCCGACGCTGCCGCCGAGCCTCCGCCACACCACCAACCTGCTCACCTCCAATCCCAACGCGGCCCTGCCGAAGCGGCTGGACAGCAGCGCGACCGGACTCCCGGGCAGCGCGGGAGGGCAGCTCACCTGCGACCAGGACCACGACTACTCCGACGAGCAGAAGGCCTTCGACAACGGACAGATGGACAAGTTCATCGAGAGCCTTGGCGCCGGCGGCGGCACGACGCCCTACGGCGCACCCTGCAACAAGGAAACCGTCATGGACTACTACGACGGCAACTCGGTGACCGCCCTCTGGAACTACGCCCAGCACTACGCGATGAGCGACAACTCCTACGGCACCACGTTCGGCCCGTCCGCGCCGGGCGCGATCAACCTCATCTCGGGCGACACCGGCAACGTCGACATGGCGCACACCGCGAACGCCCCCTCCCTCTCGACTCCCGCCTCCCCGAACGGGGACATCACCCCGAACGGCAAGGGTGGTTATGCCCTTACCAGCGACGCCCAGCCGTACTGGGACGACTGCTCCACCCGTGATGCGGTCGCCCTTTCGGGCGAGAACATCGGCGACCTGCTGAACGAAGCAGGCCTCTCCTGGGGCTGGTTCGAGGGCGGCTTCCGGCCGACCACGTCCTACCAGGCCGCACTGGAAGCGACCGGCCAGGCCGGCCAGTCGACCAGCACCTTCGTCCCCGACGAGTTCAAGGCCGCCGAATTCAACAAAGCGGTGCCGCACTCCAGCAACCAGGGCCTCTGCGATGCCGTCTCGCCGGTCGGCGCAGGCCTCGGCGGCACCGGCCAGTGGGGTTACAAGGACGATTACATCCCCCACCACGAGCCGTTCCAGTACTACGCCTCGACGGCCAACCCTCACCACCTGACGATCCCGACCAACAGCAAGGGCCACGACACGCTGGCCGGCCTAGCGACGATCGGTACCGACACCCAGTCCTACGTCGGCGGTCAGCCGCAGTTCAACACCCCGAACCACAACTACGACACGAGTGACTTCGACCAGCTGATGACGGCGATCTCGAATCACGAACTGCCGGCCTCGGCGATGCCCGCGGTCAGCTTCATCAAGGCTCCTGGTTTCCAGGACGGCCACGCCGCCTACTCCGATCCCCAGGACGAGCAGGAATTCCTCGCCCACACCATCAACGAGATCATGAGCTCGCCCGACTGGAAGCACACGGCGATCGTGATCAACTACGACGACTCGGACGGCTGGTACGACCACGCCGACCCTGGAGTGCTCAACCCGTCCCTCTCACCGGCAGACAACCTGACCGACACGGCCCTGACCGGTGCGACGTCGGGGCAGTGCGGCCCGAATCCGCAGACGACGGCTCCGCTGGGTGGGGAACAGGGCCGCTGTGGCCTCGGCCCGCGCCTGCCGATGCTCGTCGTCTCGCCCTACGCCAAGGGCAACTCGGTCGATCACAACCTCAGCAACCAGGCCTCGACGATCAATTTCATCGAGTACAACTGGGGCCTGCCGGGCATCTCAGGGTCCTTCGACCAGGCACAGTCGAAGATCGACCAGTCCGAGCACGTCCCGTTCGACCTGGCAGGGATGTTCCAGTTCTACGGGCAACCCAATTCGACCCTGCCGCTGAACCCGGTCACGGGTCAGGCGGTCGAACTCGAAGAAGAAGAAGAAGAAGAAGGCTACGAAATGCCGGGCGGTGGCGGCGATCACCACCACCATCACGGCCACGGCCACGGGCACGGGCACGGGCACGGCCACGGCTGGTAGAGCAGCTCCCGCAACCGGACCGGAGCACGGGCGCCCACGGGCGCCCGTGCTCGTCTCGCCGTGCCTGAGCGTTACGAAAGTGCGGCCTCGACCGCCGACAGGGCCTTTTCGACCCCGGCGCGGTCGACGTCGAGGTGGGTGACGGCGCGGACGCGGCCTTCGAGGAGGCTCATTTCGACGCCCGCTGCCGCGAGCTTGCCGTGGAGGGCCCGGGCGTCGGGGACGTCGAATATGACGATGTTGGTTTCGACCGTGGCCGGGTCGATGTCGACGCCGGGGAGCTCCGCCAGGCCCGCGGCGAGGAACTTGGCGTTGGCGTGGTCCTCGGCGAGGCGCTCGACGTTGTGCTGGAGGCCGTGACGGGCGCCCGCGGCCACGATGCCCGCCTGGCGCATCGAGCCGCCGAGCATCTGCTTGTAGCGGCGCGCTTCGGCGATCAGCTCGGCGGAGCCGGCGAGGCAGGCGCCGACCGGAGCGCCGAGGCCCTTGGAGAAGTCGATCCAGGCGGTTTCGAAGCCCGCGGCGTAGGAGGCGGCGCTCTCGCCGGAGGCGACGACGGCATTGAGGAGGCGGGCGCCGTCGAGGTGGGTGCGCAGGCCGAACTCGCGGGCCACGGCGAGGACCTCCTCGATCCGCGCCCGCGGCCAGACGCGCCCGCCGCCGAGGTTCGTCGTCTGCTCGATGGTGACCAGGCGCGAGCGCGGTTCGTGGCTGTCGCGCGGGTCGCGCATCCGCGCGCGCAGAGCCTCGGCGGTGAACATCCCGCCGTCGCCCTCGAGCGGCATCACCATCGCCCCGGAGAGGACCGCCGCGCCGCCCGCCTCGGCGGTGATCGGGTGGGCGAGCCGGTGCAGGTACATCTCGTCGCCCAGCGGGCGGATGTGGAGGCGGACCGCGATCTGGTTGCACATCGACCCCGACGGCAGGAAGAGGGCCTCGTCCTTACCGAGCAGCTCCGCGACTTCCTCCTGGAGCGCGGCGACGGTCGGATCGAGACCGCGCTGTTCGTCGCCGACCTCGGCGGTGGCCATCGCCTGGCGCATCTCCGCGCTCGGCTGCGTCTGGGTGTCTGAGTAGAGATTGATCACGGAATCGGGCATAGATGCGCAACTTAGTGAAGCGCCTACGCCGGCCTTGTCTCCGCGCTAAGGGGTCCCCCTTCACAACTAAGGGGTCGCGCGTCGAAACCGTAGGAATAAGCCCGATGTGCGGGGCTTTTCTCAGTCGTACCTTGGAATGGCACACCAAGGAAAGGCGAAGGCGATGAACCCCAACCAGATGAATGTCGCAAAGGCGATGGTCGCCCGGCACGAGTTCCTCGAAGAGGCTCGTCGGTCGCGCCTCCAGGCCGACGGCGAGGCCCGCGAGGCCAAGGCGACCCGCCCCCGCAAGACTTTCCACACCCACCCGCTCAGCGGGCTGCTCAGCCTCGGGTTGTCCGGACGGCGATAATCGCCGGGTGGCGACTCGCGTCAGTGCCAGCCGACTGATCGGGCGGGCCGGAGAGCTCGCCGAGCTCGAGGCCGCGTTCGACGAGGCCGCCACCGGAGCGGCCTCGTTGGCGTTCCTGGCGGGCGAGTCGGGCGTCGGCAAGTCCCGCCTCCTCCACACCTTCCTCGAGCGCGCCCGCGAGAAGGGCGGCTGCGCGATCGGCGGCGAGTGCCTCGAGCTCGGCCCCGACGAGCTCCCGTACGCGCCGCTCGTCTCCGCCCTGCGCGGCCTCGTCCGCGAGCAGGACCGGGCGCTCGACCGCGTCTCCCCCGCCGCCCGCCGCGGCCTCGCCCAGCTGATGCCGGAGCTCGACCCCGGCGCGGCCGCGGAGGCCGACGAGGACGACCACTACCGGCCCTTCGAAGGGCTCCTCGGGCTGCTCGAAACGATGGCCGAGGAAACGCCGATGGTGCTCTGGCTGGACGACGCCCACTGGGCCGACAACGCGACCCGCCACTTCCTCTTCTACCTCGCCGCCAACCTGCCCGACCACGTGCGGCTCCTGACCGTGATCGCCTACCGCTCCGACCAGCTGCACCGGCGCCATCCGATGCGGCCGCTGCTGGCCGAGCTCGGGCGGGGCCGGCGCGTGCGGCGGATCGAGCTCGCGCCCTTCGACCGCGGCGAGGTCGCCACCCAGCTCGCCGACATCCTCGGTGCTGCCCCCGACGCCGACATCGTCGAGCGCTTCTTCGACCGCGGCGAAGGCAACCCGCTCTTCACCGAGGAGCTGCTCGCCGCGGGCGCCGACGGGCGCGGCCGCCTCCCCACCACGCTGCGCGACGCGCTGCTGCTGCGGATCGAACGCCTGCCGGAGACCTCGCGCGGCTTGCTGCGGATGCTGTCGGTCGGCGGGCGCCTCAAACACGACCACTTCGTGAACGCCTGCGACCAGGACGAGGACGAGTTGGCGATCGGGCTGCGCGAGGCGGTCGAGGCGCAGGTGATCACGGTCGGCCGCGACGACCGTTATGGGTTCCGCCACGCGCTGCTGCGCGAGGTGATCTACGACGACCTGCTCCCCGGCGAGCGGGCCGAACTGCACCTGCGCCTGGCGAAGGTGCTGGAGGCGACGCTCAAACAGGACGACCACCTGGCGATCCGCGCCGCCGCCGTCGCCCACCACTTCAACGCCGCCGGGGACCAGCCGGAAGCACTGCGCACCGCCGTCTCCGCCGCGCGGGCGGTCGAACGCGGCGGCACGCCGGGGGCCGCCGCGGCGCTCTTCGACCGCGCGCTGGCGCTCTGGCCGCGGGTCGCCGAACCGGAACCGCTGGCCGGCATGGAACACACCACGCTGCTGACGCTCGCCGCCCGCGCCCACGGCCTCGACGCCGACGAGGCGCACGCGATCATGCTCTACGAAGGGGCCCTCTCGCAGATCGACGAGGCGGAAGAGCCACACCGCGTCGCCGGGATCCTCGCCGAGCTCGCCTCGGCGCGCTGGGGCATGGGCCGGGCCGAGGCCGCCCGCGCCGACCTCGACCGGGCCCTCGGCCTCCTGCCCGAGTCCGAGCCGAGCCCCGAGCGCGCCCGCATCCTCGAACAGAAAGCGCGCTTCCTGCTGCTGCAGGGCCGCTTCGCCGAAAGCCGCGACGCCGCCGACGAAGCGCTCCGCGCCGCCGAGGCGGCCGGGGTCGAGGACACCAAAGCCCTGGTCCTGAACCGGCTCGGCCTCTGCCTCTTCCTGCTCGGCGAAGAGGAGCGCGGCGAGCCGGTGATGCGCGAATCGCTGGAGCTGGCACGCCGCTCCGGCTCCAACGACCAGCTCGCCGCCGCCTTCGTCAACTTCGCCGACGCGCTCCACATGGCCGGGCGCGGCGAGGAGGCGGCGGAGCTCGCCGCGCAAGGCGAACGGGAGATCACGCCCGGGGACCGGTCGATCCTCTGGATCGCCTGCACGCGCTCGGAGATCCTCTTCTACCTCGGGCGCTGGGACGAGGCCGAAGCGGTGCTGCCGGCGCGCAACAGCGGCCAGGGGACGGCGACGCTCGCCAACCTGCTCCTGCGCCGGGCGTCGCTGATGCTGGGACGCGGCGACGCCGCCGAGGCGCGCAAGGTGGTCGAGCATGCAGCGAGCTGGCTCGCCGACTCGGTCGAGCCCCAGTACATCGCGCCCGCCGGGGCGCTGACGGTCGAACTGGAGCTGCGCTCGGGCAACGTCGAGGCGGCCCGCGAGGCGGCCGAGAAGGCGATCGACCAGCTCGAGTTCTGCAGCGACGACGCGGCGCGGATGGCGCTGATCTCGGCCGCCGCGACGGCGGTCGAGGCGGAGGCGGCCGAGCGGGCGCGCGACCTCGGCGACGCGGCCGAGCTGGAGGCCGCCCAGATGCGCGCCGAGCTCGGCGCGGCGCGGACCGCGGCGGCGGCGGAAGTGACCGGGCGCTGCCTCGAGCGCGCCTACCAGGCGACTGCCGAGGCGCACCTCGCGCGCGCCCGCGACGACGATGACGCCGCCGAGCGGGCCGCGACCGCGGCCGAGGCCTGGGACCGCCTCCCGCGTCCCTACCAGGCGGCGATGTCCCGACTGCGCGAGGCCGAAGCCGACGCCGCCCACGGCGAGCGCGAGGCGGCGGGCGCCGCGGCGGCGAAGGCACTGACGACGGCGGAGGACCTCGGCTCGGAATGGCTGGCCGCCGAGGTCGCCGGGCTGATCGCGCGGGCGCGACTCCCCACGGGCGGCGCGGTCGAAAGCCGCGGGCGCGACGCCGACGGCACCGCGCCCGCGGCCCCGGAGGACCCCTTCGGCCTGACCCCCCGCGAGCGCCAGGTCCTGGAGATGCTCGCCGAAGGCTCCACCAACCGCGAGATCGCCGCATCCCTCTTCATGGCGGAGAAGACCGCAAGCGTCCACGTCTCCCGCATCCTCAGCAAGCTGGGCGTCCGCAGCCGCACCGAGGCCGCCGCGGTGGCGCACCGCCTGGCGCTGACGGATCGGTCGTAGGGGGCGCGCGGGGAAGCTGGCGCCTCTGGCGCCTGCGGCTCGGGGCGGCTGGGACCTCCGGGGCCGGCGGCGGCCGGCCGGCGCCTCGGGGGCCTGCGGCGGAAGCCGGCGCCTCGGGGGCCTGCGCCGGGAAGCTGTCGCCCGGGCGGAAGCTGCCGCCTCGGGCGCCTGCGCCGGGAAGCTGGCGCCCGGGGCGGCTGATCGGGGGTCCTGGCAGGCTGTGACCCCCGATCAGCCGCCCAGGTCGGGAGGTGGTGCGGGAGACGCCGAGGGTTCATCACGCCTCCGTGGGCTTCTCCACGGAGGCGTGAGGGTTCCGTGACGTCTCCCGACCGCCACTGCCAACCCATAGACCTTTGTCACCCTGTGGGTGACAAAGGTCTATGGGTTGGGGGCGGGAGGCCCGACCGCCGACGGAAGGCGCGCGGAGGGGTGGCCTCGTGCGCCTCCGGTGTCCTTCTCCACGGTTCCGTGCGTGTTCCTCGACGCCCTCCCGCGCGCTGCGTGGATAACCCGGGCCATGGCACGGGTTATCCACGCAGGGCGTATCGCCGCCCGGATCGGGTGACGGAGGCGTGGCGTCGCTCCCTCGTCCTCCCCGCGGGCGCCCCGTGCTGCCGCGGATGCCCTGCCGACCACAGCCGCCACGTCGGTCGGCAGGGCATCCGCGGCACCCGGTCGGGCCCGTCCCTACCCCCCGTCCGTCGCCCGCAGGAACGCCAGCACCGCCAGCACCCGCCGGTGGTCGTCGCCTGCCGCGCTCAGGTTCAGCTTGCCGAAGATGCTCGAGACGTGCTTCTCGACGGCGCCGGGGGTGATGACGAGCTGCTCGGCGATCGCGTTGTTGGTGCGGCCCTCGGCCATCAGGGAGAGGACCTCGCGCTCGCGGGGGGAGAGGGCGTCGATCGGGCTCTCGGCCTCGGCGCGGCGTTCGCCGACCAGCTCGGCGACGACCTCGCGGTCGAGGGCGGTGCCGCCGTCGGCGACCCGGCGGATCGCGTCGAGGAAGGCGGGGATGTCGCCGACCCGCTCCTTGAGGAGGTAGCCGACGCCGCCTTCGCCGCCCGCCAGGAGCTCGGCGGTGTAGACCGGCTCGACGTACTGGGAGAGGATCAGGACGCCCATCTCGGGGCGGCGCCTGCGGGCCTCGACCGCGGCGCGGATGCCCTCGTCGGTGAAGGTCGGCGGCAGGCGCACGTCGACGATCGCGAGGTCGGGCTTGTGGCCGCCGACGATGCGCAGGAGGCCGTCGCCGTCCTCGGCCTGGGCGACTACCTCGACGTCGTGTTCGCGCAGCAACGCGACCAGGCCTTCGCGCAGGAGCAGCGAGTCCTCGGCGATCACGACCCGCACGGGAGCCTCACCTCGATCCGCGTGCCGCCCTGGGCCGGCGAGGCGATCCTCATTTCGCCGTCGAGGGCCGCCACGCGACGGCGCAGGCCGTCGAGCCCGCCGCCTTCGCCGACCTCGGCGCCGCCGGGGCCGTCGTCGGCGACGGTCACCTCCAGCATGTCGTCGTCCTCCAGCCGCAGCGTCACGGTCGCGCGCGCCCCCGGCGCGTGCTTCGCCACGTTGGTGAGCGACTCGGCGACGACGAAGTAGGCGGCGCTCTCGACCACCGGCGCGGGACGGCGCGCGAGGTGCGCGTCGACGATCACCGGGATCGGGGCCCGGGTGCCGAGCGCCTCGACCGCCGCGGCAAGGCCGCGGTCGGAGAGGACCGGCGGGGCGATCCCGCGGGCGAGGTCGCGCAGCTCGGCGTTCGCCGCGGTCGCCTCGGCGCGCGCCTGGCGCACCAGCTCGGCGATCTCGGGACGATCGGCGAGCCCCTCCTCGGCCCGGCCGAGCTGCATCGAGAGGGCGACCAGGCGCGCCTGGGCGCCGTCGTGGAGGTCGCGCTCGATCCGGCGCAGCTCGGCCGCCTGGACGTCGAGGGCGCCGCGCCGGGTCTCGGTCAGCGTCTCCACCCGCTCGGTCAGCTCGCGCTCGCGCTCGCCGCCGTAGAGCTCGCGCCAGACCAGCCGCGCCAGCACGACGGCGACGAACAGGACGATCAGCCCGAGGAACGTCCAGATCGGCCAGAAGGTGCCGAAGCCGGCGAGAGCCCAGATCGCGATCGTCACGCCCGCGATCACCAGCGAGACGACCACCTGGATCGCCAGGCCGCGGCGTTCGGGGGCGATGCGGGCCGCCTCGCGCAGGCCGAAGTGGAGGCTCAGCGGGATGATCAGCGCCAGCCAGACCCAGGCAGGCCAGTAGTACCCGCCCCCGGCCGCTGCCCAGA
Organism: Solirubrobacterales bacterium; assembly: GCA_051986435.1. GTDB lineage: Bacteria > Actinomycetota > Thermoleophilia > Solirubrobacterales > 70-9 > VAYN01. The sequence goes on along the minus strand of JBPYFM010000229.1, from coordinate 3,584 downwards.
CGGCGGTGCAAAGGAGGCCGATCATCGCCGAGATCGCGGCGTGCACGGCCAGCGAGAGCTCGCCGGTGGGGACGACGCGGCGGAGCGCCTCGGTGGAGCGCGGCACCTTGGTCGACGCGCCCGGCGCGCCGCCGCCGAGCGCGGCCGGGTCGCCGTCCAGGAGCCGCTCCGCCAACCACAGCTCCGCCTTCGCCATGCCGCGGTTGATCAGCACGGTGAGCGCCGCCGACGGGATCGACACCACCGTCGCCACCAGGGCGAGCGGCAGGTTGTCGATGTTCCAGAGGCCCCAGTCGACGCCTTCCGGGATCGACCAGTACCAGAGCGGCATCGTGAAGAAGGCGACCACCGAGGCGACCGCCGACACCGCGATCACCGCGAAGGCCAAGCCGAGCACCGAGTGGACGATCAGCCAGGCGAGGTCCTTCCAGGTCTGCGCGTCCCGGGTGGTGCTGGAGAGGCGGGCGAGGAAGGTCTCGCCGCGGTGGTCGCGGTAGGCGCCGCGCAGCGGCCGGCCGAGGAGCAGCGCCGCGTTGCGACGGTCGAGCTCCGCGGTCCAGCGGAACGCGATCACGCTCAGCAGGAAGATCGGCAGGCCGATGATGAAGACGATCAGCGACAGCGTCACGCTGATCGCGGTCACCCAGACGCAGAAGGCGAGGACCGCGGTGATGCCGCCGATCGAAAGATAGGCGAGGTCCCGCCCGGCCTGGCGAGCGAGGCCGGCGATGCGCTCGCCGAACCCCGCCTCGTCGGCCGAAGCCGCGGAGGGCGCGGCGCTCACGCGCCGGCCTCCGTGGTCGCGGGACGCCGCCGAGGGCGGACGCGGCCCGCCTCGTCGGCGCCCGGCGCGGCACCGGCCATCGCCGGCGCCGGGCCCTCGAGCCCCACCCGCGGCAGCCACCGCAGCGCCCGCGGCAGGTACCAGTTGCGCTCCCCGAGCAGCCTCATCGTCGCCGGCAGGAGCACCCCGCGGATGATCGTCGCGTCGATCAGGATCGCCGCCGCCAGCCCCACTCCCATCTCCTTGAATTCAAGGAAGGAGAGGGTCGCGAAGATCGCGAACACGGCGACCATCACCGCGGCGGCACTGGTCACCACGCCCGCGGTCGTGCGCAGGCCGTGCGAGACGGCGTCCTCCGTGGACATCCCTCGATCGTATGCCTCCCTGATCCGGGTGAGGATGAACACGTGGTAGTCCATCGACAGCCCGAAGAGGACGACGAAGAGGAACAGCGGCAGCCACGAGGTGATCGAGCCGATCGAGCTGAAGCCGATCAGGTTTTCGAGGTGCCCGTCCTGGAAGACCCAGACGACGATGCCGTAGGCGGCGCCGACCGAGAGCAGGTTGAGGCAGATCGCGGTGATCGGGATGACGATCGAGCGGAAGCTGACCAGCAGCAGCAGGAACGCCATGCCGAGGACGAACGCGAACACCCAGGGCATCCGTTCGGCCAGGAGGTCGTTGAAGTCGACGGAGCCGGCGGTCGGGCCGCCGACCTGGGCCTGCGCCCCGTCGACCTTGCCGATCGTCGCCGGGATCAGATCGTCGCGGAGCTTATTCAGCGCCGCCTGCGAGCGCGCGTCGGTGCCGTTGCCGGCGAGCGGCACGCGGAGTTCGGCGACCTTCCCGTCTTTCGACACGCGGTACGACTGGTTGGTGCCGAAATCTTGCGGGTCGGCGGCGAGCCGCTCGCGCAGCGCCTCCACCTGATTGGCGACCGGGGGCGCCTTCACGTTCGGCGCGGTGATCGCCACTTCGGCCGGTTCGACGCCACCGGGGAAGGCGGCCTCGACGCGGTCGAAGGTCTGCACGATCGGCATGTCCTTGGGCAGCCCGCTGACGCCGGAGTTGGCGGTGTGGAGGCTGAACGCGGGGATCGCGAGGATGGCCAGACCGGCGAAGGCCTGGCCCGCGGCCAGCTTAGGACGAGCCATGACGCGGGCGATAAGAGCGCCCCAGACCCGGGAGCCCTGCTCCCTACCTCCGTCGGCACGAAGCCGTCCCAACAGGGGCACGCGGCCTTTCTCGATCCGGTCGCCGAGCCAGGCGAGGATCGCCGGCAGGACGGTCAGCGAGCCGACCATGGCGACCGCGACGACGATGATCGTCCCGGTGGCGAACCCGGCGAAGGTCTGGTCGCCAGCGATGTACATGCCGGCCATCGCGACCATCACGGTGAAGCCGGAGACGAGGATCGCCCGCCCCGACGTCGCCGCCGCGGCTTCCAGCGAGGCGCGCTCGCCGGCCCCGGCGGCACGCTCCTCGCGCTCCCGCCGCAGGTAGAACATCGAGTAGTCGACGCCGACCGCGAGGCCGATCAGCAACACCACCGAGTTGATCTGTTCGGCGACCGCGCCGAAGAGGTGGCTGACCGGGCCGATCAGGCCGATCGTCGCGCCGACCGCGGTCAGCGCGAGCAGCAGCGGCACGCCCGCGGCGAGCAGCGAGCCGAAGACGACCACCAGGATCAGCAGCGTGATCGGCAGCGAGGTCATCTCGGCCTTGGAGAAGTCGTCTTCGAGGCTCTTGCCGATCGCCTTTTCGGCGCTCGCGTCGCCGACCTCTTCCACCCGCAGGTCGCCGTGGCGGTCCTGCACGATCGCGACCTGGTCGAGCGCCTTGCCGACGACTTCTTCGGGTTCGATCTTTTGGGTTTCGGGGATCGAGAACTTGATCAGCCCGGAACGGCCGTCGGCGGAGACCTGTCCCCCGGCACCCTCCTCATAAGGACCGGTCAGGTCGTGGACGAAGCGCAGCTTGCGGAGGCGCGATTCGACTTCGGCGACCGCCGCCTTGGCGTGCGGCCCGTGGATCGATTCCCTGCCTTTCGGCTGCACCAGGACCTGCTCGACCTTCGACTGCGGGAACGCGCCTTCCAGCGTCCGTTCCGCCTGGGCCGATTCGCCGTCGCCGCCGTTGTCGAGCGTCTTCGTCCCGAGCGCCCCACCCAGGGCGATCGCGGCGATCACGAAGGCGACCCACCCCCAGATCGCGGTCTTCCGGTGGGCGGCGCTCCACCGCCCCGCCCGTCCCGCCAGCCCCAACTTCCTCCTGCTTCGCATCGCGCTTCCTCCGTCTGGTCTTGGGTCGAATGCGCCCGGAAAGGCGCTCCTCCACCCTGCGCGAGCGGGCTTGCGGTTCCAATGAGGCCTCCCGGCGAATCCCCCTGAGGCGTCCCGCAGTCCGGGGGTGGGGTTAACCCCATCCCCCGCTCCGCTCGGGTTGGGCCGGGCGCACCACTGCGGGGCGGGGCGGGCGCACCAGTGCGGGGGGGCCGGGCGCGCCAGTGCGGGGCGGGCCGTCCACACCACTTCGGGGCGGGGCGTCCGCACCACTTCGGGGCGGGGCGTCCGCACCGCTTCGGCCCGGCGTCCGCACCGCACCCACTTCGGGCCGGGGCGTCCGCACCACTTCGGGCCGGGCCGTTCCACACCGCTTCGCGGCGCCGGTGGGTGTCCTGGGCGCCTCATGGGGGTCCTGGAGGCTGTGACCCCCATGAGGCGCCCAGGACGTGAGGGGTGCGGGAGGGTTCCGTCACAGGGACGTCGCGAATTCGGACTTACGTGATCGTCACGGGCGA
>JBPYFM010000228.1:0-18902 GCA_051986435.1 Solirubrobacterales bacterium | reverse complement strand
CTTACTCGCGTATGGAGCGAGTTAGGCGCCACGGCAGAGGCCCGGGTGGTGGGAAGGCATGAGGAAGACGGGAGGAGGCGTGGAGTTCTCACGCTCTCCGTGACGAGGTCCGAGATCGGTGACGGTTGCGTGAGCCTCCCGTGACGCCTCCGTCCCGGCTGCCTCCCCCCGCACACCCGGCCCTCTCGGCCACGGCCACAGCCTGCCCGGGCCGTGGCCGAGAGGGCCGCGTCCCTCGGCCGTCCCTTTGCCCGTCCCTCGGCCGTCCCTTCGCCGTCCCTTGTCCCCGGGCGTCAGCTCAAGAGAGCCGGGGCCGGGGAAAGGGGCGGCGAAAGGACCAGGGCCCCGACCCTCACCTATCCCGGCGCCGCGGCCAGCCTCGCGGCATAACGGCCGCCGCCGCGGCTCACCTCGATCGGGGCGGCGAAGGCGCGGGAGAGGTTCTCGGCGCTGAGGACCTCGGGGGCGGGGCCGGCGGCCTGGACGCGGCCGCCGGCGAGGAGCATGGCGTGGGTGAGGACCGGGGGGAGCTCCTCGAGGTGGTGGGCGACGGTGACGGTCGCGAGGTCGGTGGAGTCGCGGATCAGGGCGCCGAGGGATTCGACGAAGGCCTCGCGGGCGATCATGTCGAGGGCGGAGCTGGGCTCGTCGAGGAGGAGGAGGTCGGGATCGCGCATCATCGCCCGGGCGAGCATCACGCGCTGGCGCTCGCCCTGGGAGCAGGTGCGATAGCGGCGGTGGACGAGGTGGGCGCAGTCGAAGCGGTCGAGGAGGTCGCGGGCCTTGCGGCGGTCCTCCTCGGGGATCGCGGTGCCCATGACCGCCGCCGGGCCGGTGCGGTGCATGTAGACGACTTCCTCGACCTTGAGGTTGTCGGCGTAGACCCGGGGTCGGCTCTCGATCACGCCGATGCGGAGCGCCGGGTTGGCGAAGCCGCGGGCCTCGAAGCCCGCGCCGAAGATCTCGACCGTGCCCTCGGCGGGGACGATCGTCCCGGCGGCGGCGCCGAGGAGGGTGCTCTTGCCGGCGCCGTTGGGGCCGATCACGGCCCAGTGCTCGTCGGCGCCGACCGTCCAGTCGATGCCGTCGAGGAGGGGGCGGACGTCCTCGTCGCCGCGGACCGCGACGCCCGCCATGCGGATCGCCGGCGCGCTCACGTGGGTTCGGTCGCGGGCGGGGTCGCGGCGCCCGCGGCGCCGGAGCCCTCGTCGATCAGGGGCAGGTGGGCGAGCGCGACGTCGCGCGCCCAGAGGACGTGCGCCTTCATCAGCGATTCCGCGCGCTCGGGGTCGCGATCGCGCAGCCCGGCGAGGATCTTGCGGTGGTCCTGCAGGGCCGAGTCGCGGTTCTCGCGCGAGTAGGTCATGTAGGAGCGGTAGATCAGCGGCATCGCCGTGGTCTGGCGGATCATCGACTCGAGCCGCTCGCTCCCGGCCGCTTCCATGATCGTGTTGTGGAAGGTGAAGTTCTCGGCGACGAGTTCGCGCAGGCGCGCGTCGTTGTCCATCATCGCCGCGTAGCGCTCGACGCTCCGCTCCAGCTCGCCGATCTGCCCGTCGGTGAGGTTGGGGGCGGCGGTGCGTGCCGCGTAGCCCTCGAGCACCGCGCGCAGCGAGTGCATCTCCCGCAGGTCCCCGGCGGTGAAGCTGCGGACCGCCGCGGGCCGGTTGGGCGGCGTTTCGACCAGGCCCTCGCCGCGCAAGAGGACCAGCGCCTCGCGGACCGGGGTGCGGCTGATGCCGAGCTGGCGGGCCAGGTTCTCCTCACCGAGCGTCTGCCCGGGACGCAGCTCGCCCGAGAAGATCGCCTCGCGCAGGATCCGCGCCGCGGAGACGCTCGTCTTCTCCCCGCGCGGCACCCCGCTGGATATCGCCAGCTCCACCATCAGGCTGCCTATTTTAGTGATTCAAAGTCCTCTTGTATGCAGAGGCGGACCGATGGACGCCCGTATGACCCCTGTTACCGAGCCGAGTCTTGTAGCTCGTATACATGTATGCAATGCTCCCGGGCAATGACTTCCAGGGACACTGAGCAGATCTACGAGCGCGCGGGTTGGGGCAACCGGGTTCCCCGCGGCGCCCGCCCGGCCGTCGTGGTGGTCGACCTGAGCCGCGGTTTCACCGAGCCCGAGTTCCCCACCGGGGCCGACCTGAGCGAGGTCGTCGCCGCGACCGGCCGCCTCGTCGACGCCGCCCACGCGGCGGGCGCCCCCGTCGCCTTCACCACGATCGCCTACGAGGAGGCCGACCTCGACGGCGGCTGCGCCTGGCTGCGCAAGGCCCCCGGCATGGGCATCCTGCGCGCCGGCAGCGACCTGGTCGACCTCGACCCCCGCCTGCCCCGCGACCCCGCCGACGCCCTGGTCGTCAAGAAGGGCCCCTCGGCCTTCTTCGGCACCGACCTCGCCGCCGCGCTCACCGCCCGCGGGGTCGACACCGTCCTCGTCTGCGGCGCCACCACCAGCGGCTGCGTCCGCGCCAGCGTCGTCGACGCGGTCCAGTACGGCTTCACCGTCCTCGTCCCGCGCCCCTGCGTCGGCGACCGCGCCGAAGGCCCGCACGAGGCCAACCTCTTCGACATCGACGCCAAGTACGGCGACGTGATCGACCTCGACGACGCGCTCGCCTACGTCGCCGCGCCCGAGCGGGAGCCGGCCGGCCGGTGAGGGTCGTGCTGCTGCCGGGCGACGGGATCGGGGCCGAGGTGGTCGTCGAGGCCGCCAAGGCCCTCGCGGCCGTCGCCCCCGAGGTGGAGACGGCCGAGCACCGGATCGGGCTCGAGGCGATCGCCCGCGACGGCGAGGCGCTCCCGGCGGCGACCCTCGCCGCCTGCGAAGGCGCCGACGGCGTCCTCCTCGGCGCGGTCGGCGCCGGCGATTACGCCTGGACCACCGCCGCGAACCCCGAGGACGGGATGTTCGCGCTGCGCCGCGCCCTCGACGTCTACGCCAACGTGCGTCCGTTCCGCGACGGCGAGATCGACCTGCTGATCGTCCGCGAGCTGGTCGGCGGCCTCTACTTCGGCGAACGGGGCACCCGCGCGGACGGCACCGTCTACGACACCTGCGAATACAGCCCCGCCCAGGTCGACCGGGTCGTGCGCCGCGGCTTCGAACTGGCCCGCGCGCGCCGCGGCAAGCTGACCTCGGTCGACAAGGCGAACGTGCTCGCGACCTCGCGCCTCTGGCGCGAGCGGACGATCGCGCTGGCGGCCGAGTACCCCGACGTCGAGCTCGATCACCTGCTCGTCGACACCGCCGCGATGCGCCTCGTCGAAGCGCCTCGGAGCTTCGACGTGATCGTCACCGAGAACACCTTCGGCGACATCCTCTCCGACATCGCCGCGGCGCTCGCCGGCGGCATCGGCGTCGCCGCCAGTGCCAGCCTCGGCGACGACGGCCCGGGCCTCTTCGAGCCGGTCCACGGCACCGCCCCCGACATCGCCGGCCAGGGCGTCGCCAACCCGACCGCGGCGATCCGCTCGGTCGCGATGCTGCTCGAGCACGGCCTCGGCCTCCCCGCCGAGGCCGCCCGCCTCGACGCGGCGCTCGACCGCGTCGCCTCCACCGTCCTCACCCCCGACCGAGGCGGCTCGGCGACCACCGCGCAGTTCGGCGACGCGGTCGTCGCCGCGCTCGGCGCCGACCCCGCCAAGGAGCTCGCCGATGCCTGACAACCAGCGCCACCCGATCACCGACTGCCACCGCGCCGAGCTGCGCGCCCTCGGCGCCGAGAGCCGCTGGGTCGAGAGCGAGGGCCGCAAGCTCCACGTCCTCGACTACGGCGGCGAGGCGCCGCCGCTCCTGGTCCTGCCGGGCATCACCAGCCCTTCGATCACCTGGGACTTCGTCGTCGCCCCGCTCCGCGACCGCTTCCGTCCCCTGGTCATGGACCTCCGCGGCCGCGGCCTCAGCGAGGCGGGCGGCAGCTACGGCGCGCCGGACTTCGCCGTCGACGCCGCCGCCGCGATCCGCCGGCTCGGCCTCGAGCGCCCGACCGTCCTCGGCCACAGCCTTGGCGCCCGCATCGCCGCCGCCCTCGCCGCCCGCGAGGAGGTCGAGCTCGGCCTGACGATCTGCGTCGACCCGCCGCTCTGCGGCCCCGGCCGCGGCGGCTACCCGACCCCGCGCGACTCCTTCGAAGCGCAGCTCGACTCCGGCTACGCGGGGACGACCGGCGATGAGGTCGCCGCCGCCTACCCGCTGTGGCCGCGCGCCGAGCTCCTGCTCCGCGCCCGCTGGGTCGGCACCTGCGAGCGCGACGCGGTCCTCGCGACCTACGACCGCTTCGCCGAGGAAGACTTCCTGGAGTGGTGGGCGGACATCCCCGCGCCCGCCGCTTTCATCAGCGGTGGCGACAGCCCGGTCGTCACCGAGGCCGGCCGGGCCGAGGCCCGCGAGGTCAACCCGGCCGCCACCTACGCGGTCGTCCCCGGGGCCGGGCACATGGTCCCCTGGGACAACCTGGCCGGCTTCCAAGCCGCGCTCGACGGGGTACTGCAAACCGAGACCGCCACCGAGGGCGGCGGCTCCCACTGACCACGGAGGCACCGATGCCACAGTCCACGTTCACCGACCTCTGCCGCGGCGAGCTCGAGCTCTGCGGCATCGGCGAGGGCAGCACGATCGCCGTGCTCTCGCAAGGCAACCGCAAGCTCGACTACGTCGACGCGTTCCTCGCCGCCGCCGACCAGCTCGGCGCCACCGGCTTCAACGTCCGCCTGGCGAGCACCGACTCCTCGCTCGACGGCGAAGAGGGGATGTGGGAGGTCGGCGAGACGCCGCTGAAGGGCAACCGCCCGGCGATCGAAGCGCTGAAGGGCGTCGACCTGGTCGTCGACACCGTCTTCCTCCTCTTCTCGCCGGAGCAGATGGAGATCCAGGAGTCGGGCACCCGCGTCCTCCTCTGCATCGAGCCGATCGAGCACATCGAAGCGATGCAGCCGAGCGTGCGCCTGCGCGAGCGGGTCGAGGCCGGCGCCGAGATCCTCGCCAAGGCGAAGGAGCTGCGCTTCACCAACGAGGCCGGCACCGACGTCACCTACCAGCTCGGCGCCTACCCGGTGATGACCCAGTACGGCTATACCGACACGCCCGGCCGCTGGGACCACTGGCCCTCCGGCTTCCTCTTCACCGGCGGCGCCGACGACGGCGTCGACGGCAAGGTCGTGATCGCCCCGGGCGACATCATCTTCCCGTTCAAGTCCTACGTGCAGACGCCGATCGAGCTGACGATCGAGCGCGGCAAGATCACCGCGATCGACGGCGCCGTCGACGCCGACCTGCTGCGCGAGTACATGGCCTCCTTCAACGACCCCGACGCCTACGGCATCAGCCACATCGGCTGGGGGATGCTGGAGACCGCGCAGTGGTCGATCCTCGCCCACGACCGCCGCGGGATGGGGATGCACGGCCGCTCCTTCTACGGCAACGTGCTCTTCTCGACCGGCCCGAACGGGGAGCTCGGCGGCCCCAACCAGACCCTCTGCCACGTCGACGTGCCGATGCGCAACTGCTCGCTCTACCTCGACGGAGAGCCGATCGTGATCGACGGCGACATCGTCGTCGACGTGCTGAAGGCCGACCAGCCGGTGGGCGTCTGACCATGCCCCGCCTCCTCTGGATCGACGAGCCGGGCGCGACCAGCGCCCTGGTCGGCGGCAAGGTGGCGAGCCTCGCCGAGATGACCGCGGCCGGCTTCGCGGTGCCGCCAGCCTTCGGCGTCACGACCGAGGCGTTCGAGGAGTTCGTCGCCGCGGCCGGCCTGGCCGAGCGGATCGCGGCGATCCGCGCCGAGCTCGACGTCGACGACGTCGTCGCGGTCGACCGGGCGGCGGCCGAGATCGCCGCGCTGATCGAGGCGACCGACCTGCCCCCGGAGGTCGACGCCGAGATCCGCGCGGGATACGCCGAGCTGGAGCGCCGGGCGGGCGCCGGCGTGCCGGTCGCCGTCCGCTCCAGCGGGGTCAACGAGGACCTCGAGGGGGCGAGCTTCGCCGGCCAGTACGACACCTACCTCTGGGTGCAGGGCGCCGACGACGTCGTCGCCAACGTGCGGCGCTGCTGGTCGGGCCTCTTCAACCCGGCCGTCCTCACCTACCGCCCCGACGGGGTCGAGTCGCTCGCCGACGCGGGCCTGCCGGGGATGGCGGTCGGCGTCCAGGAGATGGCGCGGGCGCGCTCGGCCGGGGTGATGTTCACGCTCGACCCGATCAGCGGCGACCGCTCACGGATCGTGATCGAGAGCTGCTGGGGCCTCGGCGAGGGCGTCGTCAAAGGCGACGTGCCGCCGGACCGCCACCGCGTCGACAAGATCACGCTCGAGGTGCTGGAGCGCGAGGTGGTCGAGCAGGCCGACGAATACCGCTTCGACCCCGACGGCGGCGCGGTCGCGCTGCTGCCGGTCCCCGAGGACCGGCGCGCCGAGGGCTCGATCAGCGAGGAGGAGGCGCGCGAGATCGCCGAGCTCGGCAAGCGGATCGAGCGCCACCGCGGCGGTCCCACCGACGTCGAGTGGGCGATCGACGTGGACGGCCGGCTCCACCTGCTGCAGGCGCGGCCGGAGACGATCTGGAGCGCGCGGCAGGCGGCCGCGGCCGACGACGGCGCCCAGGGCGGCGACGCGGTCGGCCGGGTGATGGCGACGTTCCTCGGCGCGCGCGGCGCGAAGTGAAGCCCGCGCCCTTCGAATATCTGCGGCCCGACTCGGTGGCCGAGGCGGTCGCGACGCTCGACCTCTACGGCGGCATGGCGCGGCTGCTGGCCGGCGGCCAGAGCCTGGTGCCGATGCTCGGCATGCGGTTGATGAAGCCGAGCGCGGTCGTCGACATCAACGGGCTCGCCGACGAGCTCGGCCGGATCGAGACGCGCGGCAGCGAGACGCTGATCGGCGCCCTCGTCCGTTACTCCGACGCGGAGGGCTCGCCGGTGATCTCCGAGCGCCTGCCGCTGCTGCGCACCGCGATCCGCCACATCGGCGACCGCCAGGTGCGCAACCGCGGCACGCTCGGCGGCGCGGTCGCCCAGGCCGACCCGACCGGCGAGGTGGCGCTGGTCGCCCTGACGCTCGGCGCGACGGTCCTGGCGACCGGCCCGGGCGGCGCGCGCGAGCTGCCCGCCGACGGCTTCTTCGTCGGCTCCTACGCCAACGCGCTGGCGCCGGAGGAGATGATCACCGGGCTGCGCTTCGGCGTCGTCCCGTCGCGCTGCGCCTTCTTCGAGCGCGGCCGCAAGCACAACGACTTCGCCGTCCTCAGCCTCGCGATCGCCGCCGACCGGGAGCCCGACGGCACCTGGCACGACGTGCGAATCGGCATGGGCGGGGTGAACGACACGCCGGTGCTGGCGCGCGCCGCGGCGGCGCGACTCGAGGGCGCCGCCTGGGACGAGGCAACGCTCGCCGAGGCCGCGAAGCTCTCGCTCGAGGACGCCGACCCGCCCGAGGACGTGCGGGCGAGCGCCGAGTACCGCGCCCACCTGCTGCCGATCCACCTGCGCCGCGTCCTCGCGGGCATGGCCGAGGAGGACCACCGTGGATGAGGCCGTCCAGATCACCGTCACCGTCAACGGGACCGTGCGCACCGAGTCGGTCGAGCCACGCACCCACGCCGCCGACTTCCTGCGCCACACGCTCGGCCTCACCGGGACCCACGTCGGCTGCGAGCAGGGCGTCTGCGGGATGTGCACGGTGCTGCTCGACGGCGAGGCGGTGAAGGGCTGCCTGCTGCTGGCGGCGCAGCTCGACGGCCGCGAGGTGCGCACGGTCGAGTCGCTGGCGCAGGACGGCGAGCTCGCCCCGCTCCAGCAGGCCTTCAAGGATGCGCACGGGCTCCAGTGCGGCTTCTGCACGCCGGGCTTCCTGATGACGGCGACGGTGCTGAAGGAGTCCGGCCGGCGGCTCGACCGCGCCGAGATCCGCGAGGAGATCAGCGGCGTGCTCTGCCGCTGCACCGGCTACGAGGGGATCGTCAACGCGATCGACCAGGTGCTGAACGGCGAGCCCGCGGCGGCCGGCGCCGACGCCCCCGAGGAGGGGCGATGAGCCCGGGCGTCGCCACCGAGCGCCGCGCGCCCGGCGTCCTCGGCGCGGCGGTGCCGCGCAAGGAGGACGACCGCCTGCTGCAGGGCGACGGGCGCTTCACCGACGACGTCGATCCCGCCCACTCCCTCCACATGGCGGTCGGGCGCTGCCCCTTCCCGCATGCGCGGATCGAGTCGATCGACATCGCCCCCGCGGTCGCGATGCCCGGCGTCCACGGCGTCTACACCGGCGCCGACGTCGCCGCCCGCACCGAGCCGCTCAGCGTCCTGCGCCCCGTCCCCGGCGCGGTCGACCTGCCCTTCTACGCGCTCGCCGCCGAGGTCTGCGTCTTCGAGGGCCAGCCGGTCGTCAGCGTCGTCGCCGACAGCCGCCAGATCGCCGAGGACGCGATCGAGGCGGTCTGGATCGACTATGAGCCGCTCGCGCACGTCTCCGACACCTTGGCGGCGCTCGACCCCGATGCGCCGGTCCTGCACCCCGATCAGATGGAGGACAACCTCCTCGTCTCCAACCCGCAGGAACGGGGCGATCCGGAGGCGCGGCTGCGCGAGGCCGCGGCGGTGGTCGAAGGGACCTTCCGCATCGGCCGGGTCACCGCGCTGCCGATGGAGCCGCGCGCGGTGGTGGCGGAGTGGCGGCCGGGTGCTCGCGAGCTGACCGCCCACATCTCCACCCAGGTGCCGCACCTGGTGCGGATGCAGCTGGCCGAGTCGCTGCGCCTCGACGAGGGCGACGTGCGGGTCGTCACCGGCGACGTCGGCGGCGGCTTCGGGCTGAAGCTCGGCCTCTACCCGGAGGAGCTGCTCGCCTGCCTGCACGCGATCGACTCCCGCCGTCCGGTGAAGTGGACCGAGGACCGGGTCGAGCACTTCCGCGCCTCGACGCACGCGCGCGAGTCGGTGCACGAGTACAAGATCGGCGCCGACGCCGAGGGCAACTTCGTCGCGATGACCGACCGCTATACGACCGACCTCGGCGGGCAGAACTCGCCGTTCGGCTCGGCGCAGCTGTCGAGCATCGTCTTCAGCGGGCCCTACCGGGTCGAGGACGGCGCGGTCGAACGGCGCGTCGCGGTGACCAACAAGACGCCGATCGGCGCCTACCGCGGCTATGGCCAGCCGGAGGTCGACCTTGCCCGCGAGTCGCTCGTCGACCGGCTGGCGCGCAAGCTCGGCATCGACCCGCTGGAGCTGCGGCTGCGCAACCTGCTGAGGGAGGAGGAGCTGCCGTATCGCAACGCGGCGGGCGCCGTGTACGACAGCGGCAACTACGCCGAGTGCCTGCGGATGGTCGCCGAGGCGGTCGACTATGAGCGGTTGCGCGCCGCCGGGCCGGGCCCGGGCCCCGACGGCCGTCGCCGCGGCGTCGGCTTCACCTCCTTCGTCGAGCGCACCGGCTATGCGAGCGCCAAGTTCCTCGCCAACCGCGGCTCGCGCTTCGGCGCCCACGAGAGCGTCACCCTGCGCGCCAACCGCAGCGGCGGCATCGACCTCTTCACCGGCGTCTCGACCTTCGGCCAGAGCAACGAGACCGCCTTCGCGCAGATCTGCGCCGAGGTGCACGGCATCGATTTCGACGCGATCCGGGTGCACGCCGGCGACACCCGGGCGACGCCGCTGAACACCGGCGCCTTCGCCTCGCGAACGCTGATCGCGGGGTCGGGGGCGGTGCGCGAAGCGGCGGCGGCGCTGCGCGACAAGACGCTGCGGATCGCCGCCTTCCGGCTCGAGACCGAGGTGGAGGACCTGGAGATCGCGGGCGACGCGATCGTCTCCAAGACGGATCCGGGGACGCGGGTGTCGCTGGCGGAGCTGCACATGGCGGCGATCGTCGGCCAGGGCCTGCCGGAGGGCGAGGAGCCCGGCCTCGAGACGACCGCGCATTTCGAGCCCGCCGAGGCCGCCTACGCCTACGGCAGCGCCGCCGCGGTGGTCGCGGTCGACGCCGAGACGGGGGAGTTCGAGATCGAGCGCTTCGTCCTCGCCCACGACAGCGGGCGGATCGTCAACCCGAAGGCGGTCGAGGGCCAGGTCCGCGGAGCGCTGGCGCAGGGGTTCGGGGCGGCGCTGACCGAGGAGCTGCGTTACGAGCCCGACTCGGGCCAGCTCGTCAACGGCACGATGCTCGACTACTTCGTGCCGACCGCGAGCGACATGCCGCAGGTCGAGCTGCTGCATACCGAGGTCCCCTCGCCGGTGACGCCCTTCGGCGTCCGCGGGGTGGGGGAGACGGGGACGATCCCGCCGGGCGCGGCGATCGCGAACGCGATCTGCGACGCGCTGGCCGAGTTCGACGTCGAGATTTCAAGCCTGCCGATCACGCCGGAGTCGGTCTGGCGGGCCATCCGAGAAGCCGGCAACGGAGGTGACGGTCTTGAAGGTTGAGCAGTCGTTCGAGATTGCCGAGCCGCGCGAGCGGCTCTGGGAGTTCTTCGAGCAGGTCGACGAGGTGGCGAAGTGCGTGCCCGGGGTTGAGTCGGTCGAGGTCCTCGACGCCGACAACTCGAAGGTGCGCGTCACCCAGTCGGTGGGACCGATGACGGCGACCTTCGACCTGAAGATGCGGATCACCGAGCGCGAGCCGAACGAGCGGATGCAGTTCACCGCGATCGGCCGCGCCGTCAAAGGCGCGGCGGGCAACCTGCGCAGCGCCAACACGGTGACCCTGCAGCCGACCGACGGCGGCACGCGGGTCAACCTCGAGGCGGACCTGGCGATGGGCGGCGTGCTCGGCTCGGTCGGCCAGAAGGTGATCGCCAAGCAGGCCGACGCGGTGACCCGCGACTTCATGGCCTCGCTCGAGCGGGCCGTGAAGGGCGAAGCGGTCGGTCCGGCGGCGGCCGGTGGTGCGGCGAAGCCTGCGGGCGGCGCGGCGCGGACCGGCGCCACCTCGTCGACCGCCGGGCCCGGCGCGTCGACCGCGCCTGCCGCCGATGAGGCCCAGGCCGGGATCTTCATCTCCTACGACTTCCTGCGCGGCACCGCCTTCGGCGCCGTGCTGGCGGCCGTCGTCCTCCGCTTCTTCGGGAGCCGTCGATGAGCGCCGCCGGCGCGAAGCGCGTCGGGCTGATCGTCCCCAGCTCCAACACGACGATCGAGACCGAGATCCCCCTGATGATGGCCCGCGCCGAGCTCGGCGTGCCGGTCACCTTCCACTCCAGCCGCGCCGTCCTCCACAGCGTCGACGAGGAGTCCCTCGACCGCATGGTCGCCGACTCGGACCGCTGCGCGATGGAGCTCTCCGACGCCCGCGTCGACGTGATCGCCTACGCCTGCCTGGTCGCGCTGATGGCCCGCGGCGCCGGCGCCCACGAGGAGATCGAGAAGCGCCTCGCCGAGGTCGTCGAGGCGGGCGGCGGCCACAGCCCGATCGTCTCCAGCGCGGGCGCCCTCATCCGCACCCTCCAGCGCCAGAACGTCGAGCGCGTCGCGATCATGACCCCCTACATGCCGCCCCTCACCAAGCTGGTCGCCGACTACATCGAGTCCTACGACATCGAGGTGGTCGACTCCCTCAGCCTCGCGGTCGCCGACAACGTCGAGGTGGGCAAGCTGCCCCAGGCCGGCCTGATCGACCACGCCCGCAATCTCGACCTCTCCCGCGCCCAGTCCCTGATCGCCTCCTGCTGCGTCCAGATGCCCTCCCTCGAGGTCCTCGACGACCTCGAGTCCGACCACGGCCTCCCCGTGATCTCGGCGGCCACCGCCACGGCGGCCGAGGTCTTCGACGTCCTCGGCTTCGACCGCGCCGTCCCGGGCGCCGGCTCCCTCCTCGCCGGCCCGACCGCTCGCTAACCCCGTCCCTCACCCCGCGGCCCCGCCGGGCGCCGCGGATGCCTGTCCGACCCGGGGCGGCTGAGGTCGGCCAGGCATCCGCGGCACCACGGAGCGCCCGCGGGGAGGACGACGGAGCGACGACACGCCTCCGTCCCCCGATCCGGGCCCGATACGCCCTGCGTGGATAACCCGTGCCATGGCACGGGTTATCCACGCAGGGCGCGGGAGGGCGTCGAGGAACCCGCACGGAACCGTGGAGAAGGACACCGAAGGCGCACGAGGTCATCCCTCCGCGCGCCTTCCGTCGGCGGTCGGGCCTCCGGCCCGCAACCCATGGACCTTTGTCACCCTGTGGGTGACAAAGGTCCATGGGTTGGCCGTGGCGGTCGGGAGACGTCACGGAACCCTCACGCCTCCGTGGAGAAGCCCACGGAGGCGTGACGAACCCCGGCATCTCCCGCACCACCTCCCGACCCGGGCGGCTGATCGGGGGTCACAGCCTGCCAGGACCCCCGATCAGCCGCCCCGAGCGACAGCTTCCCCCGGCGCAGGCGCCCGAGGCGCCAGCCGGCCGGGCGACAGCTTTCCCCGCGCCAGCGCCAGCGCCTGGGTCCGCGCCCGCGCCCGCGCCCGCGCCCCGCCCGCCCGCACCCCACCCGCACCCGCGCCCCGCCGCGCCCTGCCCCCACGAAAAAGGCCGCCCTTGCGGGCGGCCTTTTTCGCATCCGGGGGAGCTTCGTCAGCCGCCGGCCAGTACCGGCGGGCCCTCCTCGTTCCCGGCCGCCGCGGCGCCGTTGCCGCCGGCCCCGACCAGGGCCGGCTCGTCGCCGTAGTTGTCGATGCCCCAGTAGGTCTGGTCGAGGCCGGCGAGCTCCTCGGCTTCGCTGACCCGCAGGCCTCCCGTGCGCTCGAAGGCGAGGCAGATGAGGAAGCAGGGGACGGCGGCCAGGAGCATCGTCAGGACGATCCCGGCGAGCTGCCACCAGGGGGTGATTTCGGCGTGCTGGAGGGCGTAGGCGCCTTTCAGGCCCGGGTAGCCGCCGGTCTTCGTGCCCCACTCGACGAAGCCGCAGAGGAGGGCGCCGACGATGCCGGGGCCGAGGGCCAGCGGGATCACCTTGGGCTCGTCGATTTCGAACCGCTGCAGCAGCCCCGCGGTGCCGAAGGCGACGAGCGGGCCGAGCATCGAGATCAGGAAGACCTCCCACGGCATCCCGACGTCGAACAGGGTGCCGCAGATGACCGCCCCGGAGAGCGGGCCGAGGAGCGCCCACTGGGCTTCCTTACGCCGGTAGGCGAGGAAGGCCCCGACCAGCGCCCCGCCGATGTAGGCGGCGAAGATGTTCTCCAGGATGATCCCCAGCCCGGTGCTGGTGAAGGAGATGCCGAAGAAGCCTTCTTCCGGCGCGATCCAGGTCGAGGACACCGCGATGAACGGCAGGGCGAACATGATCAGCAGCACGCCCGCGCCGACCAGGGCGATGTTGTTGCCGACCGGTTTGGTGCCGCTGGGATGCGGTTTGAACGCCCCGAGCCGCGGCCCGAGCCGCCAGCTCAGCACCAGCACCCAGGTGCCGGCGAAGATGTAGAGGGGGAAGATGCCGTCGAAGTCGTGGGTCCCGTGGTTGGAGAGCGGGCCGACCGGGCCCCAGCAGAAGAACGCGACGAGCGGCGAGAGCACGAGGCCGATCACCAGCGCCATCACGTAGAGCGGCTTGTGGCGCATGCGCTCCATCGCCCCGGTGTGGATGAGGGCGAGGGTGCCGAGCGAGAACGTGATGAAGAAGACGGCGAAGACCTGCTGTACGTCGGCCTCGGGCAGCTTTTCGAAGGCGATTTCGCCGGAGTAGTGGGTCAGGAACTGGCCGCCGAGCCACCAGTCCTTGAGCGCCTGCCAGAGCGGGTTCGGCACGCCGAAGGCCTGGTTGAACTGCCAGTTCCAGATGCCGATCCCGGCGACCATCGTGCCGAAGCCGGCGATCAGGGAGGCGACGATCTTCGCCACCCAGGTGTCCAGCATGTTCTTGCGGCGGACGAGGCCTGAGTCGACGAAGCAGAGGGCCAGCACGATCAGGACGACCGCGACCGCCCCGACCGTATAGATGAACGACAGCAACAGCATGTCCGGGGACAGCTGTTCTTTGACGAATGGCATTAGCGGGACTCTCCTCCGAGTAAGGGTCGATGTTGCGGCCCAGTCGTCACCCCTTGTTTGTCACTCCCAAACCGCGGCGCAATTGTATACTCGCATCCCGAAACTCGTCAATGCTTGGCGTGGTAGAGCCAAGAAGAAAGAATCGGTCAGGGTTATTGTATGCAGGAGTCCAATTCATCGCTCACGCTGAGCTTCCCCATCGAGGCTGACGCCCCGCGCTGGCAGGCCCTCCCCGCCGCGCGCGATTTCCGTCCCGAGTTCCTCGCCCTGCGCGCCCAGGTCTTCGACTGGATCGCCGACTACTACGATCGGGAGCACCTGACCCGGGCGGGCGACTGGATGCTGGCCCTGGAACCGGAGGCCCCCGAGTACCTGGTCGTCGCTGCGCTCCTCCACGACCTGGAGCGCAAGGTCCCCGGCGGCCCCAAGCTCGACATGACCAAGGACCGCTGGGACAGCCGCGAGTACAACGCCGCCCACACCGGGCGCTCGGCGGTCGTCGTCCCGACCTGGCTCACCGCGCACGGCTACGACGCCGAGCTGGCGGCGGCCGTCGCCCAGCCGATCCGCGAGCACGAGTTCGGCGGCAGCCCCGACGGCGACCTGATGCAGGCCGCCGACTCGATCTCCTTCCTGGAGACGAACGCGCGCCTCGTCGCGGGCTGGGCCAACGACGGCAAATGCACGCCGGCGAAGGGCCTGGAGAAGCTTCAGTGGATGGGCGAGCGGGTTCGCCATCCGGAAGGCAGCGAGATCGCGCGCCGGTATATGGAGCGGGCGATCGCGCAGTTCGAAGAACTACAGATGGAGAGATAGATGGCCGACGGCGACCGCAGCTTCCCGAACCCCTTCGACGTCGAGACCCCCGCGGGGGCCGAGGGCTGGGAGCGGCTCTACCCCTACTACATGCACTTCGGCGAGGACCGCCGCGAGGTCGAGGAGAACCAGTTCTGGTTCTGGGACTCGATGCACTACCCGAAAGCCATGTTCCCATTCGACATGGTGATGCCGGAACAGACGCACATGCTGCTGAACCAGAACACGACCCGCTACATGGTCGTCCCGACCGCCAAGGGGATCGACCACCGGATCGTCAACGGCTACGTCTACATCAGCCCCAACCTGGTCACCGAGCCGGACGAGATCGAGCGCCGCGCCGCCCTCTTCGAGGCGCGCGCAGGGCACTACTTCACCAACTGGCGCGAGCTCTACGACAAATGGGTCGCGAAGGCGAAGGCGACGCGGGAAGAGCTCGAGTCGCTCGAGTTCCCGGCGCTGCCGGACGAGGAGCCGCTGGAGCGGGTCCAGGCCGGCGAGGACCGCAACTCGGCCTTCAACCTGATCGCCACCTACGACCGCCTGCTCGAGAACATCATGAAGATCGGGCACCTCCACTTCGAGATGCTCGGCCTCGGGTACGGCGCCTACGTCACCTTCGGCGACTTCTGCCGGCAGGCCTTCCCCGACATCCGCGACCAGACGATCGCCCAGATGGTCGCCGGGATCGACATCCTCATGTTCCGCCCCGACGACGAGCTGAAGCGGCTGGCGCGGCTGGCGGTGGAGCTCGGCGTGGCCGAGCCGATCAAGGCCGGCGGCGACGCCGAGGCGGTGCTGGCGGCGGTGCGCGGGCTCGACGGCGGAGAGAAGTGGCTGAGCGAGTTCGAGGGCGCGCGCGAGCCCTGGTTCTGGTTCGCGACCGGCGCCGGGATGACCCACGAGGACCCGGCCTGGAACGACGACCTGCGCGTCCCGCTGGGCCTGATCGCCACCTACGTGGCGAAGGTCGAGGCGGGTGAGGAGATCGAGCGTCCGCTGGAGTCGGTCGAGACCGAGCGCGACCGGATCACCGCCGAGTATCGGGAGCTCCTGCCGAGCGACGACGACCGCAAGGCGTTCGACGAACTCGTCGAGCTGGCGCGGATGGTCTACCCGTTCGTCGAGAACCACAACTTCTACTGCGAGCACCAGCACCACACGCGCCTCTGGAACAAGATCCGCGAGCTCGGCGGCGTCTTCGCCGCCCGCGGCTACTTCGGCGACGCCGAGGACGTCTGGTACCTGCACCGCTACGAGGTCTACCAGGCGCTCTGGGACCTGCTCACCGGCTGGGCGACCGAGACGCCCGACGCGCGCGCCCACTGGACGCGGGAGATCGCCGCGCGCAAGCGGATCCTCGACGCGCTGAACCAGTGGTCGCCGCCGCCCGCGCTGGGCGCGGTGCCGGAGACGATGACCGAGCCGTTCACGGTGATGCTCTGGGGCGTCAACGACGAGACGATCGAGCGCTGGCTCGGCGCGGGCGACCGCGACGACTCGAGCGAACTGCTCGGGGTCGCCGCCTCCCCGGGCGTGGTCGAAGGCGTCGCGCGGGTGATCTTCTCGCCGACCGAACTCGACCTCGTCCAGGAGGGCGAGATCCTCGTCTGCCCGATCACCGCGCCGAGCTGGGCGCCGGTCTTCACCAAGATCTCGGCCGCCGTCTCCGACATCGGCGGGATCATGGCCCACGCGGCGATCGTCTCCCGCGAGTACGGGCTGCCGGCGGTGGTCGGCACCGGCTTCGGCACCAAATCGATCAAGACCGGGCAGACCGTCCGGGTCGACGGTAGCCGCGGGATCGTCACCATGGTTGACTAGGAGGGCTTGCCCGTTCCGACCACCGCCCGACGAATCGCCGCGACCGCCGGCGACTGGCTGCGCGACGGCCGCCGCGTCGCGGCCGCGCTGCTGGTCGGCACCGAGGGGTCGGCCCCGCTCGAGCCGGGCGCGCTGATGCTGATCGCCGACGACGGGGCGATCGAAGGCTCGATCACCGGCGGCTGCGTCGAGGCGGCGGTGGTGGGGGAGGCGCGCCAGGTGCTGGACGGCGCGCCCGCCCGCACCGTCACCTACGGGATCTCCGACGAGCTCGCCGGCTCGGTCGGGCTCACCTGCGGCGGCACGGTCCACGTCTTCGTCCACGAGCTCTCCGGCCCGGAGGCCGCGGTCGAGGCGGCCGCGCGGGAGGCGGTCGCGGCCGGGCGGCCGGTGGCGATCGCGACGCTGCTCGACGGCGAGCGCGCCGGCAGCAAGCTCGCGGTGATCGACGACGAGGTGGGGGGCGGCCTCGGCGGGCCGGCGCTGCTCGACCACTCGGTGGGCCGCGACGCCGCCGGGATGCTGGCGCAGGGACGCAGCGGTATCCGTCGCTACGGCGTCGACGGCGCGACCCTCGGCGCCGAGCTCGCCGTCCACATCCACGCCTTCGCGCCGCCGCCGACGATGCTCGTCTTCGGCGCGATCGACTTCTCCGCCGCGCTGGCCCGGATCGCCTCGGGGATCGGCTACGAGGTGACGATCGCCGACCCGCGCGCGCCCTTCCTCGAGTCGCCCCGGTTCAAGAGCGCCGCGACCACCCTGCTGGCCTGGCCCGAAGAGACCTTCGAGCAGGTCCCGCTCGGCCCCCGCGACGCGGTCCTCGTCTTCACCCACGACCCGAAGTTCGACCAGCCGGCGCTGCTCGGCGCGCTTGCGAGCGACGCCGGCTACATCGGCGCGCTGGGGTCGCGCAAGACGACCGCCGATCGCGAGGCGCGCCTGCTCGAGGCGGGCGCCACCGACGAGCAGTTGGCGCGCATCCACGCGCCCTGCGGCCTCGACATCGGCGCCGCGACGCCGGAGGAGGTCGCGATCTCGGTGCTGGCCGAGGTGATCGCCGAGCGCTCCGGCCGCCGCGGCGAGCCGCTGCGCGAGGGATCCGCGGCCATCCATCCCCGGGAGGCCCGCCCGGACGAGGTCTCCGGCCCAGTCCAGCAGGCCGGCGAGCCGCAGGGCGACCCGCAGCTCTAGCTGCCGTTCGCTCACCGGGCGGCCGAGCAGCGCTTCGGCGCGCCGTACCCGGTAGGCGACGGTGTTGGCGTGGAGGT
Organism: Solirubrobacterales bacterium; assembly: GCA_051986435.1. Taxonomy (GTDB): domain Bacteria; phylum Actinomycetota; class Thermoleophilia; order Solirubrobacterales; family 70-9; genus VAYN01. The sequence goes on along the minus strand of JBPYFM010000228.1, from coordinate 1,024 downwards.
CGAGGCGGACGGACCCGGGGTCCAGCTCGTGGCCAGTCTCTCGACGATCAGTTCGATCTCACCGCGGCAACGCGGAGCTCGCTCCGCGGCCGGGTAGATTGACCGGCATGGACCGGATCCAAGGGGCCGTGGGTCGTCCGCCGGTGGTCGGCCAGGCCGAGTGGGAGGCGGCGCGGACGGAGCTGCTCGCGCGGGAGCGGGAGGTCGCGGCGGCGATGCACGGGCTCGCCGCGGCGCGGAAGCGCATGCCGATGGTGCGCGTGGACGGGGACTACGGCTTCGAGGGACCCGATGGGCGGCGGACGCTGCTCGAGCTGTTCGAGGGGCGCAGCCAGCTGATCCTCTACAGGTTCTTCTTCGAGGAGGGGGTCGGTGGATGGCCCGACGCCGGCTGCGTGGGCTGCTCGTCCTTCGCCGACGGCATCCCCAGGCTCGGCCTCCTCCACTCCCGCGACATCACCTTCGCCATGGCATCGCGCGCCCCGCAGCCCAACCTGCGGCGCTACGCCGAGCGGATGGGCTGGACCGAAGTGCCCTGGTACACGATCGTCACCGACGAGTTCTCGGCCGACTTCGCCGTCGACGAATGGTTCGGCCTCAATGTCTTCCTCCGCGTCGGCGACGAGGTGTACCGGACCTACTTCCTCCAGCACGGAGCGATGGTCCAGTTCATCGGCAGCGTCTGGAGCCTCTGGTCGCTCACCCCATACGGCGGCCAGTCCGAAGACGAGGACCTCCCCGACGGCTGGCCGAGCGCCCCTGGCTCCTTCTGGTTCCGCCGCCGCGACGAATTCGACCAGCCCGCCCCGTCGGCGCGCTCGCGCGGTTGACGCAAAGGGACGCGGCCCTCCCGGGCCGGCGCCCGGGGGCGGCGAGGGGCGGGCAGAGGGACGAGGCAAGGGACCCGGCCCTCTCGGCCACGGCCCGGGCAGGCTGTGGCCGTGGCCGAGAGGGCCGGGTCTTCGATGAGTGGAGGAAGGGACGCGGGAGCGTCAACGGGGAGCGACGGGAGTCCCACGGATCC
>JBPYFM010000227.1:0-10813 GCA_051986435.1 Solirubrobacterales bacterium | reverse complement strand
GGATCCGTGGGACTCCCGTCGCTCCCCGTTGACGCTCCCGCGTCCCTTCCTCCACTCATCGAAGACCCGGCCCTCTCGGCCACGGCCACAGCCTGCCCGGGCCGTGGCCGAGAGGGCCGGGTCCCTTTGCCGTCCCTTACCGCGTCCCTTCCCGCCCGGGCGCCAGCTTGCAAGGGCCGCGCCGCGCAGCGCGGCCCGACGAATCGACTACCAGGCCGCGCCGCCGGCCATCGCCGGCAGGATCACCACGGTGTCGCCGTCCTTGACGGACGTCTCCAGGCCGTCGAGGACGCGGACGTCCTCGTCGTTCAGGTAGACGTTGACGTAGCGGTTGAGCTCGCCCTCGGCGTCGAAGAGCTGGGCGGAAGTATCGGGGTGTGCGGCGGTCAGGGCACGCAGGACCTCGCCGACGTTGCCGCCGGCGGCCTCGACCTCGGGGGAGCCGCCGGTCTTCGGCCGCAGGACTGGTGGGATGCGTACGGTCGCCATAGGGCGGTGATCCTAGTCGAGCCGGGACCGCTTAGCGGTCCCCACCCGCGCCGGCGCAGAAGAGCTCGTAGTCGGGGAACTGCCCCATCTCGGACTCCGGGATCTCCGGGGCGTCGTCACCGCAGATCGGGCAGTGGGGGTCGCGGCGGACCTTGAGCTCGGTGAAGGTGGTGCTGAGCGCCTCGTAGAGAAGGAGGCGACCGATCAGGGGCTCGCCCTTGCCGAGGATGAGCTTGATCACCTCGTTGGCCTGCAGGGTGCCCATCGTCCCGGCCATCACGCCGAGGACGCCGTTCTCCGAGCAGCTCGGCGCCAGCTCGGCCGGCGGCGGGGTCGGGAAGAGGCACCGGTAGCAGGGGCCCTCGTAGGGCATGAAGGTCGAGACCTGCCCGTCGAAGCCGAGGATCGAGGCCGAGACGACCGGCTTGCGCAGCCGCACCGAGGCGTCGTTCAGCAGGTAGCGCGTCGGGAAGTTGTCGGCGCCGTCGACGACGATGTCGTAGTCCCTCATCACGTCGAGGATGTTGCTCGCGTCGAGGCGGCCGTTGTGCTCGACCACGTTGACGTCGGGGTTCAGCTGTTCGATGAAGATCCGCGCCGAGGTGGTCTTCGGCATGCCGATCCGCTCGGTGTTGTGGATCACCTGGCGCTGCAGGTTGGAGGAGTCGACCACGTCGTCGTCGACGAGGCCGATCGTGCCGGCGCCCGCGGCGGCGAGGTAGAGCGCGGTCGGCGCGCCGAGGCCACCGGCCCCGAGCAGCAGCACCTTCGCGTTCAGCAGCTTCAGCTGGCCGTCGACGCCGACCTCGGGGAGCAGGGTGTGGCGGGAGTAGCGCTCGCGCTGCTCGGCGGTCATGCCGGAGGCGGAGACGACCGGCAGCCCCTGCTCCTGCCACAGCATGATCCCGCCACCGACGGAGGCGACGTTCGTGTACCCCATCGCCTGCATCTGGGCGGCGGCGATGCCGGAGCGGTTGCCGGAGCGGCAATAGACGATCGTGCGCGCGGACTTGTCGGGCGCGACGGTCTCGATCTGGTCGGCGAGCATCGCCGGCGGCACCAGCTTGCCACCCTCGAGATGGACCTCCTGGTACTCGTGGGGCTCGCGGGTGTCGATCAGGACGACGTCGCCCTCGATCTCCTGGGCCGCCTCGAACGGTTCGATCTCCTCGATGACCTGCGTCTGCTCGGTTCCTGCGCCAGTCGCCATTTCTTTAAATCCCCTAATTCGGATCAGCTTTACTTCAAAAAGTATAGCGAGCCTCTTGGGGCGCGTGTCAAGGGCACGGGAAGTGCTGCGCAGAGCGGAAAGTGGGCGCGCCGCAGCGGCGGGACGACGTGGCTGCGGGCGCGGCGCAGAGCGGAGAAAAGCGGCGGCGCCACACCGGCCGCGGGCAAAAAAAAGCGCCGCGGCCGTCGTCCAGACGGGACGGCCGCGGCGCAGACTTAGGTCACCGGACGAGACCTAGCCCTTCGGGATGGCGCTCCTACATAGAGGGGCGCATCTGACGAAGCCTGCGAACCCGCTCCTCGATGGGCGGGTGGGTCGAGAAGAGGCCGGCGAGGCCCTGACCCTTGAAAGGACGGACGATGTAGAGCGGCTCGGCGGCCTGGTTGACCTGCATCGGCATCGCTTCGGCCCCCTGCTCGAGGCGCAGCAGCGCGCTCGCCAGGGACTCCGGGTTGCCGCACAGTTCCGCGCCGCCCGCGTCGGCCGCGTACTCGCGCTGCCGCGAGATCGCCAGCTGGATGATGCTCGCCGCGATCGGCGCCAGGATCACCAGCGCGAGCGCCGAGATCAGGCCCAGCGGCCCGTTGTCTTCGTCGCCGCCGAACCACATCAGCATGTAGGCGAGATAGGTGATCGCGGTGCCGATCGCCGAGGCGACCGACTGGATCAGGATGTCGCGGTTGCGGACGTGGGTGAGCTCGTGGCCCAGCACGCCGCGCAGCTCGTCCTCGGAGAGCAGTTTGGTGATCCCGCGGGTGACCGCGACCGCCGCGTGTTTCGGGTCGCGGCCCGTCGCGAAGGCGTTCGGCTGGTCGCTGGGGATCATGTACATGCGCGGCATCGGCAGCCCGGCGCGCGTCGTCAGTTCGCGCATCATCTGGTAGAGGCGCGGCGCTTCCGATTCGTCGATCGGCTTGGCGCGACTCGCGGTCAGGGCCAGTTTGTCGCTGAAGAAGTAGGAACCGAGGTTGATCAGCAGGGCGATCGCCAGGAAGACTCCGGCGCCCTGGATACCCCCGATCAGCGCGCCGATGACGACCAGCAGGCCGCCGAGGGAGGCGAACAGGATCGTCGTGCGCAGCGTCGCGCTGAGGGTCGATTGCTTGGTGGTTTTCATCTCTCAGGTCTCCTCATGGAGAAATGCAGTTGACGGAGTATTCCCACGGACGAGCCGTTGCACCATAGGGGGCACCCCCTGACGTGACCTGGGGAAGCCCCTAGACAGGGTGGGGATGCCCGCCGCGCGCCTAGTCTTGGCCGGTGCCACGACGCGCCCTCTTCACCCAGGTCCTGGTCGTCAACGCGGTGCTGCTGGGAGCGGTCGCGATCGTCGCCGGGGCGATCGCCGGGCTCTCGGCGTGGGAGATCATCGGCATCGCCGCGCTCGCCGTGGTCGCCGGCGCCGCCGCCAACGCGATCCTGCTGCGGCAGCGCTTCGCCCCGCTCGAGGACCTGATCGACGAAATGGAGCGGGTCGACCTCTCGCGCCCGGGGTCGCTCCTCCCCCGCTCGATCGACGGGGTCGGGGAGACGGAGGAGGTCGAGCGGATCGAGCTGGCCTTCCTGCGCATGATGCGGCGCCTCGAAGCGGAGCGACGCCGGGCGGGATCGGCGGCGCTGCACGCCCAGGAGGAGGAGCGGGCGCGGGTGGCGCGCGACCTCCACGACGAGGTGAACCAGTCGCTGACGGGCCTGCTGCTGCGGCTCGAGGCGGCGCGCTCGGCGGCGCCGCCGCAGCTCGAGCCGGAGCTCGCCGAGACCAAGGCGCTCGCCAACCAGGCGATGCGGGAGCTCCTCTCCCTCGCCCGCCAGCTCCGCCCCACGGCGCTCGACGACCTCGGGCTGGCGGCGGCGATCGGCGGGCTGGTCGAGAGGCTCGGCGAAGGCGAGATCGCGGGGACCTTCGAGGTCGAGGGCGACTTCTCCGACCTGGGTGACGACGCCCAGCTCGTCGTCTACCGCGTCGCCCAGGAGGCGCTCTCCAACGCCGCACGCCACTCCGGGGCCGCCCACGTCGTGGTGACGCTGCGGCGCGGCAGGGGCGGCGTCGAGCTGGTCGTCGCCGACGACGGTCGCGGCTTCGCCTTCGCCGAGTCCGAGCGCGGCCTCGGCATCGGCGGCATGCGCGAGCGCGCCCTCCTGGTCGAAGGCGAGCTGACGATCGAGTCCCGCCCCGACGCCGGCACCACCGTCCGCCTCACGGTCCCCGCCGGCTGACGACCCGCCGGTTGACGACCCACCGGCTGACGACCCACCGGCTGACGACCCCGCCGGTTGATGGGCCGCCGGTTGATGGGCCGCCGGTTGATGGGCCGAAAAACCACGATATAGCGCACTTTTCGGCCCATCAACGAAGATGCCCTCATGAGGGTGTTGATCGCGGACGACCATGGGATCGTGCGGTCCGGGCTGCGGCTGCTGTTGGAACGACAGCCGGACATCGAGGTGGTCGGCGAGGCGGCCGACGGGGCCGAGGCGCGCGACCTGGCGATCCGCGAGCGGCCCGACCTGGCGATCCTCGACGTGAAAATGCCGAACCTGACGGGGTTGCAGGCGACGCGGGAGATCAAGCTCCAAGCTCCCGAGGTGTCGGTGCTGATCCTCTCCATGCACGACGACGAGCGCTACCTCTTCGAGGCGCTCAAAGCCGGCGCCTCGGGCTACGTGCTGAAGGCCCAGGCCGACACCGACCTGCTGGCGGCGATCCGCGCGGTGGAGCGCGGCGAGCCGTTCCTCACCCCCGAGGCCCAACGCACCCTGATCAAGGACGTGCTCGAACGCGGCTCCTCCGGCGAAGAGGAGCTGACCCCGCGCGAGGAGGAAGTCGTGAAGCTGGTCGCCGAGGCGAACACGACCAAGCAGATCGCCGAGCTTCTCCACCTCTCCGAGAAGACCGTCGAGAACCACCGCGCCAACGCGATGCGCAAGCTCGGCATGCGCGACCGCGTCGAGCTGGTCCGGTACGCGATCCGCCGCGGCCTGATCGAGCCTTAGCGCTCCGCTGTTCCCTTTGCCGACCGCTCCGGCAAAAGGAACAGCTCGCCAAAACCGACCGCTTCGGTAGGATTTGGTCACGATGTTGTTCTCGACCAAAGCCGAGTACGGCGTGCGCCTGATGATCGAGCTCGGTCGCCAGCCTGGGTCGACCCCGATCTCGCTCAACTCGGTCGCCGAAGCGGAGCGGCTGCCGCTCTCCTACCTGGAGCACCTGGTCGCGAAGCTGCGCAAGGCGGGGCTCGTCACCTCGACGCGCGGCGCCCATGGCGGCTACCGGCTGGCCAAGCCCGCGGCCGAGATCACGATGGACGCGGTCGTCCAGGCACTGGAAGGGCAGATCGCGCCGATGGAGTGCTTCCACGAGACTCCCGAGGGGCGGGTTCTCTGCTCGCACGAGGACGACTCGACCGGCGGCTGCGCGACCAAGCTGCTGTGGACGCGGGTGCAGAACGGCGTCACCAAGGCGCTGGCGGGCACGACGCTCGAAGAGCTGGTCGAATTCTCGACCCCCCACCCGCAACCGACCGCAGAGACGCACGCCAAGGCGCCGGTCGTGCACGCCCTCTAGGCATGCGGTCGGGCATCAACCGAACTTCACGTAAGACCCCAGAAACGGAGCGAAATGGCTGAGCTGGAGATACGCAACCTGCACGTCAAGATCGAGGACAAGCAGATCCTCAAAGGGCTCGACCTCGACGTCGAGAAGGGCCGCGTCCACGCCCTGATGGGGCCGAACGGGTCCGGCAAGTCGACCCTCGCCAACGTGATCATGGGCCACCCCGCCTACGAGGCCACCGAGGGCACGATCACCTTCAAGGGTGAGGACATCACCGAGGCCGCCCCCGAGGACCGCTCGCAGGCGGGGCTCTTCATGGCCTTCCAGTACCCGGTCGCGATCCCCGGCGTCTCCGTCTCCAAGTACCTGCGGATGATCATCAACGCGCACCGCGAGGCCCGCGGCGAAGACCAGATCAAGATCAAAGACTTCGCCAAGACCGCCAAAGAGGCGATGGAGCTGGCGAACATCCCGCAGGACTTCTCCAACCGCTATCTGAACGACGGCTTCTCCGGCGGCGAGAAGAAGCGGATGGAGCTGCTGCAGCTGGCGCTGCTGCGGCCGGAGCTGGCGGTGCTCGACGAGACCGACTCGGGCCTCGACATCGACGCCCTGCGCACGGTCGCCGAGGGCGTCAACAAGTTCGCCGGCCCGGACATGGGCGTGCTGATCATCACCCACTACCAGCGGATCCTCAGCATGGTGAAGCCGGACCAGGTCTCGATCATGTTCGACGGCCGGATCGTCAAAGAGGGCGGCCCGGAGCTGGTCGGCATCCTGGAGGAGAAAGGCTACGGCTGGATTCGCGAGGAGGTCGGGGCAGGCGCCGCCGCCTAGCCCCGCGCGACCATGGAGCAGGCGACCGCCACGAGCGCCTTCCCGATCGAGCGGGTGCGCGGGCAGTTCCCGCTGCTCGAGCGCGAGGTGGGCGGACTCCCCGTCGCCTACCTCGATTCGGGCGCGTCCTCGGAGCGCGTCCTCGCCTCGATCGAGGCCGTAGCCGACTACGAGCGGCGCCACCACTCCAACGTCCACCGCGGGTCCCACACCCTCTCGGCCGAGGCGACCGAGGCCTACGAGGGGGCGCGCAACGCCGTCGCCCGCCACATCGGCGCCGCCGACCGCCGCGAGGTCGCCTTCGTCCGCAACGCGACCGAGGCGCTGAACCTCGTCGCCCGCGCCTGGGGCGACGCGAACGTCGGCGCCGGCGACCGCATCTTGCTCACCGAGATGGAGCACCATTCCAACATCGTGCCCTGGCAGCAGCTGGCGGAGCGGGTCGGGGCGGAGATCGACTGGGCGCCGATCGACGCGGAGGGGCTGCTCGACCTCGACGCGCTGCGGGCGCTGCTCGAACGCGGCCCGAAGGTCCTCGCGGTGACGCAAGTCTCCAATGTCCTCGGCACCGAGAACCCGCTCGCCGAGATCGCCGCGATGGCCCACGACGCGGGCGCGATCGTCGTCGCCGACGGCGCCCAGGGCGCGCCGAAGCTGCCGCTCGAGGTGGGCGCGCTCGGCGTCGACTTCTACGCGATCACCGGCCACAAGCTCTACGCGCCGACCGGCATCGGCGCCCTCTGGGGCAGGCTCGAGCTGCTGCGGGCGATGCCGCCGTTCCTCGGCGGCGGCTCGATGATCCGCAAGGTGACCCGCGAGGGCACCACCTACGCCGACGTCCCGGCGCGCTTCGAGGCGGGCACCCCGGCGATCGCCCAGGCGATCGGGATGGGCGCGGCGCTCGACTGGCTCGACACCGAGCTCGGCATGGAGGCGGTCCGCGACCACGAGCGCGCGATCGCCGACTACACGCTGGCGCGCCTCGCCGAGGTCCCCGGTCTGAAGGTCTTCGGCCCACCCCGCGGCCCCGAGCGCCTCGGCCCCGTCTCCTTCGAGCTCGAGGGCGTCCACGCCCACGACGTCTCCGAGATCCTCGACCGCCACGGCGTCGCCGTCCGCGCCGGCCACCACTGCGCCCAGCCGCTGATGGAGCGCCTCGGCGTCGCCGCCACCGCCCGCGCCAGCTTCGGCGTCTACACGACGACCGAGGAGATCGACCGCCTCGTCGACGGGCTCGAAGACGCCCGCCGGGTCTTCGGACTCTGAGGCCCACCAGACCCGTCAGCTAGCCTCGAACCATGGAAGACCAGCTCTACCGCGACCAGATCCTCGAGCACTACAAGCGGCCCCACAACTTCGGGGTCGTCGAGGGCGCCGACCTCGAGTACGAGGACACCAATCCGTTCTGCGGCGACGAGCAGCACGTGACGATCAAGCTCGGTGCGGACGATCGCGTGAGCGAGGTCGCCTTCGAGGGGAAGGGCTGCGCGATCTCGACCGCGGCCACCTCGCTGCTGACCGACGAGCTGGTCGGGATGACGCGCGAAGAGCTGCTGCGGCTGCCGAAGGACTACGTCCTCGAGCTGCTCGGCATCGACATCTCGGCGACGCGGATGAAGTGCGCGATGCTCGGCCTGAAGATCGTCAAGTCGGCCGCCCTCGGCCAGCCCGCCGAATGGGAGGACGAGGGCGAGGTCGGCGACCCGAGCGAAGCGGTCGCCGACCTCCGCTGATCGTCAGCTCGGCAGGGCGATCACGGCGAAGACGCCCATCGGGGCGTTCGGCTCGCTGACCACCGCGAAGCGGCCCGCGTCGATCGTCACCGGGCCGAATTTGACGTCGCCGCCCGCCGCCTTGACCTTCTCCACCGCGGCGTCGGTGTCCTCGACGCCGAAGTAGACGAGCCAGTGGGCGGGGACCTCGTCGGGCAGGGCGCCGCCGATGTCCATCATCCCGGCGATCGAGCGTTCGTCGCCGGCGCGCAGGAACTCGACGTATTTCTGCGGGCCGGGCTCGCCCTCGGCACGCTGCATCTCGTGCTCTTTCGCGGTCCAGCCGAAGACGGCGTTGTAGAAGGCCTTCGCCCCCTCCGGATCGCGGGTGCCGAGCTCGTTCCAGCAGATCGCCCCGGCTTCGTTGACGCGCGTCGCGCCGGCGAACGTCCCCGGCTGCCAGAGGCCGATCACGGCGCCGCCCGGGTCGCTGAAGACGGCCATCCGGCCGAGGTCCATCACGTCCATCGGCTCGAACATCACCGTGCCGCCCGCCTCCTTGACCTTGGCGATGGTGGCGTCGGCGTCCTCGACCGCGACGTAGGTGCTCCACACCTGCGGCCCGCCCTCCTGCATCAGCGGCATCATCCCGGCGACGTCGTCGCCGTCGAGCTGGGCACGGCGATAGCCGCCCATTTCGGCCGAGTTCGGCAGCTCCGGCACGTCCCAGCCGAGCAGGTCGCCGTAGAACCTCGCCGAGCCCTCCAGGTCGGCGCTCGCCATGTCGACCCAGCAGGGCGTGCCGGGCTCGTAACTCGTCGCTTTGCTCATCCCTCTCTCCTTCTCTCGTTCGGATTGCGCCGCTCAGGGGGCGGCGTTGCGGATCTCGTCGGTCGGCGCCATCACCGCGAACATCGCGCCGTGCGGGTCCCGGAGGACCGCCAGGCGACCGACGGGGATGTCGATCGGCCCGCTGAGGACCTGGCCGCCGGCGGACCCGGCCGTGGCGAGCGCGGCGTCGGCGTCGGGGGCGGTGAAGTAGACGGGCCAGTAGCTGGTCCTCTCGCTCATCTCTCGCTCCTCTCGAAGGGTTCCGTCGAGCTGTACATGTCCCATAAGACCACCCATCCGCCCCAAATTCATCGCCGAATCGTGAAATCGGGGTGCCGTCGGCAGGCGGACCACGCCCGGCCGCTAAAATCCGACCACGTCAGTAGGTTTAAGTCTCATTTCGTCTCACAGGGGCATGAGCCGCCCCGGGAAGGCAACCACCCTCTTGACCGACACCGCAGGTACCACGATCTCCGTCTGCCCCGTGTCCGAGCTCCCGCCCGGCACGCGGCGCATCGTCGAGCACGACGGGATGAAGATCGGCGTCTTCAACTGCGACGGCACGATCTTCGCGATCGAGGACCGCTGCTCGCACGACGACGGGCCGCTCGCCGAGGGCGAGTTCGACCCGGCCGCCTGCACCGTCGAGTGCCCGAGGCACGGCTCCCTGTTCGACCTGACCACCGGCAGGCCGAAGACGCTCCCCGCATTCAAGCCGGTGCAGACGTTCCCGGCCGCCGTCGAGAACGACACCGTCACCCTGGAGGTCGCATAAGAACATGGCCACTTCGCCCGAGGTAATCGCCGAGAAAGAGTCGCTCGCCGGGATCAACTCCGACTACAAGGAGAAGTTCGGCTTCAACGATCCCGAGACCGGCTACGCCTATAAAGCGCCGAAGGGATTGACGCGCGAGGTGGTCGAAACCATCTCCGAGTTCAAGAACGAGCCGCAGTGGATGCGCGACTTCCGGCTGAAAGCGCTCGAACACTTCGAACAGCGCCCGACCCCGAAATGGGGCGGCGACCTCGATCAGATCGACTTCGACGACATCCACTACTTCGTGCGGGCGAGCGAGAAGAACTCGCGTGACTGGTCAGAGGTGCCGGAGGACATCAAATACACCTTCGACCGGCTCGGGATCCCGGAGGCGGAGCGCAAATTCCTCGCCGGGGTGGGCGCGCAGTACGAGTCCGAGGTCGTCTATCACCAGGTGAACCAGAAGCTCGAGGAACAGGGCGTGATCTTCACCGACATGGACACCGCCCTGCGCGAGCACGAGGACCTGGTGCGCCAGTACTGGGCGACGGTGATCCCGCCGAACGACAACAAACTGGCGGCGCTGAACTCCGCCGTGTGGTCGGGCGGCTCGTTCGTCTACGTCCCGGCGGGCGTGAAAGTGGAGATGCCGCTGCAGGCCTACTTCCGGATCAACACCGAGAACATGGGCCAGTTCGAGCGGACGCTGATCATCGCCGAGGAGGGCGCCGACGTCCACTACATCGAGGGCTGCACGGCGCCGGTGTACTCCAGCGATTCCCTGCACTCCGCGGTGGTCGAGATCATCGCCAAGCCGAGCTCGCGCGTCCGTTACACGACCGTCCAGAACTGGTCGCAGAACGTCTACAACCTCGTCACCAAGCGCGCGGTCGCGCACGAAAAGGCGACGATGGAGTGGGTCGACTGCAACCTCGGCTCGAAACTGACGATGAAGTACCCGTCGATCTACCTGCTCGGGCGGGAAGCCCACGGGGAGATCCTCTCGATCGCCTTCGCCGGCGCCGGCCAGCACCAGGACGCGGGTGGCAAGATCATCCACGGGGCGCCGAAGACGTCGTCGTCGATCTTCTCCAAGTCGATCTCCAAGGACGGCGGGCGCTCCACCTACCGGGGGCTGCTCGAGGTCGCCGACGGGGCCGCCGAAAGCCGCTCCAAGGTGGTGTGCGACGCGCTGCTCCTCGACGAGGACTCGCGCTCGGACACCTACCCGACCATCCGCATCGACGAGAACGACGCCGATGTCGGCCACGAGGCGACGGTGTCGAAGATCGGCGACGAGCAGCTCTTCTACCTCCAGAGCCGCGGGCTCGACGAGGAGGAGGCCTCGAAGATGATCGTCAACGGCTTCATCGAGCCGGTCACCAAGGAACTGCCGATGGAGT
>JBPYFM010000226.1:0-26061 GCA_051986435.1 Solirubrobacterales bacterium | reverse complement strand
CGCCTCGCCGAGATTGGTCGCGCCGCATACGAACGGCACCTCGAAGGCGAGCTTGTCGATGTGGTTGACCTCGTCGGCCGGGGTCAGCACCTCCGACTCGTCGATGTAGTCGACCTCCAGTGCCTGCAGGACCTGGGCCTCGGCGAAGTGGCCGATCCGCGCCTTCGCCATCACGGGGATCGTCACCGCCTCCTGGATGCCTTTGATCATCGCCGGATCGGACATCCGGGCGACTCCGCCGTCACGGCGGATGTCGGCGGGAACCCGCTCGAGCGCCATCACCGCGGTCGCACCGGCCTCCTCGGCGATCTTCGCCTCCTCGGGGGTGACCACGTCCATGATCACCCCGCCTTTCAGCATCTCGGCAAGGCCGGTCTTCAGTCGAAACGTCGCGCGGTCGGGCATGCGCCCATATTAGGGAGCAGGAGCCGCGGGCCGCCCCCTGACTACTTGAGTTTGTACGCCTTGATGCGGTCGCGGTGCAGGTCTTCGTCCCGCGCGTACAACCCGTACGCAAGCGCCTGCACGAGCGCCATGAGTGCCGTGTTCGAACGGGTGAACGAAGGGCTGTTCGACGAGAAGTAGAGCGTCATCTCGGCGTGCTCGCCGACCTCCGACATGGTCGCGTCGGAGATCGCCAGGGTGCGCGCGCCGCGGTGCAGGGCGAGCTTCATCGCCCGCAGGAGCAGCGGGTGCGCCCTACCCGCCGAAAGGGTGATGACGAGGGTGTTCTCGTCGATCCGGCCGAGCCGCTGGAGGCTCTCGCCGCCGGTCGAGGCGACGATCTCGGCGCGGATGTCCAGCAGGCTGAGGGTGTGACGAAGGTAGGACGCGAAGAACGCCATCTGGTCGACGCCGACGATCACGATCCGCTGGGCGGTGGCGAGCGCGGCGACCGAGTCGTTGACCTGCTCGGTGGTGAGTTTGCGGGCCGTTTCCTCGAGGTTCGAGTAGTCGGCGCTGAGCGAGCCCTCGAGCTCGGAGTGGTCGAAGGAGAAGAGCGGGCCGGTGGCCGAGCCGACCGCGGCGATCGTCGTCCGGTACTCCTCGATCGCGGCCTGCTGCAGCTCCGGGTAGCCCTCGAAGCCGAGCGCCTGCGAGAAACGGACGACGGTCGAGGAGGAGGTGCTGGCCCGGCGGGCGAGCTCCTCCGCGGTGAGGAAGGCCGCCTCGTCGAGGTGGTCGACGATGTAGCGAGCCACATCTTTCTGGGAGCGGGAGAACTCTTCGAAGCGCTCCTGGATGTAGTCCGAAAGGCTTTTGAGTTGAGGTGATTTCGTCGCGGTCTTGGTCACGGGCGAGGATTTCGCCGGGCCTCCCGCTTTCCCTTCTGGGAGGATGCGAATCACTATGTGGGTCTCCCGCTGATGGGTCAGTTCGACGGACAGCCGAGTGCGCGATGGAGCCTCCAGGGCATCACCGAAGAGGGCGACGAGGCGTGGCTCATCCGTGGCATCGCGCGCAAGCTCTACCGGTGCCCGGGCTGTCACGGTGACATCGACGTCGGCGACGAGCACACGGTGGTCCAGTACGTCCGCAAGCTCGGCGGCACCGACCACCATCACTGGCACCGGCGCTGCGCCGAAGAAATCCTGATCCCGGAGCTGTGGGAGCTGCGCAAGGTGCCGGCGGGCGAATCGAGCCAGGCGAAGCTGGAGCGGCGCGGCCGGGTCCCGGCCGGTCGCCGGCGTCGGACGCGCGGGAGATGACCAGGACGCGCCGGCTGCTCGGAGTCTACGCGCGCCTCGGCAGCACCTATCTGGCCTGGGCGCCGACCCTGCTGGCGCTGGCGACGCTGGTCTTCATCCCGCTCGGCTTCGTCGACGCGCTGCTGGAGGGGGTCGACACCTCCTCGCTCGACGTCACGTCCGGCTTCCAGGTCGCGGCGCTGGTCGGCGCGCTGGCGGCGGTCACCGCGTCGAGCCTCTTCGGCGAGGTCTTCTTCAGCGGCGCGATCGCCGCCTCGCTCACCCATCCCGAGGAGGAGCAGCGCCCCGGCTTCCTCCACCTCGCGCGCCACGTCTCCTACGGGAAGCTGATCGCCGTCGACATCCTCTTCGTCGTGGCGGTGATCCTCGGTGCGTTCGTCTTCTTCGTCGGTGCCGTGATCGTCGCCGTCTACTTCTACCTGGCAGGGGTCGTGGTGGAGCTGGAAAAGCGCGGCGTCCTGGAAGGGTTCGCGCGCAGCTTCCGCCTCGTGCGCGGCCACTTCTGGATGGTGGCCGCCGTCGTCGTCCCGATCGAGATCGTCGGCGACGCCGTCAACGACGCGCTGGTCGGGCTCGCCCATGACCTGCTCGGCCACGGTCTGCTCGCCGCGTGGGTCGGCGAGTCGGTCGGGAACATCGTCACCGCGCCGGTCGCCTCGGTGGCGATCGTGCTGCTCGCCCTCGACCTGATCCGCCACCACGACGGCGCCGCGCCGCCGCTGAAGCGCCGCCCCGAGGCGGTGCCGACGCCGGAGGCGGCGTGACGGCGGCGCTCCCCCTCGCGAGCTTCGTCACCGACGTCTGGGAGAACCACCTGGTCGCCCACGACCGCCAGGGCGTCTTTCTGGTGCTGGTCGGCTTCGTCGGCTCGTTCGCCTTCATCCGGATGAGCACGCGGCTGATCCGCGCCGAAGTGAGCTGGTGGCCGGGGAACGTCGAAAGCGAGAGCGGCCTCCACGTGCATCACCTGGTTTTCGGGATCGTCACGATGATGATCGCCGGGACGTTCGGCTTCGTCGCCCTCGGCCGCAGCCCGCTGACCGAGATCTGCGCCTTCTTCTTCGGCGTCGGCGCCGGACTGACGATCGACGAGTTCGCGCTCTGGGTCTACCTCGAAGACGTCTACTGGGCCGAGGAGGGGCGCAGCTCGATCGACGCGACGGTGATCGCCGCCTCGCTGATCGGCCTGATCGTGCTCGGCGCGAACCCCTTCGAATTCAGCGGCGGGCCCGAAGAAGTGATCGGCGGGGTCGTCTCGGCGCTGATCGTCATCTACCTCGTCGGCGTCTCCTTCATGAAGGGGCGCAACGTGCACGGAACGCTCGGCATCCTCTTCGCGCCGCTGGCGCTATACGGGGCGTGCCGGATCGGCAAGCCGAACTCGCCCTGGGCGCGGCGCCGTTACGGGACGCGGCGGCCGAAGAAGCAGGCGAAGGCGGAGCGGCGCTTCCACCCCGGCCGGCGCACCGACCGCTACAAGGAAGCCTTCCGCGACATCGTCGGCGGGAAGCCGAGCGTCGGCGTCGGCAAGGTCGCCGAGGAGACGCGCGCGGCGACCCGCGAGGCCGGCGAGGAAATGCGCGCCGCCACCAACCGCCTCGTCCACCCCGACGACGACCCGGACTAGATGTTGATGGGCCGAAAACCCACGTATATCGTGGGTTTTCGGCCCATCAACCGCGAGGGGTGGGGGCGAGGCGTTCTTGGAGGGCGGCGCGGACGGCGGGCCACTCGTCGTCGGTCACGCTGAAGTAGGCGCTGTCGCGCTGGCCCACGTCCGGGACGATCATGTGCTTGCGCATGATCCCCTCGAAGCGGGCGGGCAGGCGGGCCATCGCGCCGCGCGAGCGCTCGTTGCGGGCGTCGGTCTTCAGCTCGACCCGGACGCAGCCGAGCGTCTCGAAGGCGCGCGTGAAAATCAGCAGTTTCGTCTCGACGTTGACGCCGGTCCCCCACACCGACGGGTTGAACCAGGTCCAGCCGACCTCGACCACCCGGTCCCAGCGGCGCACGTTCATGTATCGGCTGGACCCGACCAGGACCCCGTCGGCGCTGCGGCGCACCGCGAAGGCGCCGGTCTCCCGCGGGTCCCCCTCCCCCGCCGCATCGGTCGCCAGCGTGGCGTCGAACCAGGCGTCGAAGTAGTCGCGGTTGCGGTTCAGGGTCGCGAGCCAGTCCCAGATCTCGTCTGGCTGCGCCGCCTCCCAGAGACCGTCGCGGTGCTCCGCGGCGAGCGGCTCGAGCGTCACCAGCGAGCCCTCGAGCCTCGCGGTCAGCGGCCTGTCGAAGCCCGGCTCAACCATCGCTCAACCATAAACGGCCTGGGGCCGACTTAGACTCGACCCGGGTATGGGGCCGCGCCGACTCGCCACGCTCGCGTTGCTGCTCGCCGCCGTCGGCGCGCTCGCCGCGGTCGCGCGCGCCGAAATCGTCCAGTCCGGGGACCTGCGGGTGAGCTTCCATGCGGGGTTCACGCCGACGGCGCTGCCGCGCGAACGGCCCGCACCGATCTCAGTCGACTTCGAAGGGCGGATCTCGACCACCGACGGCAGCCACCCTCCGGCGCTGCAGCGCCTGCGGGTCGAGCTGAACAGCGCCGGGCAGGTGGACACACGCGGGCTCCCACAGTGCCGGACGGCGTCCCTGCAGACGACCAGCTCGGCCCTGGCGCTCGAACGCTGCCGCCCGGCCCTCGTCGGCCAGGGGACCTTCGTGGCGCAGCTGCCGGTCGAACGACAGCTGCTGGTCAGCGGCCGCGCGCTCGTCTTCAACGGGACGGTCGGCGGCCGGCCGGGGATGCTGATCCACATCTACGTCTCCGACCCGGTGCGCCTGACGCTGGTGATCCCGATCAAGATCAGCCGCCACGGAGGGCGTTTCGGCACGGTGCTGACGACCAACGTGCCGAAGCTGGCGGGCGGATCGGCGTCGATCGTGGCGCTGAAGCTGAAGATCGGCCGGCGCTTCGACGTCGGCGGCGAACGGCGCAGCTACCTGAGCGCGGCCTGCGCCGCGCCGGAAGGCTTCCCGGGCGCGGTCTTCACCTTCGCCCGAAGCAGCTTCAGCTTCGCCGACGGGCGCACGATGCACACCGTCCTCAGCCGCAGCTGCCAGGTTCGTGAGTAACCTCGAACCGGGTACCGCAATCCCAAGTCAACGCAACCGAAGGGGAGAGACATGGACCAGGTCGACTTCAAGCTTCGCCGCGCCGGCGCGCTCCTCGCCGCGGTCGCCGCGATCGGCGGAGGCGCGCTGATCAGCGGTTGCGGCAGCGGCGGCAGCACCATCTCCACCGGCGGCAACAGCGCCCGCCAGGAAGCCGAAAGCGGCATCGAATCCGCCGAACGCGGGATCGAAGAAGGCAAGTCGAAGGCGCAGAAGGGGATCGAAGAAGGCAAGGAAACGGCCGAAGAAGGCCTGGAAGAAGCCCAGGAAAAGCTGGAAAACAGCAAAGGCAAGAGCAAGAAGAAGCTCGAAGAAGCCAAGGAAAAGGCCGAAGAAGTCGTCGAAGAAGCGAAGGAAAAGGCCGAAGAACTCATGCCGTAGGGACGCTCCTTCCCGCAGGGCACTCTGGGCGCCCGCGGCCGCCCCGCGGCGCCCCTCAGTGGGAAGCGATGAAGCGGCGGATCACCCCGACCGCGGGCGAGCGGTACGGGAAGTAGAGGCTGGAGACGTGGCCGCGGTCGGGGACCACGTAGAGGCGTGAGCGGGGGAAGCGCGCCTCCACCTCGTGCGCCTCGCGGACCGAGGTCACGTCGTCGACCTGGCCGGCGGTGATCAGCGTCGGGAAGCTGCGCGGGGCGCGCCAGTCGCTCGGGATCGCCGGCGCGAGCCCGCCCGGCGGCGGCGCGGGCCAGTAGAGGCACGGGGTCAGACGCGCTGCCGAGGACAGCAGGTACTCCTGGCGCCCGAACGGCGCGAAGAAGTCCCGCGGCAGGCCGCGGACGGCGGCCGAGAGCTCGCCCACCCGCTGCTGGAACGGCGCGCTCGCGTCCCAGAGGAGCCTGTAGTCGTTGCATTCGACGGCGATCGCAAGGCCGTTGCTGTATTCGCTCAGCTTTTCGCCGGGGGGGCCGGGCGCGAGCAGGCGATCCAGGCGGCGCGGGTCGCCGGCGAGGAAGCGCCGGTCGGCGTCGTCGAGGCTGAGGTAGGAGCGCGGCGCCAGCGTCCCCGCCTCGAGCAGGAACGCGATCAGCGGCTCGGTCGAGCGCCGCTGCCGGTGGAAGGCGCGGACGACTCGCGCGAGCCGCGCCACCGGTTCACCCGAGCAGCTCGGCGCGTCGCGGCAGGCGATGCGCAGCCCGTCGCGCCCCGCGGGCAAGAGCGTCCGGTAGTAGGGGTCGTCGCCGGGGTAGGCCGAGTCGAGGATCAGTCCGCGCAGGGTGTCCGGGTGGCGGACGGCGTAGGCCTGGCCGAAGAACGTCCCGTAGGAGTCGCCGTAGAAGAAGATCTTTCCCAGGCCGAGGGCGCGGCGGAGCTGGTTCATGTCTTCGGCGGCTTCGGCCGAGGTGTAGCCGGCGTACGCCGGGCCGAGCTGGTTGGCGCACTCGCCGACCGCGATCGATTCCTGGACGAGGCCGCCCTGCAGCGCCGAACAGTCGATCGCGTCGGACAGGCCGGTCCCGCGCATGTCGTAGAGGACGAGGTCCCGGCGCCGCAGGATCGGCCCGAGGGCCGCGATCAGCGAGGCGGCGTACGGCTTCGCGGTCGAGGCGTAGCCGGGACCACCGTCCATCGCGAAGATCGTCGCCAGGCTCGGCCGGCTCTTGTCGCGCCGCGGCCGGATCGCGAAGGCGACCTTGGTCGCGCCGAGCGTCGGGTCGGAGCGCAGCATCGGCACGCTGATGTGACCGCACCGGAAGGGCCGCGGCATGCCGAGGTCGCAGGCGTGGAGCTTCGGCCGCGGCGGCGCGGGTTCGGCGGGCGGGTCGATCGGCAGCGGCGCAGACGGTGCCGCGGCGGCCGTCCCCGCCGCTGCCGCGACCATCAGCATGACCGCGGCGAAGGCACCGAGTGCGAGGTGGCCGAGCGTTCGCATGCGGGGCAACCTATTCGGCCAGGCGGTTGACGAGGTGGGGGTTCGGCGCCTGCGGGATGGGACGAGGGGGAGGACGACCCGCTTCCGCGACCCGAAGCGGCAGCCGACCCGGGTCGCCGATCAGCCGCCCCGGGCGTCAGCTCCCCCCGCCCACCGTCCCGAGGATCCGTCCCTTGCCGCCGACCCGGACGGCGCTCCCGTCGAGGTCCTCGCGCGAGAGGCGGCGGATCAGGCGGGCGCCTTCGCCGCTCGGGTCGGGAACCGGGCGGCCCGCTTCGATCAGCCGCACGGATGCGATCCGGCCGGAGCGGAACGCGCCGTCCGGGTCGAGGGCAACGTGGAGGACCGCCGACGCGCCGAGGGCGCCCTCGGTGGCGAAGTTGTGGAAGCCGCTGAAGTTGCCGAGGCTGTAGGCGATCAGGCGGTCGCGGTAGATCTCCATCCCGCGCAGGACGTGCGGACCCGAGCCGAGGACGAGGTCGGCGCCGGCGCGCACGGCCATCCGGGCGAACTTTCGTGGGTTGCCGCGGTCCTCGCCCAGGTAGTGCTCCTCGGCTCCGGTGACGTGTCGGGCGCCGATCCCCTCGGCGCCCGCGTGGATCGCGACGACGACGATCTTCGCACGGCGCGCGGCCCGGCGGATCAGCTTGCGGGCGGCCGGGAGGTCAAGCAGCGAGGCGGTCGTCGAGTATGGAGCGAAGCCGACGAAGGCGACCTTCTCCCCTCCCGCCTTCACCACCGTGATCTCCCCGGGCAGTCCGGTCTGGGCGATCCCGGCTTCGTGCAGTGCGGCGATCGTCTGGTCGAGGCCCGCCTGGCCGAAATCATAGGAGTGGTTGTTGGCGTCGTTCATCACCGTGAAGCCCGCTGAGGCGAGGTGGCGGGCGTAGCTCGGCGGCGTGCGGAAGGCGTAACAGTTCCCGCCGGAGGGGCCGCCGCACTTGGGCGACGCGGTGACGTCGGTGAGCGTGCCCTCGAGGTTGCCGAAGACGACGTCGCCGCGCAGCCGGCCCTTCACCCGGTCGAGGTAGGTGCCGGGGCGCGCCGGGAGCTCGGGGGCGTTGCCGAGCATCGTGTCTCCGACCGCGGCGACGGTGACGGCAGGGTGCGGCTTCGCACCGAGGGCGTCGGCGCAGAGGACCAGGCACGCCGAGGCGAAGAGGGCGGTCAGCGCAGCGCGTCGCATGGGGCGCTATCCCATCAGCCCGGGAGGTCACGGGGTTCGAAAATCCGCCATACGGGCGGATATGGCACACCGCGAGGGCGGCCGGGGTCGCCGAGCCGTAGGATCGCCCGATGCGTCGCAACGTCACCATCGTTGTCGCGCTCGTCCTCGCTGCGGTCGGCCTCCTCGGGTTCGCGACCGGCGCCTTCGTGGCGATCGGTTCCGTCGTCCTCGTCCTCTCCTGCGGGCTCCTCGCCGTGATGCTCGGCATCGGCGGTCCCAAAGAAGACGAGAAATAGGACGGGAAAAAACGCCGACTGCGCGAAAAATAACCGACCAAACGTCAGTTACGGAATCCGCGCGAGAGGGTAAGCTGCCGACCCATGCGGAACTTTGTCGTAGCCGCGTGGGAGCGGCGGCGCCACCGGGAACGCGAGCTGCACGAAGTCACGGCGGAAACGGCCGAACACGCGATCGTCGCCGTCGCCTCCTCTCGCCCGCTCGAGGACCAGCCCGGCGTCTATGAAGCCTGGCCCGCGGAGCAGCCCGAGCTGAACCTTCGGATCACCTACGCCGCCCCTCGCCGCCGCCAGCGCATCCTCCAGCCCGAGACCGAGTAGCCCGCCCGAGGTCTTCCGGCTGCCCGCCCGGCGAGTGGATCGGCCTAGGCTCTGCGCATGGAGATCATCGAGCGCGACGAGGGCTCGCGGGACGGCCTCGTCCAGATCGCCTTCGCCGAGACCCGCGAGGAGGCGGCGCTGATCCGCGGGCTGCTGCGCGAAGAGGGCATCCGCAGCCTCGCCCGGCAGGCGTCGATCAACGGCCCGGGCCTCGGTGCCGGGCTGCTGACCCAGAGCCCGCGGCGCATCTACGTCCGCCCCGACGACGCGGCGGCGGCCCGCCGTCTCCTCGCCGAGACGATGGTCGAAGATCCGCTCGAAGAGGAGATCCCCGAGCCGGCAAACGCCGCCTACCTCGCCGACGCGACCGGCCGCAGGCCTCGCGACTACACCGTGCTCGGCGCCTACGCCCGCGGCTGGATCGCGGCGCTGGCCGTCCTCGCGATCGCCTTCGTCCTCTTCGTCGTCCTCCACTAGGTGTCGATTTCTCCGCCCCGCGTTCGTCGTCCGGGTAAAGCGACGAGGAGGAGAAGCGATGTCCAAGAGCGTGCTCTACATGTCCGTATCCCTCGACGGTTTCGTCTGCGGACCGAACGAGACCCCCGACAACGGACTCGGCGACAACGGCGGTCGCCTCCACTGGTGGATCCGCGAGGAGGCCGAAGCCGAGCCCGACGGGGCCGATGCCCGGATGATGGACGAGGCGATGGCGACCGGCGCGGTGGTCGCCGGCCGCGGCACGGTCGAACCGGCGGGCTGGTGGAACGGCGACCACCACGACGGCGTCCCGATCTTCATCCTCACCCGCACCAAAACCCCTGCCGACGTCGAGCAGTGGCCCCTGATCACCGTCCTCGACGACGTCACCGAGGCCATCCTCCGCGCCAAGGCGACGGCGGGCGACCGCGACGTCCTCGTCCACGGCGTCGGCGTCGGGGCGGCCGCCCTCTCGGCCGGCGTCCTCGACGAGGTCCAGCTCCACCTCGTCCCCGCGATCCTCGGCGAAGGCCGCCGCCTCTTCGAAGGCATCGGCGCCGAGCCGCATGAGCTCGAGCTGATCCGCAACGTCGCAGGCCCCGGCGCGACCCACCTCCGCTATCGCGTGGTGAGGTGATGGGGCGGGCTGGACTCGAACCAGCGACCAAGGGATTATGAGTCCCGTGCTCTGACCAACTGAGCTACCGCCCCGGGCTTCTCGCCCGCGCCGCGACTACGTCTTGGCGCAGGGCTTGAAGATCGATAGGAGTATGCCTTCGCGGACGGACTTGGAGCCGTTGCCGATGTCGATCACCTTTTCCTGGGGCAGTTCTTCGACGTTCTTTTCGATGCAGGCGACCTGGTCGGCGTCGGCGCCGTTGGCTTCGGCGAGGGACTTCATCGAGGTGGCGTAGCCGGCGCGCAGGAGGTCGAGTTCCTTGCTCGAGGCGTGGGGGTCGATGACCGGCTGGTGGTGCTGGGCTTCGCACTTCGGGCCCGCTTCCGAGGTGATCTTTATCGCCTTTTCTTCGCGTTCGGCTTCCGGGAGGTCGGCGAGCTCTTCGGCTTCGGCCGGGCTGAGGACCATTTCGACCTGGGCGACGACGCACTTCGTGTACCAGGGGCGGTACGGGAGCTGGTCGAGGATCGTGGCCAGTTCGGCGTAGACGCCGTGGGTGTCGCCCGGCACGGTGATCGTCTCGTCGCCGAGGCTGACGGTCTGATCGCCGGAGCCGCCGCCGCATCCCGCCATGGCGAGGGCCATGAGTGTGGCGATCAGGGCGAGGGCGAGGCGCAAGGGCACGGCGAGCAGATCCGGCGGCGCTCAGGCGCTGAACAGCTGGGCGAGGCTTCGGCCGACGTCCGGCGGCTCCTCCTCGCCTTTCGCCGCCGCCGCGGCGCCCTCGGCGAGCGCCTTGGCCGCGTCGGCGATCTGGTGGTCGCGCCCGCCGCGGATCGTGCCCGTCTTCTTCGCTTCGGCGAGGTCGGACTCCATCAGCCCGGCGAGCTCGGCCAGCCGGCGCAGCCCGACGACCCCGGCGGTGCCGCGCAGTGCGTGCGCTTCGGCGCGCATCGTCTCGAAGTCGGTGGTCGCCGTCGCCAGCCCCGCCGAGATCACGTCGCAGCGGCGCCGCGCCTCCTCGGCGAAGGAGACGAGCAGCTCGTCCTCGGAGGCGGCTTTGTCACTCATTCCGCGATCACCTTTTTCACGGTCTGGTCCATCAGCTTGGTTCCGAATCCTCCCTCGATCGTCGCGCTCACGACGCCTTCCCGGTTGATCGCGAACAACCACGGTTCGGTCGGCAGGTGGAATCGACGCACCTGGGGACGCACCCCTTTCGACGGATCGTTTTCGTTGTAGATCTCCATGTGGATGAAGTTCGCTTTGCCTTCGAATTCATGCTGAGCCTGTTGAGCGACGTCGACGACGGGCCCGCAGACCCGACTCTGGCAGAACTGGGGGGTCGTAAACAAGAGCAGTATCGGTTCCTTTCCGAGCACATCCGCATAGTTGACCTTGTTCTGCGTGTCCGGCGGCACTCTCGTAGACAATTCGGCGCGGTTTCCGCCGGCGCTCTTGACGGTCGGCGTCTGGATCAACGGCGCCTTCTCGCCTGGCCTGGGAATCTTGGCGAATTCGCCCACCGTGATGCTTCCAAGTGGCGCCCTCGCCCAGCCATCCTTTTCCTTGACCAACGCCACCAGGCGGTATTCGCCGTCGCCGGGGAAGTCGATCTCGGTCGAGTAGACGACGTTGGCGACTTCCGGGTTCTCGGTCGTCGTCTTGCCCCGGAAGGCCGGTTTGGTCGCCAGCGATTCGATCTGGGCGGGGAACGGGCCGACCGCGAGCTGTTCGTTTTCGCGCGCTTCCTGTTGCGCTTTCCGCCTCGCTATCGCCGCCTTCCCCTTCCTACCGGGCGTCGGTTTCAAGGGCGGCAGCGGCGGGGGCAGCTTCGCGTAGTAGACCGCGACTTCGGCGTCGTCGATCGGCTTGCCGGCGGTCCCCGCTTTGGTGTTTTTTTC
Source organism: Solirubrobacterales bacterium (assembly GCA_051986435.1). Taxonomy (GTDB): domain Bacteria; phylum Actinomycetota; class Thermoleophilia; order Solirubrobacterales; family 70-9; genus VAYN01. Next base: position 14,529 of record JBPYFM010000226.1, on the reverse strand, counting down.
GGCGACCAGGAACGGATAGCGGTTGGGACCGGGATAGAAGGCTTCCGCGGACGGCATGATCTTCGCCTTCGGTTGCACTTCGGCGACGTCTTTGACGAGTTCTTCCAGCGTCCGCCCCTGGGTCGCCGGGAAGGCGCTCTTCGGCGGCGCCGGCCTGCTCTTCCCCGCCTCGGCTTCCTTGTTGACCTGGGACCCGGAGTCCGAGCCGCCGCCGCAGCCGGCGACGACGACGGTCCCGCACGCGAGAAGGCAGACCAGGCCCAGGACGGTACGGGGGGCTCGCATCGGCGGCATGTTCGCAGGTAGTCTGGCGCCATCGTCGAGCGGAGGGAGAGGGGATGGCGGAGCGAGCTGCGTTGATCACGGGGGCCTCGGGCGGGATCGGACTGGCGATCGCGGCGGTGCTGGCGGAGGAGGGCTACGGCCTCACTCTCTCGGCGCGGCGCCCGGAGAAACTCGAGGACGCGGTCGCGAATCTGCGCGAGGCGGGTCACGATGTCGTGACGGTTCCCGCCGACGTCTCCGACGAGGAGCAGCTGAAAGCGGTCTTCACCGCCCACGAGGGGCGCTACGGGCGCCTCGACGTGCTGGTGAACAACGCCGGCGTCGGGATCGGCGCGCCGCTGGCCGACATCCAGACCAAGTTCCTCGACATGCAGCTGGACGTGAACCTGCGCTCGCTCATCCTCGGGACGCGCGAAGGCCTGCCGTTGCTGCGCAAGGCGGCGGCGGAGCACCGCAAGGCGCTGATCGTCAACACCGCCTCGATCGCGGGCAAGTCGGGCCAGCCCTGGCTCTCGATCTACGGCGCGACCAAGGCCGCGATCGTCAACTTCAGCGTCGCGACCGAGCGCGAGGTCGGCGGCGACGGGATCGCCTGCACCGCGCTGGCCCCCGCCTTCGTCGACACCGACATGACCGACTTCGTCAAGGGCTCGGTGCCCGCGGAGGAGATGATCCGCCCGTCCGACATCGGCGAGGCGGTCCGTTATCTCCTGAAGACCTCACCGAACTGTCACATCCCTGAGATCGTCTTCACCCGTCCGGGCGAGGCGATCGGCGCGCCCTAGGCGGCCGGCCGGGTGGCGGGCGCCGGGACCGGATCGGCGGGTCCTGGGACCTCGGCGGGGCGCGGAGGGCTGCGCGTCCTGGTCGCCGCCTTCGGCGATCCCGGGCACGTCTTCCCGGCGGTCTCGCTCGGGCGGGCGCTGGCGCGCCGCGGGCACGAGGTGACGGTCGAGACGTGGGAGGAGCGCCGCGCCGCCGTCGAGGGCGCCGGGCTCGACTTCGCCGCCGCCGAGGAATACCGCACCTTCCCGCCGCCCGAGCCGAGGACCGAGGAGGGCCGGCACGCCGCCGACGCCGCGCGGGCGCTCCTGCCGCTGATCGGGCGCCTCGACCCGGCGGTGGTCGTCTCGGACATCCTCACGCTCGCGCCGACCCTCGCCGCGGAGGCCGCCGGCGTGCCGCTCGCGACGCTGATCCCCCACATCTACCCGGTGGTCGAGCCGGGCCTCCCCTTCTTCGCCGTGGGGCTGCGCAAACCGCGCACGCCGCTCGGGCGCGCCGTCTGGAAGGCCGGGCAGCGGGCGCTCGACGTCGGGCTCGAGCACGGGCGCCGCGACCTGAACGGACAGCGCGAGCGCCTCGGCCTGCCGCCCCTCGACCGCTTCCACGGCGGCATCAGCCCGGACTTGGCGCTCGTCGCCACCTACCCGCAGCTCGAGTACCCGCGCGCCTGGCCCGCCTCCGTCCACGTCACCGGGCCGATGACCTTCGAGGTCCCCCACCCCGACATCGAGCTCCCGCCCGGCGACGCCCCGCTCGTCCTGGTCGCCCCGAGCACCGCCCACGACTCCGAGAACCACCTCGTGCGCACCGCCCTGGCCGCGCTCGCCGAGGAGCCGGTCCGTGTCGTCGCCACCACCAACCGGGTGCGCCCCCAGCGCCCGATCCCCGTCCCCGCCAACGCCGTCCTCGTCGACTGGCTGAGCTACAGCCAGCTGATGCCGATCGCCGCCCTCGTCATCTCCCACGGCGGCCACGGCACCGTCGCCCGCGCCCTCGGCGCCGGGGCGCCGGTGCTGATCTCGCCGATCACCGGCGACATGGGCGAGACCGCGATGCGGGTCGACTGGGCAGGCGCCGGCCTCTCCCTCCCCTGGCGCCTCTGTCGGCCCGGCCCGCTGCGCTGGGCGACCCGCCGCCTCCTCGCCGACCCAGGCTTCCGCGCCCGCGCCGCGGAGATCGCCGCCTGGGGCCGCGAGCACGACGGCGCCGGGCGCGGTGCCGAGCTGGTCGAGGGGCTCGCGGCCCGCCGCGGTGCCGGGGCCGACTAAGGTCAACGGCATGACGGACCTCCCCGAGCACGTCGCGACCAACCGCGCTTTCTGGGACGGGCTGGCGACTGACTACGTCGACCGGGGCCGGCGGAACTGGGAGAGCGAGGAACCGGTCTGGGGCATCTTCCGGGTTCCCGAGTCGGAAGTCGGCCTGCTGCCGGCCGCGATCGACGACCGCGACGCGATCGAGCTCGGCTGCGGCACCGGCTACGTCTCCGCCTGGCTGGCGCGGCGGGGCGCCCGCCCGGTCGGCATCGACAACTCCGCCAAGCAGTTGGAGACGGCGCGCGCCTTCCAGGCGGAGTTCGGGATCGAGTTCCCCCTCCTCCACGGCGACGCCGAGCACGTGCCCTACCCCGACGCCTCCTTCGACATCGCGATCTCCGAGTACGGGGCGAGCATCTGGTGCGACCCCTACGCCTGGATCCCCGAGGCGGCCCGCCTCCTGCGCCCCGGCGGCGAGCTCGTCTTCCTCGTCGGCTCGATCTTCACGATCCTCTGCGGCCCCGACGACGCCACCATCCCGGCGGGCGACCGACTCCTGCGCCCCCTCTTCGGCATGCACCGGGTCGAATGGCCCGGCGAGGACTCGGTCGAATTCCACCTCCCGCCAGGAAAGATGATCGCCCTCCTTCGCGACTGCGACCTCGAGGTGACCGAGCTGATCGAAGTCCGCCCGCCCCCCGACGCAAAGACGCACTCCACGAGCGTCACCCTCGATTGGGCGCGTCGCTTCCCCTGCGAGGAAGTCTGGCGCGCGCGCAAGCGCGGCTGACAAGGCGAACATTCGGACGACGAAGGAAGCCATGAGCGTGACGATCGGCGACATCACCTTTGATCGCGTCAAATACGACGCCGACGCCGACGTGCTCTACCTCCACCTCGGCGACCCCTCGACGGCGGTCGACTTCGACGAGACCCCGGAGGGTCATGCGCTCCGCTTCGATGCCGAGGGCAACCTCGTCGGGATCACGCTGGTCCGTCCCAAGCACCTGCTGGAAGGGAACGGCGGCGGACTCCGCATCACGTGAGTGCGGCCTATTCGAAGAGCTGCCCGGGCGGAACCTCGACCGCCTTTGCCAGTCTGAGAACGGTCGACACCTGGGGATCACGTTTCCCGGCCTCAATGCGGCTCACCTCCGTCGCATGAACCCCGCTGCGTTCCGCGACCTCCTCCTGCGTCAAGCCGAGCTTCTTCCGGGCAGCCCTGAGGTTGGATCCGAGGTTGCCCACGACCCAGATCGTCGGCGTTCTCCGCAAATAGCTCCATAGGGCACTTCACAAGATGTGAATTTAGGAAACTTCACAGATTTCCATTACTCTGCGGCCATTGTGGAAACGAAAGGCCACGACGGGGGCCTGGCCCCTCCTCTCGCGCAGATTGGCGAGCCAGACCACCCGTCCGGCCACGAGCTAGGCGGCCTTTCCGGCTTTAACGCTGCACAAGACAGTCGGAACGTTCTCCATCTTCATGGCCTTTCACCTCCTCCACCAATCCCAGGCCCGGCCTCCCATAGCCGGTTCGTGAACGGGTGGATGCTAAGACGAATTCCACTATCCAGCAGATGGTGTTCAGCTACTGCTAACCAGTTTCCGAAAACTGGCTTATGCTCGGTATTGATTGAGCGCACGATTCGACTTCGGTAAAGGAGAGGCCTGTGGCAGCGGCAGCCGAAAGAAAAAGAGCTGGTCAGCAGGGGAAGCGGATTGAGGAAGTCGTGGAGTACGCGGTCAGCCACCGCATCCGTTCCCAAATCCTGATCATCCTCAACCAAGGCACCTACACGGCCACGGAGATCGCCGACATCATCGGTGAGCCCCAGAACAGGGTCGGCAACCATGTCCGCGAACTGCTGGAAGGAGGAGCGATCGAAATAGCCGACATCCAACGCCGTCGCAACACCCGCCAGCACTATCTCCGGGCGGTGCGTACGCCGTTCTTCTCGGAACGAGAAGCCGAGAGCATGACCTGGCAAGAGCGACAAGTCAGCGCCGGTTTGATCATCCAGTCGCTTGTAGCCGAGATGATGGCCGGGCTCTGGGGCGGGGAGTTGTTCGACGACCCCCGCGATTGGCTGACCTGGGCGCATCTCAGCCTCGACGAAGAGGGTCGCCAAGAACTGTACGAAGAGCAAGAGGAGTCCTGGGAGCGCCTACAAGCGATCAAGGCCCGAGTGGCCAACCGCGTTGCGGAGTCCGGCGAGGACACCGCCCATTACATAGCGTCTGTACTCGGTTTCAAGCGCGCCCTGAAAGCCCCGAAGCCTTCACACTCAGCAAGCGCTGACTAACCTGCATCATCTGTTTGACGCACTCGCTTTCGTCTGAAACGGTCAAGTAGTCAATCGTTGTTAGGTCGGCGCGGCAGCCTCCAGCCTCCGAAGTCGACCTGACGATCAGCTCACAAGGGTGAAGGCGGGATGTCCGGCCTCGCTGACCCCTGGGCTGGTCGCCGCCCTCCACATGATTTCTGCCCCCGATGCCACCCCGACGCCCACCATCCAGGGCGAACCAGGCGGAGCGGGAGACGAGGAGTTCCCCTGGGGCTCGCTCGTCTCCCGCGTCCTGCATCCAGTGCAGGTCGCCGTCATCGAAGCCATGCGCTGGGTCGATCTGCCGTTATCACCGTCTGAAATTCGTCTCATGCTCGGAGGTGACTACAGCACGTCTCATGTCGCGTACCACGCGAGGGCATTGGCTGGCGCAGGGATTATCAAACTGATCGATACCGAAGCAGTTCGCGGCAGTACCCGACACCTGTACATCCTTGCCACGGAGTCCGAGTGGCGGTGACGATCACCGCCGAGCAGCGCGACGCGCTGTACGACCGCATCCTTAATCGGCTGAGCGGCATCGATGACGTGTGGATGGCAGCCTCTTCCGCCGACTACGACACCGCCGATCGCCTGGGCCGCGAGTACTCCGACGAACTGCGCCTGGTGCTGGACGACCTCGGCTGGGGCGACGGGCCGGGGGGCGAGGCGATCGAGCTGACGACAGAAGTCGACGTGCTGCGGCGGGTCTTCGGCCGGCTGCGTGATTCCACCGCCGGCGAGCGCGAGGCATACGCGACGAGCTAGGCCGAAAGCCGCGTCCTCGAGGATCGCAATCGGCTGGTCGGTGAAGCCTGCGAGACGGTGCTGCAAGCACTCGATGACGCCGCATGAGTTTCCTGCCGCGCCTTCGGCAGGCCTGTCAGCCGCTCAAGGAGATGCCGCCGATCGGCAGCAAAGGCCAGTCGCCAGAACTGAGCCTGCCGCACCCCGGCGAAGAAGCCAACGCGGCGCTCCTGACCGGCACCATCGTCGAGGAACCGGTGCAGGACAGGAGCCGCGACGGCGATCCGGTCACCGTCCTCCTGCTGTCGTTCGACGCGCCCGACGAGAAGGCCCGCCGAGCGGTGGCGGTCTGCGAGGTCGAAGTTCCCGACGAGATTGCCGAGCGGCAGCGCAAGCAGCTCCGCGCCGGTCGCCGCCTGGTTGTCCTCGGTCGGCTCACCGGGGCGGGCGGGCTCTGGGCGACGGCGATCGTCACCAACCAGTCGAGGCGCCCAGCCAAGCCATGAGCCGAGCGGCCGATGCGAAGAGCCGCATCGTGAAGGGCGAGCCCGACTGGAACCGGGCGCAACGCTTGAGTGGATGGTCGACATTGTCGGCGACACCCTCTCCCGATCGGAGCGAGCCGAACTTGCCGATGAACTGAACGAACTACGAAGACGAGCTTTTGGGCAGGCTACCCCTCCTGCTGCGCCTTGACGGACACTGAGGCTCGGTCGCCTCTTGCTCTACAAGCGACTGCGGAGGCTCCGGGGGTGGGACTCGAACCCACAACCCTTCGGTTAACAGCCGAATGCTCTGCCGATTGAGCTACCCCGGAACGGCGGCGGCCCGATGGGCCGGACCGGGGAATTTACCGGGTCAGGAGCCGACTCGTTGCGCGTGGGCGATCCGTTCCACCAGGGCGGCGCGCTCGCGGGAGAGGCGGGCGCGGCGCTCGTAGTCGCCGCGCTCGCCCGCGGCGGCGATCTCGTCCTCCAGTCGACGTTGGTCGAGGAGGAGGAAGTTCAGCTCCATCGCCTCCTCGGACGCGGGCTCTTCGCGGGCCATCATCACGAGTTCGGTGATCAGGGCGGCGAGGGCGCCGTTTTCGCGCGGGAGGTGCTCGACGGGGTCCTTGGGGTGGGCGCGGATGAACTCGGCGGCGGCCTGGCCGGAGCGCGAGAGGTGGCTCTCCCCCAGTCGCTGCAGATAATCAGCGCCGGGCTCGGGGAGCGCGATGCACATCGCCAAGAGCGCCCGCTCGCGGCGTTCGCGGGAGGTCAGCTCGGCGGTGCGCGGCGGCGCGGGCTGGTGACCGGCGCCGGGCGCGGCGCCACGGGGGCCGCTCGCGGGGGCGCCGCGGCCGGGGCCAGACGAGCGCGCGGCCGGGGCGCGACCGCCCTCGTATGCCCCCGCGCCCGACCCGCCGGTGGCGGGCGTCGCGGCCACCACACGTCCCATCACCATCGCCGGCTCGAGGTCGAGTCGGTCGGCGACCTTGCGCACCAGCTCGGACTGGCTCGCGCCTTCCTCCATCCCGGCCAGGATCGGGGCGACCTCGGCGAGCGCCCGGTCGCGCTCGACCGGCGAGGAGGTGTCGGTGCGGTCGAGGACGCGGGTCACCTGGAAGTCGGTGAGCTCGGCGGCGTCCTTGGCGTAACCGCGGAAGCGCTCGGCGCCGTCGCCCTCCGTCATCAGCTCCGCCGGGTCGACGCCTTTCGGCATCGAGGCGACCCGCAGGCGCATGCGGCGCCCGCCCGCGACGCGCTGGGCCCGCAGCATCGCCTCCTGGCCGGCTTCGTCGGCGTCGAGCGCGAGGACCACCTCGTCCACCACACCGGAGAGCGTTTTCACCTGGTCGGGGGTGATCGCGGTGCCCATCACGCCCACCGCTCCCTCCAGCCCCGCCTGGTGGAGGGCAAGAACGTCGGTGTAACCCTCGACCACCAGCGCCCGGTTCTCCTTCGCCATCGCCGCGCGGGCGCGGTCGAGCCCGTAGAGGATCTCCGACTTGTGGAAGAAGTCGGTCTCGGAGGTGTTGACGTACTTCGGTTTCTGGTCGTCGCGGGTAGCCCGGCCGCCGAAGCCGAGGACGCGCCCGCGGGCGTCACGGATCGGGAACATGATGCGCGCGCGAAAGCGGTCGTACTCCTGGCCCTGGTTGCTGCGCTGGACGAGGCCGACGCTGTGCATCTCCGGCACGGTGAAGCCCGCCTGCTGCCCGGCGACGAGGATCTTGTCCCAGGCGCTGGGCGCGTAGCCGACGCCGAAGTCGCGCAGGGTCTGCTCCGCCAGCCCGCGCCCCGCGAGGTACTCGCGCGCCTTCGCCGCCTCCTTCGACTCCCAGAGGTAGTTGGCGTAGTAGGCGGCCGCGCGCTCCAGGAGCTGCTGCAGGCGTCGACGGGCCTGCCGGCGCGCCTCCGCCCGCGGGTCCTCCTGCTCGCGCTGCAGCTCGACCCCGTAGCGGTCGGCGAGCGCTTCCACCGCCTCGGCGAACGCGAGCCCCTCCTTCTCCATCACGAAGCCGAAGACGTCCCCTGCCACCCCACAGCCGAAGCAGTGGTAGAGCTTGTCCTGGGGGTCGACCGAGAATGACGGCGAGCGCTCGTCGTGGAACGGGCAGAGGCCCATCATCTGGGCACCGTTCCGTTTCAGGTCCGTATATCGACCGACCTCCGCCGCCATGTCGGCGGCATCGCGGACCGCGTTGATGCTGTCGGAGGAGATCCGCGCCATCAGAACCGCTTCGCCTCGGGGATCGCCAGGTCGGTGAAGCGGGAGATGCAGTAGCGGTCGGTCATCCCGGCGATGTAGTCGGTGACGCACTGGACATCGTCGGCGGTCGGGTCGAGCGCCGGGATCGCCTCCGGGTGGGCGAGGTAGTGGTCGAAGAGGCCGGTCATCGTGCGCTCGACGCGGGCGTGCTCGCTGCGCGCCGTCTCCCCCAGGTACACGCGGTCGAACATGAACTTCCGCAGCCGCAGCATCGCCATCCCGACCTCCTCGGACTGGAGGATGTCGCCCGCGTCGCGTGAGTGCTCGACGATGTCGGCGACGAGGGTGTCGATGCGGATCGAGCCGGTCGGGCCGAGGAGCTCGATCTCGGCCGCCGGGAGGTCCTCGGGGCGGAGGATCCCGGCGCGGAGGGCGTCGTCGATGTCGTGGTTGATGTAGGCGACGCGGTCGACGAGGCGGACGATCCGCCCCTCGAGCGTCGCCGGCCTGGTCGGCCCGGTGTGGTTGAGGATGCCTTCCCGGACCTGGGCGGTGAGGTTCAAGCCGACGCCGTCGCGCTCCAAGACCTCGACCACCCGCAGCGAGTGCTCGTTGTGCTTGAAGCCACGCCCGTCGGGGCGTACGCGGCGCAGGCAGCGATCGAGCGTCTCCTCGCCGGCGTGGCCGAACGGTGGGTGGCCGAGGTCGTGGCCGAGCCCGATCGCCTCGGTCAGGTCCTCGTTCAGCCCGAGCGCGCGGGCGACGGTGCGGGCGATCCCGCACGCCTCCAGCGTGTGGCTGAGCCGCGTCCGGTAGTGGTCGCCTTCGGGGGCGACGAAGACCTGCGTCTTGTGCTTCAGCCGGCGGAAGGACTTGGAGTGGACGATCCGGTCGCGGTCGCGCTGGAACGGCGTGCGCAGCGGGCTGTCAGGCTCGGCGGCGGCGCGGTCGGCCGGATAGGAGCGCGTGGCGTGGGCGGAGAGGAACTCGTCCTCCCAGGCGCGGACGCGGTCCTCGAATGCGACGGTGGCAGGCATCACTCCGATCTTAGGGGCAGGTCGGAGCTCTCCCTTATGCAGCTGCGCGTAGCTGGACATGAGCGTGGTGCTCCAGGGTCTCTCCGACAGCCCGCTCGACCTGGCGCAGGGCAGGCGGCTCGGCGGCGGGCGCCTCGATCAGCGGCTTCGCCAAGGCGTCGACCATGAAGCGGTGGGCTTCCTCGGTGAGCGGGAACGAGCCGGCCTCGCAGCTGGCGCAGACGACGCCGCCGGAGGCGCCCGAGAAGCCGGCCAGGTGCTCCGCCTCGCCGCAGCTGGCGCAGGAGGCGAGTTCGGGGGCGAATCCGGCGACCAGGGCCAGCTTCAGCCGGAAGGAGAGCGCGACCTCGAGGCCGATCGCCCGCGGCTGCCCGGGGTCGTCGAGCAGCGAGAGATAGCGACAAAGGAGGTTGTAGGCGGGGAGGTTGGGTTCGCTGGAATCGAGGAGGCGCAGGACCGCGTCGCAGGCGCGGGCGCCGGCCCCGATCGCGGGGCCGTTGGAGCGCAGTCGCGGATAGCCGTCGAGCGTGGTGACGCTGGTGACGGTCATCAGGTCGCTGCGCCCTTGATGGAGGACGAGGTCGAGGCGGAAGAACGGCTCCAGGCGGCCGCCGAAGCGCGATTTCGGCTTGCGGGCTCCCTTCGCGATCGCCCCGAAGCGCCCCAGCGTCGGCGAGTACAGGTGCAGGATCCGGTCGGCCTCGCCGTAGCGAATGCTCCGCAAGACAACCGCTTCCGTCTTGACCGTGGATCCCGCCATTCAGAGAAGTGTGCGGGACGGACCGGACGGAATCGCCACCGTCCACATTTGACCGCCCACGGGCCCGGTCAAATGCGGACGCTCACCTTTTGGCGCGGGCCTTGGCCCGCCGTTTCGGCCGTTTCCGCAGCCTCACCTGGCAGCTCGGGCAGAAGTAGGTGGAGCGGCCGGAGACGACGATCCGCTCGACGACGCCGTCGCAGTCCTCGCCGTGGCACGGCCGGCCCTCGCGGGTGTGGACGAGGAAGCGCTCCTGCATGCGGCCTTTTTCGCCCCGCCCGTCGCGATAATCGTCGATCGAGGAGCCGCCCGCGTCGATCCCGGCTTCCAGCGCGGCGACGACCCCGTCGCGCAGCGCCACCCAGTGCTCCGGCTTCATCGACCCGGTCGGCGAAAGTGGGTGCAGACGCGCACGAAACAGCGCCTCGTCGGCGTAGATGTTGCCGACGCCGGCGATCCCCGACTGGTCGAGGAGGAAGGACTTCAGCGGCGCCTTCTTCCCCGCCGCGATCTCCCCCAGCTTCTCCGGCGTGAACTTGGGCGAGAGCGGCTCGACCCCGAGGCGGGAGAAGCGCTCGGGCAGCTTCGCGTCGTCGATCAGGAAGGCCTCGCCGAAGCGTCGCGGGTCGGTGAACCAGACTTGGCGCCCGTCGTCGAGCACGAAGCGGGCGCGAAGATGTTTCTCTTCCGTCGTGCGCTCGCCCTGGTAGAGGATGCGCCCCTCTGATGGGTCGATGACCTCGCCCTCCTGCTCGACCAGCACCAGGTTGCCGGTCATCCGCAGGTGCATGACCAGGGTCTGCTCGCCGTCCAACCCGAGAAGCAGGTACTTGCCGCGCCGTCCCAGACCCTGGATCGTGCGTCCCTCGACCTTCTTGGCGAGCGTCGCCGGACGCACCGGCCGCGACCAGCGCGCATCACGGACTTCGAGCTTCTCGATCGCATGCCCTTCGAGCTCCGGCTCGAGTTGGCGTGCGACGGTCTCGACCTCGGGCAGCTCGGGCACGCCCGGAGTTCTACCCGACCTTGCAGGTCGCCCTAGTTCTCCTTCGCCCGCGGGTGGGCCTCGTAGTAGACCTGTTTCAGCCGATCGCCCGACAGGTGCGTGTACATCTGGGTCGTGGCGATGTCGGCGTGGCCGAGCATCTCCTGGACCGCGCGCAGATCGCAACCGTTCGAGAGCAGATGCGTGGCGAAGCTGTGACGAAGCGTATGCGGGCTCATCTTCCCGTCGAGCCCGACCGAGCGTGCGTGGCGCTGGACGATCTTGTACAGACCCTGGCGGGTCAGCGGGCCACCGCGGAAGTTGAGGAAGAGGCGCGGCTCTTCGCGCCCGTGCAGGAGCTCGGGGCGGCCGCCGCGCAGGTAGGCGCGGATCGCCGCGATCGCCTGGCGCCCCAGCGGCACGAGCCGTTCCTTCGACCCCTTGCCGCGCGCCCGGACGAAACCCTCATGCAGGTCGACGTCGGCCATCTCAAGTCCGATCACCTCCGATGCGCGCAGCCCGCACGCGTACATCACCTCGAGCAGCGCCCGGTCGCGCAGCGCGGTCGGCTCGGCGCCCTGCGGCGCGGCCAGCAGCTTCTGCACCTCCGGGTAGTTCAGGACGTGCGGCAGCTTTTTCGAGCGCCGCGGCGCCGCCAGGCTTGCGGTCGGGTCGTCGCCGATCAGCTCGTCGCGGCGCAGGTGCTTGTAGAAGGAGCGCAGGCAGGCGGCCTTGCGGTGGATCGTCGCCGAGGAGCACGGCCGGCGCTCCTCGCTGCCGGTCGCCAGCTCGGCCAGGAACTCGCCGACCTCGGCCGGTCGCGCCTTCAGCGCGTCGAGGTGGTGGGCCGAGAGGTACTCCCCGTACTGCAGCAGGTCGGTCCGGTACGCGTTCAGCGTGTTGCGCGAGAGGCCGCGCTCCAGCTCCAGGTAGGAGAGGAAGTCGAGCGTGAGCGACTTGAAGCGGGCGTCGGCGCCGGAATCGGCAGGGGCGGACGGGGCGTCGTGCTTGACGGCGATGGCCATGGGCCGAAGGTTCGGCCCCCCTTACTGGAAACCTTTGGGCGCAACCAACCGTGCGCCGACGGCGAGCGGCGCTTCGAAGAAGAGCGGGTCGTCCCGGAGCGCCCGCCCCATCGTGGTCGTCGGCAGGCCGGAGGCCGCGTAGCCGTCGAGGTCGACCGAAGCGGTCTCGACGCGATGGAGGCCGACGCCTGCGGCGCTGATCTGGGGCGCGAGCTCGTGCGCGCCCTCCGGGATCGCGACGGCGACCGGGGCGAGGAGCAGCTCCAACACCGTGGCGGTGTGATGGCTGAGGCCGCGGTGACGGTCGCGCGGATCGCCGGAAGACAGGCGCGGGCTGAGGATCGTCGGCAGCTTCAGGGACAGCGCCGCGTGGGCGCTGTTCAGGGCCTCCATGCCGCCGTGGCCGAACTCGGTGTCGGAGCCGATGATGCCCGGGCCGGGGCCGACGAGGACCGCGTCCCAGCCGAGGGCGGCCGCCGCGTCGAGCGCGCCGACCGTGCTCAGCGCCTCGTGCTCCCCGCCGTAGGCGGGTGCCGCGGTGATGTGGCCGGCGAGGAGGCCGCGCTCGCGGAGCTCGGCGACGTCCCGGGAGAGCGAGCCGGGCAGCGCCCCGCCCGCGGTCTGCACATAACCGACCCGCCGCTCCGGCCAGGCCTGCGCCGCCGCCCACGCCGCCGGGGCGAGATGGCCGTGAAGCAGAAGCACCGCGACCGCGATGCCGCCGGGCGTCCCGCCCGCTCCACCGTGCCCTTCGGGGCCGGCCGTCCGGCGGTCCCGCGGCCCCGCGTGCACCCGCCCCTCCACCGGCTCCACCGGGTGTTGCAGCGACGTGTAGTTCAGCTTCATCACGTGGGCGTCGCCCTCCACCCCGCCGCCCAGCCCTCGGGTCAGGTTCACGTGGACCAGGTCGAAGCCGCCGGAGCCGAGGCCCAGGTCGAGCGCCGCGGCATTGACGACGACCTCGTCGCCCTCGCGCACCTCCCCGAGCAGCACCTCGTCCGCCCACGCCCGACGCCGCTCGCCGTCGACCTCGACCTCCAGCGGCGCGGCGGAGACGACGATCCCCCGCCGGAGGTCGAGGCGCCCGGTCACGCCCGGGAGAGGATGCCCTCGCAGACCTCGAGCATCCGATCGAGGTCGGCCGCCGCCACGTGCTCGTCGGCGGTGTGGACGGCATCGGGGCCGTTGGCGAGCAGCACGCTGTCGAAGCCGGCGAGGCGGAAGACGTTGGCGTCCGAACCGCCGCCGATCGCTTCGCGGCGCGGCTCGATCCCGGCGGCGCGCAGGCTCTCCTCGGCGAGCCCGAGCGCGGCGGAGCCCGACGGCACCTTGTAGCCGCGGAAGAGCTCTTCGACCCGCACGTCGACATCGCAGCCGAACTCGCTCGCGCCCCAGGCGCAGGCGTCGGAGATCTGCCCGGCCACCTCGGCCGCCCGCCCGGCATCGAGGCCGCGCGCCTCCGCGTGGATCGCGCAGTGGCCGGGGACGACGTTGCCCGAGGTGCCCCCCTTGATCAGCCCGACGTTGGCGGTCGTTCCCTCGTCGAGGCGGCCGAGGTGCATCCGGCCGATCGCCGCCGCCGCGGCCTCGATCGCGCTCGAACCGTCCTCCGGCCGCACCCCGGCGTGCGCCTCGACCCCGACGAAGTCGGCGAGGATCTTGTGCTGGGTCGGCGTCGCCGTGATCACCTCGCCGACCGGCCCGGCGTGGTCGAGGACGAACCCGACCTCGGCTCGCAGCTTGTCGACGTCGAACGCCTTCGCCCCCCGGAGCCCCTGCTCCTCGGCGACGGTGAGGACGAGCTCGATCCCGACCGGCGGGGTGCGCTCCACCCCGCGCCGCATCAGCTCCATGAAGACCGCCACCGCGGCCTTGTTGTCGGCACCGAGGATCGTGTCGCCGGCGCTGCGGAAGACCCCTTCGTCGTTCACCACCTCGACCCGACCCTTGTGCGGGACGGTGTCCACGTGCGCGCAGAACATCACGAACTCGCCACGCTCCCCAGGCAACCGTGCGAGCAGGTTCCCCGCTCCGGCCTCGGCAGGCCCGGCGGCGTCGTCTTCCTCCACCTCCAGCCCCAGCGCCCGCAGTTCGGCCGCCAGCGTGTCGGTCACCTCCCGCTCCTCACCGGTCGGCGACCGGATCTCGCAGAGCCGGACGAAGGTGTCGTAAAGCCTCTCGTTCCCCACCACCGACAGGCTAGACGGCGATGCGGCGCGGGGAGTGGCGGCGGCGCGCGGGGCGCGGCCGGCTCGCCTCGGGGCCTGGTGCGGCGGGAAGGTGTCGCGTCGGGGGTCCGCGGCGGCCGGCCGGCGCCTGGGGCGCCTGCGGCGGGGGAAGCTGGCGCCTCGCGGGCCTGTGGCGGGAAGCTGCCGCCTCGGGCGCTGCGGCGGCCGGGCGGCGGCTCGGGGACTTGCGGCTCGGGGCGGCTGGGGCCTCGGCGGCCGGCCGGCGCCTCGGACCGCCGGCTGGCGCCTCTTGGCTGGCGCCGGGGAAGCTGTCGCCCGGGGCGGCTGATCGGGGGTCCTGGCAGGCTGTGACCCCCGATCAGCCGCCCGGGTCGGGAGGTGGTGCGGGAGACGCCGAGGGTTCGTCACGCCTCCGTGGGCTTCTCCACGGAGGCGTGA
>JBPYFM010000225.1:0-2073 GCA_051986435.1 Solirubrobacterales bacterium | reverse complement strand
AGCTGCTATGTCACGCCGAGCCGCCCGCTGGCCGCGCAGGAGTTGCACGAGCTCTACCTCGACGCCTATGACGCCGAGCCGTTCGTGGAGGTGGTCGATGCTCCGCCCGGAACGCGAGAGGTCAGCGCGACCAACTTCTGCCGGGTATTCGCGGCCACCGACGCGCACACGGGGAAGGTGGTTGTCTTGTCGGCGATCGACAACCTCTGGAAGGGGACCTCCTCCCAGGCCGTACAAAACCTCAACCTGATGTTCGGGGTCCCGGAGACGGAGGGCCTCGGATGAGCTCGACAGAGAAGACCGGCGGCCGCGATTCCGCGGCCGCCGGGCCGAGACGACCCGGGGCGAGACGACCCGGGGCGAGACGACCCTTCTTTCGCTCGCGCTGGGCGCCGAGGCCCGCCCACGTGCACGAACTCGCGGCCGACGCCGGCCTGCCCGGCGGCTTTCGCGCTGCCGGCGTGGCGTGCGGGATCAAGCCCAGTGGAAACGCCGACCTCGGCCTGCTCGTGTGCGACGCCGAGGCCCCCGTCAGCGCCGCCCGCTTCACAGCCAGCGGAACGGCCGCCGCGCCGGTGTTGCTCTGTCGGGAGCGATGCAGCCTCGACGCGCTGCGCGTGGTGCTGGCCAACTCGGGTTGCGCCAACGCGGCGACGGGCATGCGTGGGCTCGACGATGCCGCCGAGACACAGAGGGCTGCGGCTCTCGCGGTCGGCGTGGAGGCGAGCGAGGTTGCGCTCGCCTCGACGGGCGCGATCAGCCAATACCTGCCGCTCGACGCATTGTTGACGGGGATCCAGAAGGCGGGGCGGCAGCTGAGCGAGAGCGGCGGGCGCGATTTCCAGCAGGCGATCATGACAACCGACGCGTTCGAGAAGCGCGCAAACCTCGAGGTGATGCTGCCCTCGGGGGCCGTGCGGCTGAGCGCCCAATGCAAGGGCGCAGGGATGATCTCGCCGAGCTTCGCGACGATGCTCTGCTTCGTTCAAACCGATGCGGCGCTGCAACGCCACACCGCCGAGCTGCTGCTCGACGTATGCGTGAGGCGCTCGTTCGATCGCTGCTCGGTCGATGGTCAGCTCTCCACCAATGACACCGTCGTCCTGATGTGCTCCGGTGCCTCGGGGGTTCCGATCACACCCGAAGGCGAGGACGAGTTGCGCTTCGGGGAGGCACTCGACGCCCTCCTGCGGACGCTCGCGATCTCGATCGTCGCCGACGGCGAGGGCGCCGCCCGGATCGCTCGCGTGCTCGTCCGCGGCGGTCACGGCGGCCACGTCCAGGACGTCGCGCGGGCGGTCGCCAACTCGCCGCTGGTGAAAGCCGCCCTGCACGGGGGGGACCCCAACTGGGGCCGGATCGTCCAGGCGGTCGGCGCGGCGCTGCCCGGGACCGCACCGCTTGCGGTGGACCTCACGGTCGAGGGACTCCTCGTCTGCGCGGGCGGCGCCGCAACGGACTTCGACCAGGCGACGCTGGCGCGGGCGGTCCAGGCGGACGAGATCGAGTACGAGATAACGATCCCCGGCGAGGGCAGCGAAACGGAGACTTTCTTCTCGGACCTCTCGCGGGAGTACGTGAAGATCAACGCGGAGTACACGACATGAGAGACGTCGGGACACTCCTCGAGGCACTGCCGTACATCCGCGAGTTTCACGGCAAGACCGTGGTGATCAAGTACGGAGGCGCGGCGATGGAAGAACCGGAGTTGGGGGAGGAGTTCGCGCGCGACGTGGTGCTGCTGAAGTACGTCGGGCTCAACCCGATCGTCGTGCACGGGGGAGGTCCGGAGATCACCGCCTACATGGAGCGGCTCGGGCTGCCTGTCGAGTTCGTCGGCGGCCTGCGGGTTTCCGATCAGAACACGGTCGAGGTGGCCAAGATGGTGCTGGTCGGCAAGGTGAACAAGGAGATCGTCCTGCGCCTGGGCCGGCATGGTCAGCCGGCTGTGGGCTTGTGCGGGGACGACGGCTCGCTGTTCCGTGTCGGCCGCCGGGTCGCTCCGGATGGGCAGGACATCGGCTTTGTCGGGCGGATCGAGCACGTCAACGTTGGCGTGCTCGAGCACGTGGC
>JBPYFM010000224.1:0-44424 GCA_051986435.1 Solirubrobacterales bacterium | reverse complement strand
TGTGCCTCCCGTCCCACTCCCCCCGCACTCCCGTGACGCCTCCGTCCCGCCTGCCTCCCCCGCACACCCGGCCCTCTCGGCCACGGCCACAGCCTGCCCGGGCCGTGGCCGAGAGGGCCGCGTCCCTTTCCCCCGGGCGCCAGCTTGCGAGGGCCGGGTCCCTTGCCCCCGGCCGTCAGCTTGCGAGGGTCGCGTCCCTTCCCAGGCGCCGGCTTGCGGGCTGGACGGTCCCGTTCAGGCCCGCCCGGCCGCCATCGCGACGCGCTCCTCGCCGGTCGCGAAGAGGTAGCGGTTGATCTGCGCCAGGCCGGCCAGGTCGTGGACGTCCTCGTCGAGGTAGGGGACGCGGATCACGCCGGTCGCGCGCATCTCGCGGGCCAGGTGCTCGATGTTGCGGGCGTCGCGCTCGGCGAGGGCCTGGTAGTCGGCGAAGTTGGCGGCGACTCGTTGGGCGAGGTCCTCGTCGCCGAGTTTCTCGGCGAGGGTCGCCGGGAGGTCGTCGACGTCGCCGCGCAGCTTCTCCGCCGGGTAGTGGACCTTGTTGACGATGACGCCGCCGAAAGGCAGTTTTGCCTCGACCAGCTTGCGGTGGAAGTAGACGGCCTCGTCGATCGGCTCTCCCTGCGGGCCGCAGACGACGAGGAAGCAGGTGGTGGGGGCGGCGAGGAGCTTGTTGACGCGCTTGGCACGCGCCTGGAAGCCGTCGACCATGCCGCTGAAGGCGTTGAAGAACTCGGCCAGGTCGGCGATCAGGTCGAAGCCGACGATCCGCTTCATCACGGAGAGCGCCACCGTCGCGCCGCGCCCCGCCACCTTCGCCGCAAACCCCGTTGGCTTCATGAAGACCTTCAGCGATCTGCCTTCGATGAACTGGGTGAGGCGGCGCGGCGCCTCGAGGAAGTCGAGCGCGTTGCGGCTCGGCGGCGTGTCGAGGACGAGCATGTCGAATTCCCCTTCGGTGTGGAGCTCGAAGAGCTTCTCCATCGCCATGTACTCCTGGGACCCCGCGAGCGCCCCGGAGATCTGCTGGTAGATCGGGTTGCCCAGGACGCGGTCCCGCGACTCCTCGTCGGGCGCCTGGCGCGCGATCAGCTCGTCGAAGGTCGCCTTCGGGTCGAGCTGCATCGCCCACAGCTCGCCGGTGATCTCGACGCCTTGCTCCTCGAAGAGCTTCGGGTCGACGCGCCGCGCGTCGTTGCCGAGCTCCTCCAGCCCGAGCGAGTCGGCGAGCCGCTTGGCCGGGTCGATCGTCAGCACGCAGACCTTGAGCCCGCGCGCCGCGAGGCCCGCCGCGATCGCCGCCGAGGTCGTCGTCTTGCCGACCCCGCCGGAGCCGGCGCAGATGACGACCTCCTTGCCGGCGAGGACGTCGGCGAGGGTCGGGCTGTTGGGGCTCACGAGAGCCTCCGCGAGAGGCGGCGCGCCGCCTCCGGCCCGAGGTCGGGCTCGAAGAGGAAGGGCAGCGTCTTGACCGGCGCCTGGGCCCGCCGCCGCAGCCGCGCCAGCTGCGCCCGCTGCGAGCGCGCCCGGCCGAACTCCGAGAGCGCCGCCCGCGCCGCCGCCTTCGCCCCGCCGTCCTCGGCCGCCGCCAGCGCGGTCAGCCTCTCCGCCTCCTCTTTGGAGAAACGCTCCGGATAGAGCCCGTTGAGATAGACGCGGTCGACCGCGACGCCGACTTCGTTCACGAGATCGTGCTCCAACGCCGCCGACTCGTTCACCGGCATCTCCTCCGGCAGGGCGACGATCGCGACGCCGGTGTTCTCGTGGTCGGTGATGAAGTTGTCGAGGGTCTTCGCCTGCGAGTGGATCGGCCCGACCCGCGCGATGTTGGCGAAGGTGCGCGGCGTCTGCAGGAAGCCGACCCCGTGGCCGGTGGCGGGCGCGTCGACGATCACGGTGTCGTATTTGGAGCCCGACTTCACCTTGCGGTCGAGCTGGGCGAGCTCCCAGATCTTGCCGATCGTCACCAGCTCCTTCAGCCCCGGCGTCGCCGCGGCGAGGTAATTGAAGATGCGGCTGCGGAAGAGCATGTCGCGCATCGCCCGCACCTTCAGCTGCAGCAGGACGTACTCGCGCATCGACTCGTCGGGGTCGATCGAGATCGCCCAGAGGTTCTCCTCCAGTTCCACCTCGTGGAAGCCGACGGTGGTGTGCTCGAAGAGGCGCGAGGCATTCTCCTGGGCGGCGACCTCGCAGACGATCGTCCGCTTGCCTTCCGCCGCGGCCCGCATGCCGAGGGCGACCGAGACCGTCGTCTTGCCGACTCCGCCCTTGCCGGTGACGATCACCAACCGCTTGTCGAGAAGCTCGGGTATCGGGCAATTCCTAGCAATTTCACCTAACGGCAGGAAAAACGGCGTCGCATCCGAATATCCGCGCAATGGGATTTCTAAGCCGCAAGAAGAAGAATCGGGAGCCCGCCGTCGTCGAGGAGACCCATCCGCTCGAGGAAGAGCTGCAGCGGATGGAACAGGCCGTCCCCGAGCGGCCGGTGAACGACTACGCGGAGCCGGAGCCGGAGCCCATCACCGAGCCGGAGGCCCGGGAGCCCGAGCCGATGCCGGAGGCTCCCACGCCGCAGCCGGAGCCCCAGGCCGAAGCGCCGCAGGTTGAGGAGGAGGAGCCCGCGGCCGCCGCGCCGGCTCCGCCAGCGCCCGCTCCGGCTCCTGCCCGCGAGCCCGCCCCGCTTCGCGTCGAAGAAGCGCTCAACGCGGAGCCCGCCAACGACGACGAGGAGTCCGGTGAGGCGCGCATGAAGGCGGTCGACCTGATCGCGCCGACGCGCCTCGACTTCCTGAAGCCGCAGGAGGCCGAGCCGGAGGAGCCGGTCGACACCGCCGACGTCATCGCCTTCGCCAACCAGAAGGGCGGCGTCGCGAAGACGACGACGACGCTGAACCTGGCCGTCGCCTTCGCCGAGTCCGGCCACCGCGTCCTCTGCGTCGACCTCGACCCACAGGGCAACCTGACGATGTCCCAGGGAATCGACCCGGACAAGGTCGAGCACAGCCTCTACGACGTGCTGGTGAACGACATGCCGATCTCCGAGATCATCGTCGAACGGGAGATCGACATCGCCGTCGCCTCGATCGACCTGGCCGGCGCCGAGATCGCGATGAGCACGAAGATCGGCCGCGAGCGCTCGCTGGAGAAGGCGCTGAAGGAGGTCGCGGCCGATTATGACTTCGTCTGCATCGACACGCCGCCGAGCCTCGGCCTGCTGACGATCAACGCGCTGACGGCGGCGAACAAAGTGATCGTCCCCGTGCAATGCGAGTATCTGTCGATGCGCGGGCTGGTCCAGCTGCAGAACACCCTCAGGATGATCCAGGAGAACCTCAACCCCGACGTCCACATCGAGGGCATCCTGCCGACGATGCTGGACACGCGGACCATCCACGCCAAGGAGGCGGTGGAGATCCTCGAGGAGAACTTCGGCGACCTCGTCTTCGAATCGCGGATCCGCAAGGCGATCAAATTCGCCGAGGCGCCGGTCAAGGGCTCGAGCGTCCTCAAGTACGATTCCGAGAGCAGCGCGGCAAGCTACTACCGGGATCTGGCCAAGGAGGTTCTTGCCAATGGCTCGTCGTAACAAACGGGCAAGCATGCGCGAGGGCCCCCTCGCCGACCTGTTCCGTTCGACGGAAGCGGACGCCCCTGAGGATCCGCCGGAGGCACCCGCCCCCGGCCGCGGGCCGCGGTACGGCCGCGAGGATCCCGCCGAGGCCAAAAAGGCGGGAGTCGAGGCCGAGCCGGTAGAACCGAGCGCGCCCGCGCCGTCGTCGGGACCGTTGCCACCGGCCGCCGGCACCTTCTTCGACCAGGAAAGCGAACCGGAGGCGCCGCCCGCGCGGGAAGAGCCGCGCCGCGAGGAGCGCCGCCGCGAGGCGCCGCCGCGCGAGCCCGTCGCCCGCGATCCGGAGCCGCCCGCGCCGCGCCGCGTCGACCCGCCGCAGTCGTCAGAGCCGGCCCCGGAGCGCCTGAAACGGGTCTTCGCCGAGGAGCCGCGCCCGCGCGACCCGCGCGAGGAGTTCCTGCAGACCCCGCGCTACGGCCGCGAGGAGCCCGCCTACGAGGCGCCCGGCTCCGGTGAACCGCACCAGCCGGTGATCAAGGTCGTCGGCGTCGGCGGGGCCGGGGTCAACGCGGTCAACCGGATGGTCGACGCCCGCATCCCCGGGGTCGAGTTCATGGCGGTCAACACCGATCTCCAATCGCTGCAGCTCTGCGTCGCCGACGTCACCGTGCACATCGGCGACGAACAGACGCGCGGGCTCGGCGCCGGCGCCGACGCCGAAGTCGGCCACCGCTCCGCCTTCGAGGAGCAGGACAAAATCAAGCGCCTGCTGAAGGGCTCCGACATGGTCTTCGTCGCCGCCGGCGCGGGCGGCGGCACCGGCACCGGCGCGGCCCCGGTCGTCGCCCGGCTCGCCCGCGAGGTCGGCGCGCTCACCGTCGGCATCGTCACCAAGCCGTTCACCTTCGAGGGCAACAAGCGCGCCAGCCAGGCCGCCAAGGGCATCGAAGAGCTCGCCGCCGAGGTCGACACGCTGATCGTCGTGCCAAACGACCGGCTGCTCGAGGTCCTCGATCAACAGACCTCGATGGTGGAGGCCTTCCAGGTCGCCGACGACGTGCTGCGCCAGGGCGTCCAGGGCATCTCCGATCTGGTGACGCTGCCCGCGGTCATCAACCTCGACTTCGCCGACGTGCGGACGATCATGTCCGACGCGGGACGGGCGCTGCTCGGGATCGGCATGGCGCACGGCGAAGGCCGCGCGATCCTCGCCGCCGAGAAAGCGATCTCCTCGCCGCTGCTCGAGACCTCGATGGACGGGGCGCGCGCGATCCTCCTGTCGATCACCGGCGGCGCCGACCTCTCGCTGGTCGAGGTCTCCGAGGCCGCCAAGGTCGTCGGCGAGGCCGCCCACCCGGACGCGAACATCATCTTCGGCGCGAACGTCGACGACGACCTCTCCGACCAGATCTGGGTCACCGTCGTCGCCACCCGCTTCGACGGCCGCGGCGCGCCGCGCCGGCCGACGGCGCAGGAACCGACGATCCGCCGCACCAAAGACATGGGCCGCGGCCGCCCGCCGGAAACGGGGCGGAGCAGCGGCGACACGCTCGGTATCGACGTTCCCGAGTTCCTTCCGGGTTGAGCCGACCGGACCCGGGCGCGTGAGGGGTTGATCGGGTGCCCGGCTTCGTCGCGGCGGGGCACCCGGAGAGCGCCGAGGCGGGCGCGGCGGTGCTGCGGGCGGGCGGCAACGCGGTCGACGCGGCGGTCGGGGCCGTGCTCGCCTCCTTTGCCGTCGAGTCGCCGCTGACCGGGTTCGGCGCGGGCGGCTACATGACCGTCCACGCGGACGGGGAGACGACGGTGCTCGACTTCTTCGTCGCCGCGCCGGGGCTGGACGGGACGACGCGGACGGCCGAGCTGGCGCCGGTGGACGTCGTCTTCGACGCCGAGACCGTGCAGACGTTCTACGTCGGGCCGGTCTCGTGCGGCGTGCCGGGGACGCCCGCCGGGCTGGTCGAGGCGCTGCGGCGCTGGGGCTCGATGCCGCTGGAGGAGCTGGTGAGGCCCGCGATCCGGCTCGCCCGGGAGGGCGCTCCGGTCAACCACGAGCAGGCCTACATCCTCGCGATCCTGGCACCGATCCACGAGCGGCTGCCGGGGACGCGGGAGCTCTACGCGCCGGCGGGGCGGACGCTGCGGGAGGGCGAGACCTTCCGCTTCCCGGAGCTCGCCGAGGCGCTGGAGCGCTTCGCCGCCGAGGGCGCCGTGCCGTTCTATCGCGGCGAGGTGGCGGCGGCGCTGTCGGACTTCGTGGTCGAGCACGGCGGCACGCTCGGCCGGGGCGACCTCGCCGCCTACGCGGCGATCGAGCGAGCGCCGGTCCGCGCGTGGTTCCGCGGCACGGAGGTCCTCACCAACCCGCCGCCCTCGGCGGGCGGGACGCTGATCGCCTACTCCCTCGACTGCCTGGAGCGGCTCGGCCCGGTCAGCGGCCCGGAGGAGCTGGTCGCCGCGATGGACGCCGCGAACCAGCACCGCGCCGACCTGCTCGGCTCGACCACGCACATCTCGGCGATCGACGCCGACGGGACCTGCGTCGCGGTCACCTGCTCCAACGGCTCCGGCTCCGGGGTGCTGGTGCCGGGGACCGGCGTCATCCTCAACAACATGCTGGGAGAGGAGGACCTGAACCCGGGCGGCTTCCACCGGATCCCGCCGGGGCGGCGGGTGCCGTCGATGATGTCGCCGACGGTGGTGCTGCGCGACGGCGAGGTGATCCTGGCGGTCGGCAGCGCCGGCTCCAACCGGATCCGCTCGGCGATCCTGCAGACGGTGGTGCGGGTGGTCGAGCAGGGGATGGACCCCGGAGAGGCGATCGCGGCGCCCCGCCTGCACTCCGAGGCCGGCCTCGTCCAGGCCGAGCCGGGGATCGACGAGGCGGCGTTGGCGCGGCTGGAAGCCCGTGGTGCGACCGTCGCCCGACGTCCCGAGATCAACCTCTTCTTCGGCGGCGTCCAGGCGGTGGCCCGGGATCCGGAGACCGGCGCCTTGAGCGCCGGCGGCGACCCGCGGCGCGGCGGCGCGGTGGCCTACGCCTGATGCGTTCGTACTTTGTCCGGCATATCGGACCAAGTACGAACGCAGTTGGTAGAAAGAGCCCGTGGCGGGCGGCACGGGCATCGATTTCGCGGCCGAGGGGCTCCTCGACGACCTCGAGGACGGGGAGCGCGAAGCGCGCCTCGGCCTGCTCGAGCGGCTGAGCGCCGAAGGGGTCTCGCTGGAGGAACTGCGCGACGCGGTGGCCTCCGGCCATCTCACCGTGCTTCCGGTCGAGCGGGCGATCGCCGGCGACGGCCCCCGCTACAGCCCCCGCGAAATCGCCGAGCGATCGGGCCTCAGCCTCGACCTGGCGCTCGCGTTCCGCGCCGCCCTCGGCATCCCCTACGGCGACGACCCGGACGAGCCGGTTGGCACCCAGGCCGACCTCGACGCCGCGATCCGGATCAAGGCGATCCTCGACGCCGGGTTCCCGGTGGAGGAGATGCTCCGCAATGCCCGCGTGATGGGGATGGCGACGGCACGGGTCGCGGAATCCAACCGCGAGCTCGTCGTCCGTAACCTGACCAGCCCCGGCGACAACGAGCGCGAGCTCGCCGACCGGCTCGTCGGCACCGCCCAGTTCCTGCTCCCGCTGGGGACCGAGTTCCTCAGCTACGCCTTCCAGGCCAACCTGCTGGAGCAGATCAAACGTGACGTGATCGGTGCCGCGGACCTCGCCTCGGGGGACATCGGCGGGGTGGTGGAGCGCACCGTCTGCTTCGCCGACCTGGTCGAGTTCACGAGCCTCGGCGAGGAGATCGCGCCCGAGGAGCTGGGTGCGGTCGTCGGCCACTTCGAGGAGTTGGCGACGAGCACCGTCGCGGCCCCCGTCCGCCTGGTGAAGACGATCGGCGACGCGGTGATGCTCGTGTCCCCGGAAGCCGAGCCGCTGGTCGAGCAGACCCTCGACCTGGTCGCCGCCGCGGCCGCCGAAGGCGACCAGTTCCCGGTGTTGCGCGCCGGCATCGCCACCGGCCCGACGCTGCCCCAGGCGGGCGACTACTACGGCCGCTCGGTCAACCTCGCCAGCCGCGTCACCGGCATCGCCCGCCCCGGCAGCGTCCTCGTCGACGCCCCCACCCGCGACGCCGCCGGCGAGGCGGGCTTCACCTACTCCTACGCCGGGGAGCGCCGCCTGAAGGGCATCGACAACCGCCAGAAGCTCTTCCGCGTCCGTCGCGAGGGCGAACGGCGCGAAGTCCTGGGCCGCCCGGACGAGTGAGCTTCGACGGCGAGGCGCTGCGCACCCGGCGCCTGATCCTCCGCCGCTGGGGCGCCGAGGACACGGCGCCGATGACGGCGATCAACTCCGACCCCGCGGTCACTGAGTTCCTCAACCGCCGGATGGACGCCGCCGCGACCGCCTCGTTCCTCGACCGCACCCAGAACCACTGGACCAAGCACGGCTTCGGCCACTGGGCGGTCGAGCCGACCGACGGCCCCCTCACCGGCGAGTTGATCGGCTTCGTCGGCGTCGCCTACCCGAAGTACCTCCCAGAGGTCGCCGACTTCCCGGAGCTCGGCTGGCGCCTCTCGTCGGCCTCCTGGGGTCGCGGCTACGCGACCGAGGCGGCCTTGGCCGCCCGCGACGACGCCTTCACTCGCCTCGGCCGCCCCGCCCTCATCTCGATCATCCACCCCGACAACGAGCGGTCCCAACGCGTCGCCGAAAAGCTCGGCATGTCGATCGACCGCCAAGTCTTCAACCCGGTCCATGACCTCGAGGTCGATATTTGGCGAGTTGACCGAGACTGACGGGCCGGGGGACGCGGCCCTCTCGCCACGGCCCTGGCAGGCTGTGGCAGTGCCGAGAGGGCCGGGTCCGTGGGGAGTGGAAGAAGGGTCGCGAACTCCACGCTTCCTCCCGTCTTCCTCATGCCCTCCCACCACTCAAGGGTTTGCTGTGGAGAGAAGGTGGCGCTATGCGCCACCAACGCTCCGCAGGCGGCTGTGGAGTGAAGCTCCCGCTATGCGGGAGTCAGGCTCCACGGTGGCCCGTGGCGCGAAACTCTCGATATGCGAGAGAAGGCGCCACGGGCCGCCGGCTGTGGAGCGGAACTCGGTCCATACGCGAGCTAGGCACCACAGAGTTGTGGCGCGAAACCATCGCCACACGACGGTAAGGCGCCACAACCCCCTGTGGAGCCTTACCGTCCCAATGAGGCGGTATCGCTCCACACGCTCTTCGTCGCCACCGTCCCACGGCGCCGATCCACACGAGACCGTGACGAGACCTTGGAGTTCGTGACGTCCCTGTGACCGCCTTTTCACGAACCCCTCACCACCTCACGTCCAGGCCATCTCGGACGGCCGCTCCCCGAAGCGCCGTGGACCGCCCGCCCCGCCCGTCTACGCAGGCTTGCGGGCGCTGACCAGCAGGTTGTAGAAGAGCTCGGCGGGCAGGTGGGGCTCGAGGAATCTCGTGTCGACCTTCTGCAGGGCGATGTAGCTGCGGAAGGCGAACTTGCGCCAGCGGAAGGGCACGGTGTCGGGCTCGGCGCTCGACTCGACCGTGCGCAGGCCCCAGCCCCAGGCGTTGGCGAGGAGCTCCTCGCCGCCGACGTGGCGCTCGTCGAATTCGGCGCGCTCGAGGAGGCGACGGAGGTCGGCGGGGGCGAAGGCGTGGACGTCGACCTCGCCCTCGAGGGAGTGGCCCTCGGACTGGTCGACTTCGGCGACGGCGCGCTCGCGGGCGCCGACGACGCGGCGCCAGAGTGGCGCGACGAGGACGCCGCCGCGCTTCGGCAGCGCCGCGAGGCGGTCGCCATGGCGGGAGGGCTCGCCGGCGAAGACGATCCGCCCGCCCGGGCGCAGCACCCGCTTGAACTCGGCAAAGGCGCGATCGAGGTCGGGGATGTGGTGGAGGACGGCGTGGCCCAGCACCAGGTCGAAGCTCTCGTCGTCGAAGGGGAGGGCCTCGGCCTCGGTGACGACGGTGGTGACGTTCTCGAGGCCGAGCACCGAGGCGGTCGCGGCCAACTGCTCCAGCATGCCCGGGGAGATGTCGGTGGCGGTCAGCCGCTCGATCAGTCCCAGCTGCACCAGGTTCAGCGAGAAGTATCCGGTGCCGGAGCCGATCTCGAGCGCGTCGCCGAACGGCTCCCCGGCCGTGCCGCCGAGCGCTTTGACCAGCTTGCCGCGCACCTGGTCCTGGCCGATGTCGCCGAAGTCGATGCCCCACTTGGCGTCGTACTCGGACGCCGCCGCGTCGTGGTAGCGCGTGTTGACGTCCTTGATGTGCTCGGGCGTTGCGGTCGGTGAGGCAGGCATGCGGGCGGGACTCTATGGGTCCGCTGCAATACGGTGCGGTGCCCGTGACCGAGGAGATACTGCAGGCAAACCAGCCCGAGGGGGTGCCGCCGCTGCCGCTGACGGGCGAGCGGACGCTCCCCGACGTCCCTGCCGAGAACTACTGGTTCCGGCGCCACCTGGCCGTGTACGAGTGGATCGCGGCGCGGGTCGGCGGGCTGCGCGTGGTCGACATGGCGTGCGGGGAGGGCTACGGGTCCGACCTGATGGCGGCGGCGGGCGCGGCGAGCGTCGTCGGCGTCGACGCGAACCCCGAGGCCCACGAGCACGCACGGCTGCGCTACGTGCGGCCGAACCTACGCTTCGAGCGGGGCGCGGTCGAACTCTTCGCCGAGCCCTGCGACGCGATCGCCTTCTTGCAGACGATCGAGCACGTGCAGGACCCCGGCGGCGTCCTCGAGCACTTCAAGTCGATGCTGGGCCCGGACGGAGTCGCCTACGTGTCCACCCCGAACCTGCTGACGCTGGCCCCGGCGGGCGCCGAGAAGTCCGACAACCCCTGGCACATCAAGGAGTACCGGGCGGCCGAGTTCCGCGCGCTCTGCGAGGCGCACTTCGGCCGGGTCGAGCTGCTCGGCCTCTTCCACGCGCGCAAGCTGCGGGTGCACGGCTGGGCGCTGAAGCTCGGCTGGGACGGCGTCCACATGCGGCTCGGGCTGACGAAGCCCTTCTACGACCGCTTCACGCCGGCGATCGCCGCCTCCGACTTCCGCCTCGCGACCGAGGACCTCGACCGCGCGCTCGACTTCCTTGCCGTCTGCCGGCCCTGAGACGTCGGCGAGCGGCGCGGCGACGGTGGGCGATCTGGCGATCGTCCTCCACTCGCACATGCCATATGTGGAGGGCTTCGGCACCTACCCGTTCGGCGAGGAGTGGCTGTTCGACGCCGTCGTGCGCTCCTACCTGCCGGTGCTGGAGGTGGCGCGGGACCTGACGATGACGGTGACGCCGGTGCTCGCCGACCAGCTCGAGGACGCGGGGGCGGCGGAGCGGCTGCGGCGCTTCCTCCTCGACTACCGGATCGGTTCGGCCGAAGCCGACCTCCGCGACGTCGAAGCGGATCTGCGCCCGGCGTGCGAAGCGGAGCGGGACCGCTATCGCCACGCGCTGGAGCGGCTCGACGCGACGGGCGGCGACCCGCTGGCGCCCTTCCAGCACGCGGCGGGGGAGGGGCGCGTGGCGCTCGCGACGTCCTCGGCCACCCACGCGCTGCTGCCGCTGCTGGCGACGCGCGCCGGGCTGGCGCTGCAGCTCGACGCCGGGATCCGCTCCCACCGCCGTCGCTTCGGCTGGGGCGGCGGCTTCTGGCTGCCCGAGTGCGCGTACGAGCCGGGGCTCGAGTGGGGACTCGGACGGGCGGGCGTCGAGTGGTTCTGCGTCGACCAGAGCGCCCACGAGGAGCCGCTCGCCGCGCTCCGCCCGGTGGCGACCGACGCCGGCCCGGTGGCGCTGCCGATCGACTGGGAGGCGATCTCCTGGCTCTGGGCGCTCGACGGCTATCCCTCCGACCCGGCCTACGCGATCTTCGACGGCAAATCGCTGCGCGGGATGCGCCTCTGGCGGATCGGCGGCGGGGCGTACGACCCGGCGGCCGCGGCGGCGGCGGCGCGGCGCCAGGCGGACGAGTTCCTGGGCGCGATCGCGGCGCGCCTGCGCGGCTACGCGGCGGAGCGAGGGCGGCGCGGCCTCGTCGTCTTCGCGATCGATACCGAGCTCCTCGGCCACTGGTGGTCGGAGGGCCCGCAGTGGCTGACCGCGGTGCTGGAGCGCGCCGCCGCGGCAGGCGTGCGGCTCCTCACCGTCCCGGAGGCGCTCGAAGACCACGAGCCGGAGCGGCGGCCGTTGCGCCGCGCCAGCTGGGGCGAGGACAAGGACTTCTCGACCTGGGACTCGCCGCCGGTCGCGGACATGGCCTGGGCCGTGCGGCGCCTGGAGCTGCGCGCCGTGCGGGCGATCCGCGGGCTCGCCGCGGAGGAGCGCGGATCACGCGAGCGCGAGGGTCGCGACGGGGTCGGTGGGGGCACCAGGCGGGATCGGGCGGAGCGCGCCGCGCGGGAGCTCCTGGCGGCCCAGGCGAGCGACTGGGCGTTCCTCGACCGGCGCGGCCAGGCGGGCGACTACGCGTGGCAGCGGGCGAGCGATCACTCGCAGGCGCTCTACGAAGCCATAGGATGCGACCGTGTCACCGATCCGCGTATGCGTTCGCTAGCCCCGGACATGACGCTCGCGCCCCTCCTGGAGCCCTGAGAGAGCCCCCGAGGCCACGCTCCGTGCCCCGCGTCCTGATCCTCTCCTGGGAGTACCCGCCGCTGATCGAGGGAGGGCTGGCGCGCCACGTCCGCAAGCTCTCGGAGGCCCTGGTGGAGCTCGGCGTCGAGGTCCACGTGCTGACCCGCGGCGGCGAGGAGTCGCCCGACGAGGAAATCGCCGCCGGCGTCGCCGTCCACCGCATCCGCGAGCCCAGTCACCCGAAGGACCTCGGCGAGTTCGTCGCCTGGGTCGAGCGGATGAACAGCGACATGCTGGCGGCCGGGGTGGAGCTCGGGGACCGCTTCGACTTCGACCTCGTCCACGGCCACGACTGGCTCGTCGCCAACGCCTGCGACCACCTCGCGCGGCGCTTCGAGACGCCGCTGGTGACGACGATCCACGCGACCGAGCACGGCCGCCACCAGGGCTGGGTGAACAAGCATCCGCAGACCTACATCCACGGGGTCGAGCGTTGGATCACGAACCGCTCGCAGCGCGTGATCGCCTGCTCGGCCTTCATGCGCGACCAGATCACCGACATCTTCGGCGTCGCCGAAGGGCGGATCACCGTGATCCCGAACGGCATCGATCCGGGCGACCTGCCCCGCCCCGACCCCGCCGAGCTGGCCCGCCTGCGCGCCGAGTTCGCGGCGCCGGACGAGCGCCTCGTGCTGCTGATCGGCCGGCTCGTCTACGAGAAGGGCTTCCAGCTGGCGCTGGAGGCGATGCCGGCGGTGATCGAGGCGGTCCCCGGCACGCGCTTCCTGGTCGCCGGCTCGGGCACCCACGAGGAAGAGCTGAAGGCGCAGGCGGAGGAGCTCGACCTGATGGAGCACGGCACCTTCCTCGGCTGGATCGGCGACGACGTGCTGCACACGCTCTACGGGATCGCCGACCTCACCGTGGTGCCCTCGATCTACGAGCCCTTCGGCCTCGTCGCCCTGGAGGCGATGGCCTCCGGCTGCCCCTGCATCGTCGCCGACACCGGCGGCCTGCGCGAGGTCGTTCCCGAGGAGGGTGCCGGCCTGCGCTTCGCCGCCCGCGATCCTGAGGCGCTGGCCGAGGTCGCGATCCGCGTCCTCTCCGACCCCGACCTCGAGGCGCGCCTCATCGCCGAGGCCAAGGAGCACGTCCTGCGCTTCGACTGGTCCGACGTCGCCGCCCGCACCGTCGAGGTCTACGCCGACCTCGTGGGCGCCAAGCTCGGCCCGCCCTGAGGGCGGGGTTCAGCGCGGTCGCCGCACCTCGTCCTCGAACTCGAACGAGCCGCCCTGGAGGTCGCCGGGCGTCCAGTTGATGCCGGCGAGCAGCTCGGAGGACTCGACCGAGATCGCGCCCGCGAGCTGCACCAGGGTGTCGATGCGGGCGACGCGCCCGCCCCGCTCGAGCAGTCCGACCTCCGTGCGATGCAGGGAGGCGCGGACCGCGACCTGCTCCTGCGAGAGGCCCGCCCGGCGCCGCGCCCGGCGCAGGTTCTCGCCGAAGCGCTCGGCCACCGCCTGCGAGCGAGCTTTCCGATCGTCCTCGGACACTGCGGTAAATTCGCATAGCGCAGACAATCCGCCTCCAGACAAAACATTCCATTCCTGCTAGGTTTTATGCAGGACGGGCCAGACGGAAAAAATTCCACCCTTCTGGGAGAATTCCACCATGGCCTTGAACATCAAGGACAGAGAGACGGAGGCCCTCGTGGCCGAGATCGCGGCACTGACGGGGGAGACGAAGACCGGAGCGGTGCGCGAGGCGGCGCGCGAACGCCTGGAGCGGCTGCGGCTGCAAGAGGGAAGGCCGAATCCGAGACGGGATGCGGAGTCGATGCGCCGGTTCTTGGACGAGCTCCGCTCGGAAATTCCGCCGGAGTTGCTCGGGAAGACGATCACCAAGGCCGAACGCGAAGAGATCCTCGGGTACGGGCCCGACGGAGTGTGATTCTCGATACTTCGGCGCTGGTGGCCGTGCTCTTCGAAGACGACGGCTATGAGGAGCTCGAACGCAAGATGCTTGCGGCGAGCGTCATCGCGATCGGCGCACCGACCCTTGTCGAGACCGAGATGGTCGTGGTCCAAAAGTACGGGGAGGCGGCTCACTTCACGATCGCTCAGCTTCGCGAGCGCATGGATGTCCTCGTCATCCCGTTCGGCGAGTCGCATTCGTTGGCGGCCACCACTGCCTTCATTCGCTTCGGCAAGGGCCGCCATCCCGCGGCGCTGAACTACGGCGACTGCATGACCTACGCGACCGCGCGGCTCGCTGAACGACCGTTGCTCTACGTCGGCGACGACTTCGCCCAGACCGACATCGAATCTGCGTGATTTGTTAACGAGAATCGATGAGTCGGGCCGCTAACCTCCGCCCGTGCCCTTCTCGAAGCGCAAGTCGCGCCGCAATCCCCTGCAACGACTCAACGACCAACGTCGAAGCCTGGTCCTCGCCGGGCTCGCTGTGGGCGCCGTTTTCGGCGCCGCGATCTTCCGGCGTAGGCGGCGGGGGGAGGAGGGCAAGGTCGACTCGGTCGCGCCATTCGAAGGTCCGGCGGGCACCCTGCAGCCCGAGCCCGTGGCGCCGGTCGCACCGGTCGATTCAGGTCCGACGCCCGCCGTCGACGTGCCGCCGCCCGCGGACGAGCCGGAGCTCGACGACGCGCGGCCGATCAACGCCGCCCCGGCCGGGGAGGTCGCCGCGTCTTCCACCTCCACCGAGAGCGCCACGCCGGCCCAGGCCGCGCCATCGCCGTTCGAGCCCGCCACCGGAGAACTGAGCGCCGAGGAGGCATCGATCCTCGCGGTGCTCGCCCAGGCCGGGCGCAGCGACGACGACCGCACCGCGATTGCCGTCGCCACCTCGCTCGAACGCGACACCCGCGACATCACCGAGGTGCTGCGCAAGCTGGGCGCCGAAGGCGTCGTCTCGGGAGAGCTCTACACCGCGTCCGGCGACAAGATCTGGGCGGTCACCGAGCGTGGCGTGCGCAGGCTCGGCGCCCAGAGCTGACGCTCCGGACGCCGAGCGCGGTCGTCAGACCGCCCGCTGGTAGGTGCGGAACGCCCGCATCGCGAAGAAGCCGCAGAGGCAGAGGAACGCGGCCAGCAGGCCGGTCTTGCCCGCGACGGAGCCCCAGTCGGTCCCGCTGGTGACCGCGTCGCGACCCGCTTCGACCGCCCAGTTCAGCGGATTGAAGTCGGAGACGGTCTGCATCCAGCCCGGCATCAGGTTCTTCTGCATGAAGGTCACCGACATGAAGGAGAGCGGCAGGACCAGGAACTGGACGGCGGCGATCAGCGTCTCCTCTTTGCGGATCAGCAGCGCCAGGCCGATCGAGAGGCAGCCGAAGGCGGCGCCGACGAGCGTCGCCTCGACGATCAGCACGACGACGCCGAGCACGTTGTTGGAGAAGTCGGCGCCGACGATCAGGGCGAGGGCGACGATGATCAGCGACTGGATCGCCGTGGTCAGCGACCAGGAGGCGAGGCGGCCGGAGATCAGCGAGCTCCGCTTCACCGGCGAGACCAGGAAGCGGTCGATCACGCCCCGGTCGATGTCCTCGATCACCGGCATGCCCGCCCAGCCGGCGCCGAAGAACGCCGTCATCACGACCACACCGGGGGCGAGGAACTGGATGTAGTTGTCGGAGCCGAAGCCGGGGATGTCGGTGACCGTCTTGAACAGGGCACCGAAGAGCAACAGCCAGATCACCGGCTGGATCAGCGAGACCGCGATCCACCAGGGCTGGCGCCACAGTGCCAGCAGGTGGCGAACGGTCATGTGGCGGGTGTCGCGCAGCGCCTTCATCGCACCGCCTCCCTCTTCTCGTCGCCGACTCGTCGGCCGTCTCCGTCGCTCTCGGCCTCGCCGAAGGTGCGCCCGGCGAAGCGCAGGTACACGTCGTCGAGCGAGGGCCGCGCCACGGTGACCGCGGCGACCTCGAGGTCGGCCCCGTCGAGCGCCGCCAGCACCGCCGGCACGGTCCGCGCGCCGTCCTCGGCGCGGGCGTGGAGGAGGCGGTTCTCGTCGTAGATGATCTCGTCGAGCCCGTCGACACGGGCGAGCGCCTCGCGCACCGCCGCCTCGGCGGCGGTCTCGGTGCCGAGCTCGATGTGGATCGCGTCGCCGCGCAGCTCGCGCTTCAACGCGTCCGGCGAGCCCTCGGCGACGACCCGGCCCTTGTCGACGATCGCCAGCTGCGCCGCCAACCGGTCGGCCTCCTCGAGGTAGTGGGTGGTGAGCAGGACGGTCAGCCCCTCGCCGGCGAGGCGCGAGATCTCGTCCCACATCTCCGCCCGTACCTCGGGGTCGAGGCCGGTGGTCGGCTCGTCGAGGAAGAGCACCTTCGGCTTGTGCACCAGTCCCTGGGCGACGTCGAGCCGCCGCTGCATCCCGCCGGAGTACTCGCGGACCAGCCG
This sequence comes from Solirubrobacterales bacterium, assembly GCA_051986435.1. GTDB lineage: Bacteria > Actinomycetota > Thermoleophilia > Solirubrobacterales > 70-9 > VAYN01. The sequence continues at coordinate 27,843 of JBPYFM010000224.1, read as the reverse complement.
CTTGCCGGCGTCGGCGAGCCGGAACTGCTCCAGCAGTTCGTCGATCCGCCGCTCCAGCTCGCGCCCGCCCATGCCGAACACCTGCCCCTGGAGGCGCAGGTTCTCGCGCCCGGTCGCCTCGCGGTCGAGGCCGCCCGCCTGGGAGACCACGCCGATCGACTCGCGCACCCGCGCCGGGTCGCTGAGGATGTCGTGGCCGGCGACCTTCGCCGAGCCGCTGTCGGGGTGCGCCAGCGTGGTGAGGATCTTCACCGTCGTCGACTTGCCCGCCCCGTTCGGCCCGAGCAGCCCGAAGACCGTCCCCGGCGGCACCGAGAAGGTGAGGCCGTCCAGCGCCTGCACGTCCTCCCCGTATGACTTTCGTAGATCAATCGCTTCGATCGCGTTCGCGTCGCCCACCAGACCTCCTAGTAAGATTACTTCGATTCTCAAGTATCTTGAAAATCAAGATAACAGACGGACACACAAGTGAGACGGAAGACCAAGACCGAACTAATCGGTGAGCTGTTCGCGGCGGTGCGGGAGAACCAGCTGGCCACCGACAAGATGGACGACAACGCGGCGCGGGGGATGGGGGTCAACAGGACCGACGCGCGCGCCCTCGACATCGTCGAGCGCCTCGGCCCGGTCACCGCCGGCAAGCTCTCGCTCGATGCGGGGCTGACCAGCGGCGCCGTCACCGCGGTGATCGACCGCCTGGTCGAGAAGGGGTACGTGCGCCGGGTCGCCGACCCGAACGACCGCCGCCGGGTCCTGATCGAGAAGACCGAGAAGCTCGACCGCGTCTCCAAACGCTTCTACGGCCCGCTCGCCGAGCGCTCCCTGCCGTTCATCGACAAGTTCTCGAACGCCGAGCTGGAAGCCATCGTCCGTTTCCTCAAGCTGGCCACGGATCTGGTCGAGCGCCGGGTCGCCGAGCTGATCGAGGAGAGGGAGCGCTCCTAGCGCCGGCGCCGCGGGCCGGGCCAGGGCGCCGGATCGCGCTCCGGCTCCGGCGCCAGCGATTCCTCGGTGTCGTCGGCGTGGGCCGAGGGCGGCCGCAGCGTGGTGGGCGCCTCGGGGTCCGGTTCGACCGGGCGCTCCCAGCGAAGCTCCTCGGGCGCGTCGCGCATGCGCAGGATCCGCGCCGGGATGCCGCCGACCACGGCGTTCGCGGGGACGTCCTTGGTGACGACCGAGTTGGTGCCGATCACCGAGTTGTCGCCGACGCGGACGCCGCGCAGGACGCAGGCGCCGTAGCCGATCCAGACGTTCGAGCCGACCTCGACGTCGCGCTTGTAGATCCCCTGGGTGCGGATCGGCCGCTCGACTTCGACGACGCCGTGGTCGAAGTCGATGAACATCGCTTTGTCGGCGATCACGCACTGCTCGCCGATGCGGATGTGCTGGTAGGCGGTGATCGTGCATTCCTGGCCGAGGACCGATTTCTCGCCGATCTCGACCAGTCCCTCGTGGCAGCGCACCTTGGTCCGGTCGCCGATCCAGACGAAGCGGCCGAAGTCGACCCGGCCGCGCGCGCCGATCTCGATTTCGAGGCCGCGGCCGAAGAAGACGAAGCCGTCGGTGCGCCAGCGCCGCCCCGCGGAGGTCAGCAGGCGCCGCCAGGCGTAGCGCCAGGCAAGCCGTCCGTAGCGCCAGTTGAGCATCCGGTTGCGGGCGAGGAAGCGGAGCACGCGGGCGCAACTCTAGTGCCGCGTCGCCGGCACCGGACGCGGCACTAGACTGGCCACCCCGTGCCCGACATCGCCAAAGACGCCCCGCTCGCCGAGCGCCTCGTCGCCGGCGACAAGCGCGCCCTCGCGCGCGCGATCACGCTGATCGAGTCCGACGACCCGGCGGGCTGGGAGCTCGTCCGCGAGGTCTACCCGCGGACCGGCAAGGCGCGGATCATCGGCTTCACGGGACCGCCCGGGGTGGGGAAGTCGACGCTGATCGGCGCGCTGACCGGGGAGATGCGCAAGGCCGACCGCGAGGTCGCGGTGCTCTCGATCGACCCCTCGAGCCCGTTCACCCGCGGCGCCCTGCTCGGCGACCGGATCCGGCTTTCGGACCACTTCCTCGACCCCGGCGTCTTCATCCGGTCGATGGCCAGCCGCGGCGCCCTCGGTGGCCTTTCGGAGGCGGCGTTGCAGGTCGCGCTGGTGATGGACGCAGCGGGCAAAGACGACGTGCTGATCGAGACCGTCGGCGTCGGCCAGGCGGAGATCGACATCGTCGACCACGCCGACACGATCATCCTCGCGCTGATGCCGGGGTCGGGCGACTCGATCCAGGCGCTGAAGGCGGGCGTGATGGAGATCCCCGACATCATCGTCGTCAACAAGGCCGACCACCCGATGACCGACACGATGGTCCGCGAGGTGCGCGGGGTGCTGGCGCTCTCCCACGAAAAAGGAGACTGGCGGGTGCCGGTGCTCCGCACCGAGGCCGCGACCGGCGTCGGCGTCGACGAGCTGGCGGGCAAAATCGACGAGCACCGCGCCTTCATCGAGGAGCAGGGGACGCTGGCCGAGCGGCGCGCCCGTAACCTGCGCAGCGAGGTGATCGGGATCGCCACTTCACGGATGCGACGGCAGCTCGAGGCGTGGGCGGCGGACGACGCCGGGACGGCGGAGCTGCTCGAGCGGGTGGTGCGGCGCGAGGTCGACCCGGCGACCGCGGCCGGTCAGATCATGGAGCGGCACACCGATGGCTGAGGTCCCGCTCCCCGAGGCGATCGGCTGGGTCGGCGGCGAGCTCGCCGACCTCGAGGGCGGCGCCATCGGCGAGGTCCAGAGCGTCTACATCGACTCCACCTCCCACGTCCCCTCCTGGCTGGTGGCGAAACTGGGCGGCGGGCGCCGCCGCGGCGGCCGCGTCGTCGCGGTTCCCGTGAGCGTCTGCGCCGGCGCCGCCGGGGTGGGCGTCTGGGCGGCGATCGACGGCGACCTCCTTCGCGGCGCCCCGGTGGTCGACCCGGCCCGCCCCCTTCTGCGCGAGCACGAGCTGACGATCTGCGAGCACTTCGGCATCCCCGAGCAGGTCGGCCGCGCGGCGGTCGTCGGCGACCTGGCCGACGGCGCGATCACCTCGATCCCCCCGCGGGGGTAGGGCGGGGCGGGGGGCGGCCGGTCGGCTGGCGCCGGGCTGCGAGACGGGGCCCGGATCGCCGACGGAAGGCGCACAGGAGGGTGACCTCGTGCGCCTTCGGTGTCCTTCTCCACGCTTCCGCGCGTGGTCCGCAACGGCGAATCCGTCGCGCTTGCACTTCTGGGCGTCATAGCGCCCTCAGGTGCACGGGCGGCTGGGTGGCCGGCGTGGCCAGGCGGCCAGGCGTAGCTCCTTGACCGGGGCAGCCCGCGGAGGCGTTCGCACCCTCCCTACCCGCGCCGGGCCTGCCGCGATGCCATACCGACCTCAGCCAGCCCGGGTCGGTATGGCATCCGCGGCATCGCGGACGGCCGCCAGGCCATTTGAGCCATGCGCGTCACCGATTCGTAAGGTCTCCTTGGAAGGCTTGTAGGCCATGGCGCTATTGATCATCTTCGGCTTCGTCGCCGGCGCCGCTACCGCGGTGTCGCCCTGTGTGGTGCCGGTGCTGCCGATCGCGCTTTCGGCAGGGGCGACCGGGGGGCGGCGGCGGCCGCTCGGTGTCGTGGCCGGGCTGGTCGTCTCGTTCACGTTCGTGTTGTTTGCGCTCGTCTACGTGATCGATGCGCTCGGGCTGCCGAACGACCTGCTGCGCAACGTCGCGGTCGTCGTCCTCTTCGGCTTCGGGATCGTGCTGCTGATCCCGCCGCTGGCGGCGCGGGTCGAGGCGTTCGGGTCGCGGTTCGCGGGTCGGGTCGGGGTCAGCACCGAGGGCGATGGCTTCTGGCCCGGCGTGGGACTCGGCTTCAGCCTCGGCGTCCTCTACGCGCCCTGCGCCGGACCGATCCTCGCCGCCGTGCTGACCGCCTCCGCTTCGCAGCCCTTCAACGCGGGCCGGCTCGCGGTCGTCGTGGCCTACGCGATCGGCTCTGCCCTCGTCCTCTACCTGCTGATGATCGGCGGGCGGAAGCTCGCCGCCCCGTTGGCCCGGCGCAGCGGCGCCTTCCAGATGGCGATGGGCGCGGTGATGGTGCTGGTTGCGTTCGCGATCTGGCAGGGATATGACACGAAGTTCCAGTCGAACGTCACGGCGGAGCTTCCCTCGTGGCTGACCAACCCGGCGGAAGGGATCGAAAAGAGCCACTCCGCCCAGCTCGCGCTCGCCGAAATCCGCGAAGCGGGCGGCCACGGCGGCGGGCTCGGCCTGCGGGCGGCGGAAGCCGAAGGGGAACGCGAGATCGAAAAGGCGCGGGTGCAGCGCGGTCAGGAGCCGCTCGGCGAAGTGGGCGAAGCGCGGCTGACCTCCAAGCAGGAAGCGACGGTCCCGCTGAACGACATCGGCCCGGCGCCGGAATTCACCGACACCGAGGACTGGTTCAACACCCCGGGCGACAAGCCGCTGACGATGAAGGGGCTGCGCGGCAAGGTCGTCCTGATCGACTTCTGGACCTACAGCTGCATCAACTGCATCCGCACGCTGCCCTACCTGAACGCCTGGAACAAGCGCTACGCCAAGGACGGCCTGGTGATCGTCGGCGTCCACACGCCGGAGTTTCCGTTCGAGCGCGAAGCCTCCAACGTCGAAGAAGCGATCAAGACCGACGGCATCGAATACCCGGTCGTCCAGGACAACGAAAACGGCACCTGGAACGCCTACGGCAACCTCTACTGGCCCGCCGAGTACTTCGTCGACGCCAAGGGCGAGGTCCGGTATGCCCATTTCGGCGAGGGCGAATATTCGGAGAAAGAAGGGGTGATCCGTGAGCTTCTGGCCGAAGCCGGACACAGCCCCGGGAAGGCGCGGGCCGACGCCCACGGCATGGCGGCCGAACCCGGGGTGACCACGCCCGAGTCCTACCTCGGCGCCGAGCGCGCCCAGAACTTCACCAACGGCCTGATCGAATCCGGCCGCCAGACCTTCACCTTGCGGCGGCCCGGCGACAACGAACTCTCCTACGGCGGCGAATGGACGATCGGCGACCAGCCGGTGACGGCGGGGAAGGCGGCGAGGCTCGACCTCGACTTCGGCGCCCGGCGCGTCTACCTCGTGCTCGGCTCGCCCGGCAGGCCGCGGCGGGTGAAGGTGATGCTGGACGGGAGGCCGATCGCCGCCGCCGACGACGGCACCGACGTCCACAATGGCTACGTCAAGGTGACCGACCAGCGCCTCTACAACCTGGTCGAACTGCCGAAAGTGGAACACCACGTGCTCGAACTCGTCCCCGAAGAAGGCGTGCAGGGATATGCCTTCACCTTCGGATAAGCCGCCCGCCGGGTCGGCCGAGAAGACCGCGACGGTCCTGGTCGTCGACGACGAGCCGACGATCGTCGAGATCGTCGGCCGTTATATGGAGCGCGCGGGCTTCGAGACCTACACCGCGCCCGACGGCTACAAGGCTCTCGACGTCGCCAACGCGCATCGCCCGGACCTCGTGGTCCTCGACGTGATGCTGCCCGGGATCGACGGCATCGAAGTGATGGAACGGCTGCAGGAACGGTCGGGCTCGCCGATCGCGGTGATCCTGCTGACCGCGCGTGGGGAGGAGTCCGACCGCCTCGTCGGCCTCCGCAACGGCGCCGACGATTACGTCGTCAAGCCGTTCTCACCCGCCGAGCTCGTGGCCCGCGTCGAGGCGGTCCTCCGTCGCACCGCGCCGCCCGCCGCCGCGGAGGACCAGTCGCCGATCGTCCACGGGCCGCTGAGGGTCGAGCCCGCCTCGCGCCGTGTGTTCCTCGACGGCGAGGAGGTGATGCTGACGATGCGCGAGTTCGACCTCCTGGCCTACTTCGCCGCCAACCCGGGCCGCGTCTTCTCCCGCGACCAGCTGATGGAGGCGGTCTGGATGGAGCCGTGGTTCGACGACACCTCGACCGTCACCGTCCACGTCCGCCGCCTTCGCGCCAAGCTCGGCGACGACCCCGCCGAACCGCGCTTCATCGAGACGGTGTGGGGCGTCGGCTACAGGTTCCGGCCATGAAGGGCGGGATGTGGCGCGCCTCGCTGATCGCTCTCGCCGCCTTCCTGGCGGGGGCGGCGGCGGTGGCCGTCCCCAACCAGATGGGCTTCGACCAGATCCTCCTGGTGCTGGTCGCGGTGGCGGCCGCCGCGGTCGCCGCCGGGCTCGCGGTGCGCCAGTCGATGGAAGAGCGGATGCGCCGCCAGGTCGAGGAGGCGCGCCGCGGCCTCGTCGCCGCCGCCTCGCACGACCTGCGCACGCCCCTGGCGTCGCTGCGCCTCCTGGTCGAGGCGATCGACGACGGCGTCGCGGGCGAGGACCGCGACCGCTATCTGGCCGAGATCCGCACCCACGTCGCCGTGCTCAGCGACCTGATCGACGACCTCTTCGAGCTCTCCCGGATCGAGGCCGGCGACATCTCCTGGACGATGCGCCAGGTCGAGCTGGGCGACCTGATCGGCGACACCGTCGCCGCCTTCCGCGCCTCGGCCGAGGAGCGCGGTGTGCGCCTCGCCGCCGAGCTGCCCGACGGGAAGGTGGTCGCCGAGGCCGACGCCGAGAAGGTCCAGCGGGTCCTCTTCAACCTGATCCAGAACGCGATCCGCCACACTCCGGCCGACGGCAGCGTCACGGTGCGGGCGAAAGGCGGCCCGGGCGGGGTGGAGGTCGAGGTGGCCGACTCCGGCGAGGGGATCCCGGCGGGCGACGGCGAGCGCGTCTTCGAGGCCTTCTACCGCGGCGATTCCGCCCGCGGCGAGGACGGCGCCGGCCTCGGCCTGGCGATCTCCCGCGCGATCGTCGAGGCCCACGGCGGCCGCATCTGGCTCGAAGACGCCCACCCCGGGACGAAAGTTCGTTTCACCCTGCCGGCCTGAGGCGGCGCCCCGAGGTGGCCTAAAGCTGAAGACTCTTCGTCTGCAGCATCTCCTCCAGGCCGAAGCGGCCGTTCTCGCGCCCGTGGCCGGACTGGCCGTAGCCGCCGAACGGGGCGGCAGGGTTGAAGGCGCCGCCGTTGATCTCGATCTGGCCGGTGCGCAGGCGCTTCGCCACCGCGATCGCGCGCTCCTCGTCGCCCGCCCAGACGCCGCCCGCGAGGCCGTACTCGGTCGCGTTGGCGATCCGCACCGCGTCGTCCTCGCCGTCGTAGGGCTGGATCACCAACACCGGCCCGAAGATCTCCTCGCGCGCGATCGTCATCTCCGGCGTCACGTCGGAGAAGACGGTGGGGCGGACGAAGTAGCCGCGGGTCAGGCCCTCGGGCGGCTCGGCGCCGCCGGTGAGGAGCTTCGCGCCCTCGGCCTCGCCCTTGGCGATGTAGGAGCGGACGCGCTCGCGCTGGGTGGCGGAGACGAGCGGGCCCAGCCGCGTCTCCGGGGCGAGCGGATCGCCCGGCGTGAAGCCCTCCGCCGCCGCCCTCGCCAGCTCCTCGACCTCGGCGAGGCGCTCGCGCGGCACCAGCATCCGGGTCAGCGCGCTGCACGTCTGGCCCGAGTTGAGGAAGCACTTGGCGACGCCGTCGGGGACGGCGCGGGCGAAGTCGGCGTCCTCCAGCAGGACGTTGGGCGACTTGCCGCCGAGCTCCATCGCCACCTGCTTCACGGTCGCGGCGGCGACCTCCGAGACGCGCCGGCCGGCGCGGGTCGAGCCGGTGAAGGAGACGAGGTCGACGCCCGGATGCCCGGCGAGCGCCTCGCCGACGACCGGCCCGATCCCCGTGACCAGGTTGAAGACGCCCGGCGGCAGCCCCACCGACTCGATCACCTCGGCAAGGATGAAGGCGTTCAGCGGCACCACCTCGCTCGGCTTCAGCACCACCGTGCACCCGGCGGCCAGCGCCGGGGCGACCTTGGCGCCGATCTGGTTCAGCGGATAGTTCCAGGGGGTGATCGCGCCGACCACCCCGGCGGCCTCGCGCAACACCCGCGAGTTGCCGACCTCCTCTTCCCAGCGCACCTTCTCGAGCGCCGCCGGCATCGCCGCGAAGTGGTTGATCCCGAGGCCGACCTGGATCATCTGGGTCAGCTTGCGCGGCATCCCCAGCTCGGCGGTGATCGTGTCGGTGAGCTCCTCGGCGCGCTCGCCGAGCCCGGCGGCGATCGCCGCCAGCGCCTCGGCTCGCTCCACCCGCGGCGTCGTCGACCACCCCTCGAAGGCGTCCCGCGCCGCCGCCACCGCCCGATCGACCTCGACCGGCGTGCAGCCCGGGATCGTCGCGATCGTCTCCTCGGTCGCCGAGTTGATCACCGGCAGCGGATCCGCCCCCACCGGCTCGACCCACTCGCCGCCGATGAAGATCTTCTCCCGCGCCTCGATGCTCGCCGCAGTCGCCATCTCCGCTCCTCCTCCTGGATCGCTCGCCCGTCTGCGGACACGCTAGCGCGTAGGCGGATATAGCGGATAAGTAATTATCGCGGAAGCGCTATATTTGAGTTATGTCCGAGTCGCCCGAGATCGCGACCCTGGAAGACCTGACGCCAGGCGAGCTCCTGCGCCAGACCAGGATCCGCCACGAGCTGAGCCAGGAGCAGCTGGCGATCCGCGCGGGGACGACGCAATCGGCGATCGCCAGGATCGAGCGTGACCGGGTCTCCCCGTCGATCAAGACGCTCACGGCGCTGTTCCAGGCGATGGAAGAGGACTTCGTCTTCGGCGCGCGCCGCCGGGACTGGGGCGTCGACCTGACGCTCAACCACCTGAGCCTGGAGCACGCGCCGACCCAGCGAGTCGAACGCGGTCTCGGATTTTCCGAGGTCGTTCGAGAAATCAGGGGGGAGAAACCGCGGAAGAAGGCGGCTTAGAAGGTGGCTACCAACGCCGAACTGAGCCCCTCTTTGCAACTCCGCCCTCTGCTTGAGCTGCTTGACCGTCATGCCGTCGATTTCATCGTGGTCGGTGGGATCGCCGGCATCGTGCATGGTTCTGCGCACCCGACGTTCGACTTCGACGTCGTCTATGCGCGCGACGATCCGAACCTGAGGCGGACGGCCGCGGCCCTCACCGAGTTGGGCGTGACCTCGCGTGGTGCTCCGCCCGCCCGTCCGTTCCAGCCGGACGCCCGCACCCTTGCCGCGGGCTGCAACTTCACCTTCGTCAGCAAGTACGGGAGCTTCGACATTCTCGGCGACGCCGCCGGGATGAGGGACTACGCGAAGATGCGTGCCGATGCGAAAGTCGAAGATCTCTGGGGTTTCTCGGTTCGCGTCGCATCGATCGACGACCTGATCAGGATGAAGCGCGCCGCCGGCCGCTCCAAGGACAAGTTCATGGCCGAAGAGCTGATCGCGATCGCCGAAGATCAGCGGCGCTCGGCGAAGGGGGAGAAGGGGAGGTGGTCGTAGACGGCGGCGCCGGGGCCGGGCACGGCCTTGGCGTCGCGGGCGGTGAGCACCTGGCCGCACGATTCGCAGATGCCGCGGTCGGAGACCTCGCCGCCGCAGCCCTCGTGGACGATGGTCATCGGCGGGCCTTCGGGGCCGGGGGTGTGGCGGTCGCCCCAGTGCATCAGGGCGATCAGGGCGGGCCAGAGGTCGATGCCCTTCTGGGTGAGGAAGTATTCGTAGCGGGGCGGGCTTTCCTGGTAGGCGCGGCGCTCCAGGATGTCCTCGTCGATCAGGCGTTGGAGGCGGGCCGAGAGAACGTTGCGGGCGATGCCGAGCGACTCCTGGATGCCGGAGAAGCGGCGGTTGCCGTTCATCACGTCGCGGACGATCAGGAGGGACCAGCGCTCGCCGATCACCTCGAGCGACTTGGCGAGGGAGCAGGCCTGGCCCGGATAGTCGTGGCGGAGCACGGGTGTGATCTTCTCACACAAAGGTTGCATCACAAAACCGAGTCGACTAGGGTCGCGGGACAAGGTTGCATCACAAAACCAACGCGCTGACTGTTCCTTTTGGTCGCGTGGCGACCAAAAGGAACAGCTGAACGGAGGCGACGATGAGGTTCACGACCAAGAGACAACGGGAGCGGGGCCGTCCGCGCGTCCCGCGGATCGCGTTCAGCCAGGACGAGATCACCGCCGACCTGAACTACCGCGGCGGTGAACCGCGCCGCGCCGGCGCGGTCACCCCGGCCCGTCGGGGCCGCCGGTGAGCACCACCGAGTCCGCGACCCGCTCGCGGACCCTGGAGTGGTCGGACCCGGTGGCGACCGCCGCCGTCGGAGCGGAGATGGCGGGCATCGACTACATCCGCGCCGTGATCGCCGGTGAGCTGCCCCCGCCCCCGATCGTGGTCGTGATGAACATGGCGCCGATCGAGCTCCACGAGGGCCGCGCGGTCTTCGCCGGCGAACCGGGGGAGGAGCACTACAACCCGATCGGCGTCGTCCACGGCGGCTTCGCCGCGACGATCCTCGACTCCGCCCTCGGCTGCGCCGTCCACACCACCTTGCCCGCCGGCGTCGGCTACACCTCGCTCGGCCTCGAGGTCAAGTACCTGCGGCCGATCACCCGCGACACCGGCCGCGTCCGCTGCGAGGGCACCGTTCTCCACCGCGGCCGCCGTCAGGCGACCGCCGAGGCCTACCTCACCGTCGAAGACACCGGCAAATTGCTGGCCACGGGCACCTCGACCCTGATGATCTTCGGCGGCTGAGTGGCCACCGTCTGCAATCGAACCCGCATAGCGGGAACAACTGCAGACGGTCAGTCGGCGAGGTCGCGCGCGAGCTGGACGAGGAGGCGCACGCCGAAGCCGCTGCCGCCTTTGCCGGTGTAGGGGCGGCCGACGTCCCAGGCGGTGCCGGCGATGTCGACGTGCGCCCAGGGGGTGTCATCGACGAATTCCTTCAGGAAAGAAGCCGCGGTGATCGAGCCTGCCTCGCGTTTCTTCGAGAGGTTGGAGAGGTCGGCGACCGTCCCCTTCATCAGCTCCGCGTACTCGGGATGGAGGGGCATGCGCCAGACCAGCTCGCCGCTCTCCTCGCCCGCCGCCGACAGCGCCTGCGCCAGCCCGTCGTCATTGGAGTGGACGCCCGCGTAGGTCGAGCCGAGGGCGATCACCATCGCCCCGGTCAGCGTCGCCAGGTCGACGATCCGCTCGGCGCCGAGCTCGATCGCATAAGCGAGCGCGTCGGCGAGGATCAGCCGGCCCTCGGCGTCGGTGTTGTTCACCTCGACCGTCTTGCCGTTGTACTGGGTGATGACGTCGCCCGGCTTCACCGCGGTGCCCGACGGCATGTTCTCGGTCGCGGGGACGACCGTGATCAGGTCGATCGGCAGGCCGAGCTCGGCGATCGCCGCGGTCGCCTCGAGCACTGCGCTCGCGCCGGACATGTCGAACTTCATCTCCTGCATCCCGGCACCCGGCTTCAGCACGATCCCGCCGGTGTCGAAGGTCACTCCCTTGCCGACGAAGCCGAGCGTCGGCCCGTCGCCGCCGCCCGCGTAACGGAGCACGATCAGCCGTGGGTCGACCGGGCCGCCCTGGCTGACCGCGGCGAGGCCTCCCATTCCCCTGGCGCGGATCGCGTCGCCGTCGAGGATCTCGACTGTCACCTTGTCGTTGCCCGCGGCGATCTCCTCGGCGCGCACCGCCAGGTCCTCCGGCTGGGCGAAGTTCGCCGGCGTTTCCTGCAGGTCGCGGGCGCGGTTGGCGGCCTCGGAGTAGACGCGGGCGGTCTCGACGGCGCCGGCGAGCTCCGCCGGCCCGAGCAGCGTCAGCGACTCCAGCCGCGCCTTCGGCTCGTCGTCGTCCTCCTCGTCGCCCTTGCCCTTGAAGCGGTCGAAGCGATAGGCGCCGAGGATCGTGCCGGTGACGATCGCCTCGGCGGCCGCCTCCTCGTCCTCGAAGGCGGGCAGCGCCCAGCCCAGCGAGGTCGCCTCGAGCTTCGCCACCTCCTTGGCGGTCAGCGCCGCGAGCACCCGCAGCTTCTCCGCGTCGAGCTCCTCGCGCTCGCCCAGCCCGACCACCAGCAGCCTCTCCGGCGTGCCCGGGTAGAGCCGCGTCATCGCCTTGAAGGAGCCCTTCGCGTCGGCCGCGCCCGGCGCCCCGGCGACCTCCTCGGGCAGCGACCCGCCCTCGTAGAGCCCGACCGCGACGAGCGCCGCGTCGGCCTCCGGGAGTGACCGTTGTCTCACATCGACCTTCATCGCAGCGCGAGTGTAGTCACGTGGGATCGGCGGCCCGTGCCGCTATCGTCCCGCAGGCGAGGCGCCCGCGCCGCGGGCCGGCCCGGAAACGGGAACAACACGCAAGGAGGAAAGGCCCGCAGATGTCCAGCTCAGTGATCCTTGGTACCGCGCGCACCCCGGTCGGCAAGATGGGCGGTGCCCTGGCGTCGGTCGAAGCCCCCGAGCTCGGCGGCATCGCCATCGAAGGCGCGTTGGAGCGCTCCGGCGTCGCCCCCGAGCAGGTGCAGCAGGTCATCTTCGGCCAGGTCCTGCAGGCCGGCCAGGGGCAGATCCCCTCGCGCCAGGCCCAGATCAAGGGCGGCATCCCCAAGGAGGTCCCCTCGGAGACCGTCAACAAGGTCTGCGCCTCGGGCATGCGCACGCTCGGCATCGCCGACCAGGCGATCCGCGTCGGCGACCTCGACGTCGCCGTCACCGGCGGCATGGAGTCGATGTCGAAGGCCCCGTACCTGCTGCCGAACGCGCGCTTCGGCTTCCGGATGGGCGACGTGCAGGCGCTCGACGCGATGACCCACGACGGGCTCACCAACCCCTTCACCGGCAAGCAGATGATCAACGAGGCCTCCGAGGTCTCCAACGAGCTGGAGATCACCCGCGCCGACATGGACAAATTCGCCCTGCGCTCTCAGCAGCTGGCGGGCGAGGCGACGGAGGCCGGTCGGATCGCCGACGAGATCGTCCCGGTCGTCGTCAAGGGCCGCAAGGGCGACACCACCGTCGAGATCGACGAGGCGCCGCGCCCGGACACGACGCTGGAGGTGCTCGCGAAGCTGAAGGCGGTCGGCGGCGAGGGCGCGACCCACACCGCGGGCAACGCCCCGGGCGTCAACGACGGCGCCGGCGCGATCGTCGTCGCCTCCGAGGAGTGGGCCGAGAAGGAAGGTCGCAAGCCGCTCGCCAAGGTCCTCTCCTACGCGACGGTCGCCGACGACTTCGCCTACCTCGCCCGCACCCCGGGCAACGCGGCGCTGAAAGCGCTGGAGAAGATCGGCATGCAGCCCGGCGACGTCGACCTCTGGGAGATCAACGAGGCCTTCGCCTCGGTCGTGATCGGCTCGATGCGGATCCTCGGCATCGACGAGACCAACGTCAACGTCAACGGCGGCGCGATCGCCTTCGGCCACCCGATCGGGGCCTCCGGCGCCCGCATCGTCGGTGCGCTGGTCCACGAGCTCGGCCGGCGCGGCGGCGGCCTCGGCGTCGCGGCCATCTGCTCCGGTGGCGGCCAAGGCGACGCGATCGTGCTGGAGGTGGCCGCGGCGTAAGCCGCGCGCCGCACCCCGGCGCAAAGCACGATGTCCAAAGCCGCTGCTTTTTTCGACCTCGACAAGACCCTGATGGCGGGGTCGAGCGGCATGCAGTTCGCGCGGGTCGCGGCGCGGGGTGGGATCGTCTCGCGGCGCCAGCTCGCCAGCTGGGGCGTCGAGCACCTGCGCTATCGCCTGCGCGGCACCAGTGACGAGAAGACGAGCGAGGTGCTCCGGGTCGCCCGCGAGCTGATCACCGGCCTCCCGGCGAAGACGGTAGAGCGGATGGGGCCGGAGACGATGGCGGCGATCCTGCCGCGCGTCTACCCACAGATGCTGGAGGAGGTCCACGCCCATCAGGACGCGGGCCGCCCCTGCTTCATCGTCAGCGCCGCCGGCAACGACGTGGTGGAGACGCTGGCGACGGTGCTCGGCATGGAGGGCGGCATCGGCACCCGGTACGAGGTCGACGCCGAGGGCAACTTCACCGGCCGCCTCGACGGGCCCTTCGTCTACGGCCCGGGCAAGGTCACCGCGATGCAGGAATTCGCGACCGAGCACGAGATCGACCTGGGCGAGTCCTACGCCTACTCCGACTCGCTCTCGGACCTGCCGATGCTGCGCGCGGTCGGCCACCCGGTCGCGGTCAACCCCGACCCGCCGCTGGCGGCGATCGCCAAGGAGGAGGGCTGGCAGACGCTCCGCTTCGAGCGGCTCGGCCGGCGGCTGACCGCGGTCGCGGTGACGGTCATCGCCACCGTCGCCGGCTTCGGCGCCTCGCGCGTCGCCGCCCACCGCCGCCCGGCGCCGCGTCGCTTCCCGCTGCCCCGGCGGGGAGGATGAGCCGGCGCGCCTGGGGCGCGTTCGCCGCCGTCTCCGTCCTCTGGGGCCTGCCCTACCTCTTCATCAAGATCGCCGACGACGGCGGGATGCCGCCGCTGGACCTCGCCTGGGCGCGGATCGCGCTCGGCGCCGCGGTCCTGGTCGCGGTCGCCTGGCGGGCCGGGACCCTGCCCACCCTGCGCGGCCGCCTGCCGTGGCTCCTGGCCTTCGCGATCGCCGAGATCGCGGTCCCGTTCCCGATGATCGCGGCGGGGGAGAAGCACGTCGCCTCCTCGACCGCGGCGATCGTGATCGCGACCACGCCGCTCCTGATCGCCCTGCTCAGCCTGCGCTTCGAACCGAGCGAACGGGTCACCGGCCCACGTCTCACCGGCCTCCTGGTCGGGCTCGCCGGGGTCGCCTTCCTGGTCGGCGTCGACATCTCCGGCGACGGCGGCGAACTGCTCGGCGTGGGCGCCGTCCTGATCGCGGCCTGCGGCTACGCGACCGGCCCGCTGATCCTGAAACGCAAGCTCGGCGACCTCGACCCGACCGCGATGATGGGCGCCTGCCTCTCCATCGCCGCGGTGCTCCTCCTGATCCCGGCGGCGGTCTCCTTGCCGAGCACCGCGCCCACCGCCGGCGCCTTCGCCTCGGTCGTCGTCCTCGGCCTCTTCTGCACGGCGCTCGCGCTGGTCCTGATGGCGATCCTGATCGGCGACGCGGGCCCCTCCCGCGCCTCGGTCATCACCTACGTCAACCCGGTGATCGCGCTCGCGCTCGGCGTCGTCTTCCTCAGCGAGGAACCGGGCGCGGGGACCCTGGCGGGCCTGGCGCTGATCCTGGTCGGCTCCTGGCTGGCGACGGCCGGCCCCCGACCCGCCTCGCAGCCCGCGCCGCAGAAATCCGCCGCGAGCCAATAATGTTCCTCGTTGCAATGGAGGCCGCCACCGCCCGCAAGATCCGCGTCGTCGTCGCCAAGCCCGGCCTCGACGGGCACGACCGCGGGGCGAAGATCATCGCCCGCGCGCTGCGCGACGCCGGCATGGAGGTCATCTATACCGGGCTGCACCAGACGCCCGAGCAGATCGCCGAGACGGTGATCCAGGAGGACGCCGACGCGGTCGGGCTCTCGATCCTCTCCGGCGCCCACATGACGCTGGTGCCGAAAGTGGTCGAGCTGCTGCGGGAGCAGGGCGTCGACGACGTGCTGGTGACGGTGGGAGGGACGATCCCCGCCGACGACATCCCGGAGCTGAAGAAGCTGGGCGTCGCCGAGGTGTTCACCCCGGGAGCGGGTACCGACGACATCGTCGACTTCATCCGCGAGGGCGCCGCGGAGCGCCATGCAGCCGACGCCTAGAGCGCGAAAAGCGCCCCTCCACCTAAGATAGGCGGGCTTCCTCCTACTTCGCCTACATGGATCTGTGCACAGGTTCGCGCGAAGCGGGTATAGTGCCTGATTGACTCGTCAGTCAACCGCCTGAACAGATAACATCCGCGGCCGCGACGGGGCCTTAGAAGCGCAACCCGCGGCCTTCCTCGCACACGAGAATCGTTCCCCAAGGAGGCTTGAACTTGAAGATCTGCGTCCTGGTCAAGGAGGTACCGGACGCCGCGGTGCAGAAGCGCATCGATCCGAGCACGATGCGCCTCGATCGCAGCGGCGAGAAAAACCTCAACCCCTTCGACACGCACGCCCTCGAGGCGGCCATGCAGATCAAGGAGGGTGGCGCGATCCCGGTCGAGGAGGTCGTCGCGGTGACCATGGGTCCCGAATCCGCCGTCCGCGCGCTGCACAAGGCCGTCGCCCTCGGCGCCGACCGCTCGGTCCAGCTGACCGACGACGCCCTCGCGGGCTCCGACGTCTGCGCCACCGGCTACTCGCTGGCGAAAGTGCTCGAGTCCGAGAAACCGGACCTCGTGCTGCTCGGCCAGCAGTCCGATGACGGCGAGTGCTACACGATCGGCGCCGTCGTCGCCGACCACCTGCAGATGCCGTCGCTGACCCAGGTGATCAAGATCGACGTCACCGACGGCAAGCTCCGCTGCGAGCGCCAGGCCGAGTACGGCTACGACACCGTCGAGGTCGAGCTGCCGGCCGTGATCAGCGTCGGCGACGCCATCAACGAGCCCCGCTACCCGTCGCTGAAAGCGATCATGGGCGCGAAAAAGAAACCGCTCGACAACAAGGGCGCCGGCGACGTCGGGATCGACGCCGGGCAGGTCGGCGAGGCCGGGTCGAAGACCAAGGTGCTCGCCCTGAACCCGCCTCCGGCCAAGGAAGCGGGCGAAATCATCGAGGACGAGGACACCAACGAGACGGTCGAAAAGATCGTCGCCTGGCTGGACGAGAGGAAACTGATCTAAGTGGTTCCTTCCGACAGTCACACCGGTTCTGGCGCGCTGCAAACCTTCGCGGTTGCGTCGTCCTCAGTCGCTCGCGTGCCTCTGGGCACGCCACGCTCCCTGCGTCCTAGCCCCGCTTGGTTTTCGCGGCCAGAAGCGGGCATGACCGCCGAAAGGAACCACTAATGGCAGGCATCCTGGTTTACGCCCTCCACGACGACGAGGGCAACTTCAACAAAAACAGCTTGGGCGCCATCTCCGAGGCGGCCAAGCTCGCCGCTCAGATCGGCGGCGAGGCGACCGCGCTGGTGGTCGGCGACGTCGCCGACGACGCCGCGGCCGGGCTCGGCAAATACGGCGCCGCCAAGGTCTACCGGGCCAAGAGCGTGCCGGAGGGCCTCGCCCAGCCGATCGTCGACGCGATGGCCAAGGTCATCGCCGACAACGGCATCAGCTACGCGCTGTTCGGCGGCGGCCTGCTCGGCTTCGAGATCGGCGCGGGCCTGACCGCGCGCCTCGGCGCCGGCGTGACCATGGAGGTCACCGCGGTCAAAGTCCAGGACGGCAAGCTGGTCGCCGAGCGGCCGATCCTCCAGGACTCCGAGATCGCCGACGTCGGCTACGTCTCCGAGCCGGGCATCATCATCGGCCGCCTCAACGCGTTCGACGCCAACGAGTCCGGTGGGACCGCGGCGGTCGAGGACGTCGAGGTGGAGCTCTCGCCCTGGTCGACCAAGGCGACGATGGTCCAGCGCGGCGAGCAGCGCGGCGCCGACGTGAACATCGAGGACGCCGACATCCTGGTCGGCGGTGGCCGCGGGCTCGGTGCCGCGGAGGGCTTCAAGCTCGCCGAGGAACTTGCCGAGTCGATGGGCGGCGCCGTCGCCGCGACCCGCGCGGTCGTCGACGCCGGCTGGTACCCCTACGCGGCGCAGATCGGCCAGACCGGTAAGACGGTGGCGCCGAAGCTGTACCTCGCGGCGGGGATCTCCGGCGCGATCCAGCACAAGGTCGGTATGCAGAACTCGGAGAACATCCTGGCGATCAACAAGGACCCGAACGCCCCGATCTTCGAGTTCTCGGACCTCGGCGTGGTGGGCGATCTGCACAAGATCGTCCCCAAGCTGACCGAGGCCATCAAAGCCAAGAAGGGCGGCTGAGCGCAAGCTCGGTCACCCCTTCGCCCCCTCAGGAGGAGCCCCAGATGCCGGCAGTGCCACCCAGTGAGTTCCCGCCGCCGTTCGACTCGAGCTCGGTGATCGGTCCGCCGACCGACGCGCCCGAGGACCGGATCGAGGTCGGCATCGCGATCGTCGGCGGTGGCCCCGCCGGCCTCGCCTGCGCCAACAAACTGATGCAGCTGCTCGAGCACGAGCCGGAGCTGACCGAGAAGCTCGGTGAAGTCCCGGTCGCCGTGATCGAGAAGGGCAAAGTGGCCGGGGCTCATCTCCTGTCGGGGGCGAACGTCAACCCGTCGGCGCTGGAACGGCTGTTCCCGGACCTGCCGCCGGCGGAGTGGCCGCCGGTCTACCAGGAGGTGACCAAGGACGCGACGTACTTCCTCACCAAGAGCAAAGCGTTCCCGCTGAAGCCGCCGCCGCCGAACTTCCGCAAAGAGGGCACCTACACGCTCTCGGTCTCGAAACTCGGCCGCTTCCTCGCCGAGAAAGCCGAAGAGGCGGGCGTCTACATCCTCACCGAAACCGCCGCGACCAAACTGCTGGTCGAGGACCGGATCGTGAAGGGCGTGCGCTCGGGCGACCGCGGCCGCGGTCGCGACGGGGAGGAGCTGGCGAACTTCGAGCCCGGCTCGGACGTGATCGCGAAGGCGACGGTCCTCGCCGAGGGGACGATCGGTCACCTCAGCTACGCCGCCTACGACTACTTCGACCTGCACGGGGCCGACCCGCAGGCGTGGGAGCTCGGGGTGAAGGAGATCTGGGAGGTCCCGAAGCCGCTCGACAAGGTCATCCACACGATGGGGTGGCCGTTGCGCTGGAGCGGCAAGTACAAGGAGGCCGGCGGCAGCTTCCTCTACCCGATGGGCGAGGACAAGGTCTGCTTCGGGCTGGTCGTCGGGCTCGACACCACCGACGCCACCTTCTCTGTCCACGACGCGCTGCAGCTGTGGAAGACGCACCCCTTCATCAAGAAGATCCTCGAGGGCGGCAAGCGGGTCGGCTGGGGCGCCAAGACGATCCCGTCGGGCGGCTACTGGGCGATGCCGAAGCGGCTCACCGTGCCGGGCATGCTGATGGCCGGGGACTGCGCGGGCATGGTCAACATCGCCGAGCTGGCGGGTGTCCACTACGCGATGCACGCCGGCATGTACGCGGCGGAAGCGATCGTCGACTCCCTGAAGAAGGACATCGACTCGGTCAACTTCGAGGCCTACGACGAGATGATCCACAAGTCGGAGATCGAGAAGGACCTCAAAGAAACCCGCAACATGAAACAGCCGCTGACCAAGGGGCTCGTCTTCGGCGGCGCGATGGCCTCGATGATGGTGGCGACCAAGGGCAACTTCCCGGGCGGCCACTGGAAGGTGGAGGCGAACGCCGACGAGCCGGTCTTCATCGGCAAGGCGAGCGAGAGGTACCCGAAACCCGACGGCGAGCTGACCTTCGACAAGCTCGGCTCGGTGTTCCTCTCGGGCAACGCGACCCGCGACGACGCCCCCAACCACGTCCGCATCCAGACCCACGTGCCGCGCGAGGTCGCCCAGACCTGGGTCTCGATGTGCCCGGCGCAGGTCTACGAGATCCCCGAGGATCAGCTGGAGAACGGCGCCGCCGAGGTCGACGTCCACGTGACCGCCTCCAACTGCGTCCAGTGCGGCGCGATCACCGCCAAGGGCGGCCGCCTGACCCTCCCCGAGGGTGGCGACGGCCCGCTGTACCAAGAGACCTGACGCTCTAGTCGCAAAGTAATTGCAAACCGCGCGCCATGCGTGCGGAATTGACGGGCAGCATCCCTTGGGTGCTGCCCGTCGCATTTACCACGTCCGAATCCGTCTCCTATGTCGGCGGCATCGCCGCGGCGATGGCGATCGGCGCCTGCGTCGGGCAGGCGCGTCCTCGGTCCATCGGGGCGTCCGACGAGGCACGCCGGCGCAACACCGCTGTGGGCGGTTTGGGCGGCATAGCGGTGATGATCGTCTGGCTGTAACCGCACCGATCGGTGCGGTGACGATCTTCTTTGCCCTGAAAGCATTGGGGCGCGCGTCACGGCATGGTGATCTTGGCGGTCTTGGTCTGGATGATGGCCGTCTGCTACTCGGTCGGCGCCATCGGCGAATTCCTCGACCGCAGGAACGAAGACCAGCGACGTTTGAGTGACACCCACGCCGGCTAGTCTCGCGGCGTGCTCGCTCTGGGGATCATCTGCGCGATCGGGGCTTCGGCGCTCTACAACACGTCGATCGCCCTGCAGGCCCTCGAGGCTCGGGAGGTGGGGCATGAGCACGCGCTGCGGGTCTCGCTGATCGGAAGGCTGATCCGCAACCCCCGCTGGCTCTTGGCGACGCTCATCGGGCTGCTCGGCTGGCCGTTCGAGATCGCGGCGCTCCTGCTGGCGCCGCTCACCGTCGTCCAGCCGTGCCTCGCCGCCGGGCTGGTGCTGCTCTTGTGGCTCGGGGTGACGCGGCTGGGGGAGAAGCCGGGCCAGCGCGAGTACGCGTCCGTCGCGGCGATCGTGGTGGGGGTCGGCTTGATCGCCTGGGCGGCGCCGGAACGGACCACCACGGAGGCGGGCACGGTGCCGATCGCGATCGCGTTGGCGCTCGTGGCGATCCCGATCGTGGCACCTTACGTCTTCCGCCGTCGGGCAGGCGCGGCGGGGATGCTGGCGGTCGTCGCCGCCGGGTTCGGCTACGCGTGGACGGCGATCGCCTCGAAGCTCCTCACCGACGAACTCTCCGCCGGCTCCCTCTTGGTCGCAGTCGTCTGGCTCGCCACCGCCGCCGCCTCCGAGGGCCTCGCGCTGCTGAGCGAGATGAGCGCCCTGGGACAACGCCCCGCCACCCGGGTCGCGCCGGTGATGTTCGCGGTCCAGGTGACGGTTCCCGTGATCCTCGCCCCGCTGATCTTCGAAGAGTCCTGGTCGGAGACCCCGGGCGGCGGTGCGGTCCTGGTGGTGGCGATCCTCCTGATCCTGGCGGGCGTGGTCGCGCTGGCGGGGTCGAAGGCGGTGGGAGCCGTGATCGAGTCGGCGCATGCGGAGGAGTAGGAGGGGGCCGGGCCGTCCACACCACTGCGGCCCCGGCCATCCACACCACGGCCGGCCGGCCATCCACAGCGCTTCGGCCCCGGCCGTCCACACCACTTCGGGCCGGCCGTCCGCACCACCTCGCCCCCGGCCGTCCACACCACCTCGGGTCGCCGCAGGCTGTCCTGGGCGCCTCACGGGGGTCCTGGCAGGCTGTGACCCCCATGAGGCGCCCAGGACGTGAGGCTTTCGTGGGAGAGGCGGCGGGGGTTCGTGACGAACTCCACGGGTCCGTCACGAACTACGGGGACTCGTCAAGGTCTCTCAAGGATCGGTCCCCCGCGACGGCCGCGACGGCGAGCCTGTGGAGCTTTACCGCCTCATTGGGACGGTAAGGCTCCACGGGCACCTGTGGCGCCTAACTCGCGTATGGAGCGAGTAAGGCGCCACGGCAGAGGCCTGGGTGGTGGGAAGCCATGAGGAAGACGGGAGGAAGCGTGGAGTTCCCACGCTCTTCGTGACGAGGTCGGACTTCGGTGACGGTTCCGTGAGTCTCCCGTGTGCCTCCCGTCCCACTCCCTCCGCACTCCCGTGACGCCTCCGTCCCGCCTGCCTCCCCCCGCACACCCGGCCCTCTCGGCCACGGCCACAGCCTGCCCGGGCCGTGGCCGAGAGGGCCGCGTCCCTCGCCCGTCCCTTCGCCCGTCCCTTGGCCGTCCCTTGACCCCCGGGCGCCAGCTTGAGAACGCCCCGCCCCCGCTCATTCTGGGGAGGGGATTTGCCGAATAGAGGGAAGTCTGCGGGTTTCGGAGCGCGCGAGGGGCCCCACATGAGACCTTTCTAAACGTTGCCCTCCGTTTTGATTGCTAGCCTTGCGCCGCTTTCGGGGACACGCAGACCTTTCCTTCACACCGCAACAGTTTCCGAAGACTCCGTTTCCAGCCCCACATCAGAAGGAGCCACCGTAGGCGCCGCCGAGACATCCCTGCCTGACGTGACCAAGTTCGCGATCGGTTTCGATCATCGCGATCGACCCCGCCTGTTCGAGCTCTGGACCGAGGTCCTCGACTCCGAGCAATGGTCGGAGGGCGCCAAGCTGGCCGCCTTCGAGGAGCGCTGGGCGGAGTGGAACAAGCTGCCGAGCGTCGGCCTCTCGAGCTGGGCCGGCGGCGCGCTCGCCGCGCTCGAGTTCGCGGGCGTCGAGGGCGAGACGGTCCTCTGCCCGTCGAACACCTTCATGGCGACGCCGCTGGCCGCGATCGGCGCCGGCGCCGAGGTCCAGTTCGTCGACTGCCGCAAAGACGACCTCTGCATGTCCTTCGAGGACTTCGAGCGCAAGGCCGAGCGGCACAAGCCCCGTGCCGCGATCCTCGTCCACGTCGGCGGCCACCTCGCCTTCGACTCCGAGCGGATCGCCGCCTACTGCCGCGACCACGGGATCTTCCTGCTCGAGGACTGCGCCCACGCCCATGGCGCCGACTGGAACGGCGCCCGCCCCGGCAGCTTCGGCGACGCCGGCGTCTACTCGCTCTACGCGACCAAGACGGTCTCCAGCGGCGAGGGCGGCGTGCTCGTCTCCGGCGACGAGGAGCTGGTCGAGTACGCGCGCAAGTTCCGCAACTACGGCAAGTTCGACCACCAGGTCGACGGGCTCAACTTCCGGATGAACGAGTTCACCGCGGCGCTGGCGCTGGTCCAGGCCGAGCGGATGGAGGAGATCGTCGCCTGGAAGAACGATTACGCGCGCGAGCACCTCGACCCCGTGCACCCGGCCCGTCTGGCGCTCCCCGACGGGATGACCTCGGGCCTCTACAAGTACATCGTCTTCGAGGAGATCGAGAAGAGCACCGGCAAGGTCTACGACCAGCCTTGCCACCGCATCATGGGCCGCTCGGACGAGCTGCCCAATACCGACTGGGTGGCCGAGCATCATTGGTGCGTGCCGCTCTACTACCGTCCGGAGAGCCGCGCCGCGGCTCTGGCCGGCAAGGAGGACTGACGGATGAGGGTCCTGGTGACCGGAGGAGGGGGCTTCATCGGCTCCCACGTCGTCGACAAGCTGATGGCGAAGGGGATGACCCCGCGGATCTTCGACCTCAGCGCCTCGCCGTACCACTCGCCGCTCGAGGTCGAGACCTTTACCGGCTCGATCACCGATCCGGGCAACCTCGACCTGGCGATGCGCGACTGCGACGCCGTCATCCACCTCGCCGCGGTCGCCGACGTCGGCCACGTGCTCGCCGACCCGGTGCTGGCCGAGGAGGTCAACACGCGCGGCACCCTCCAGGTGCTGGAGGCGGCCTGCCGGGCGAAGGTCGGCCGCGTCGTCTACGGCTCGACCACCTGGGTCTACAGCGACTGCCCCGAGCAGGAGGTCGACGAGGAGACCGCGATCCCGGCGCCGCGCCACCTCTACACGGCGACCAAGCTCGCCGGGGAGACCTACTGCGCCGGCTACTCGGAGCTCTACGACCTCGAGTACACGGTCCTGCGCTTCGGCATCCCGTACGGCCCCCGCGCCCGCGCCGCCGGTGTCGTCGCCAAGTTCACCGACCTCTCCTTCGAAGGCAAGGCGCTGACGATCGCCGGCGACGGCTCGACGACCCGCAGCTTCATCTACGTCGAGGACCTCGCCGACGGGATCGTCGCCGCGCTCGCCCCGCAGGCGGCCGGCCGCACCTACAACCTCTCCGGCGACGAGATCACGACGATCCTCGAAATCGCCGAGCGCGTGCAGGAAAACGTCGACACCTGCGAGATCACCCACACGCCGCCGCGTCCGGGCGACTTCCCAGGCAAGACGATCTCCAACCAGCGAGCGCTCGACGAGCTCGGCTGGAAAGCCGAAACGCCGTTCAAAGACGGCGTCCGCCAGTACGTCGAATGGGTCAAGTGCACGACCCGCCCGCCGGACCCGATCCCGGGCACGAAGCCGTCGATGAACGGCAACGAACACGCCGCGGGCGCGCTGCTCGCGGGGGCGTCGCGGCCCGGCGAAGCGCGCGACCCGCGCGTGCTCGTGCTCACCGCCGACATCGGCGAGGGCCACGACCTGCCCGCCCGGATGATCAAGGCGGACCTCGAGAAGGAGGTTCCCGACGTCCAGGTGGCGATCGACAACGGCCTCGAGGCGATGGGCAAGATGATGTCGGCGGTGGTGCGGGGCGGCTCGCGCTTCACCTTCCGCCGCGCCCCCTGGGTCTTCGACGTCCAGTACTGGCTGATCGCGAAGTTCGCGCCGACCCGCTGGCTGGCGATGCAGCTGATGTACCTGACCGGGGCGCGCGGCCTGCTGCGACAGGTCGCCGCGCACGAACCCGACGTCATCATCTCGACCTACCCCGGTGTGACCGTGGTGTTGGGGATGCTGCGCGAGAAGCGCCGCCTCGACATCCCGGTCCAGTCGGCGATCACCGACCTTGCCGGCCTCCGCTACTGGGCGCACCCGGGCGTCGACCTGCACTACGTCACCCATCCCGAGTCGATCGAGGAAGTCGAACGGCTCGTCGGCCCCGGCCGGGTGGAGTGGACGCGGCCGCCGATCTCGCCCGAATTCCTCGCCCCGCGCACGCGACGCGACGCGCGCGAGGCGCTCGGCGTCGACGCCCACGCGCGCATGGTCCTGGTCTCCGGCGGCGGCTGGGGGGTGGGCGACCTGGAGCGGGCGATCGAGCTGGCGCTCGCCGACGGCGAGACCGAGGTGATCTGCATCGCGGGCCGCAACGAAGTCGCGCAGAAGCGGCTCGAAGCGCGCTTCGCCGACAACGAGCGCGTCCGCGTCATCGGCTTCACCGACCAGATGAGCGACTGGATGGCGGCGGCCGACGCGATGGTGCACGCGACCGCCGGGCTCACCGTGCTCGAGGCCCACATCCGTGGCTGCCCGGTGATCTCCTACGGCTTCTCCGCCGGCCACCTGCGCGCCAACAACGCCGCCTTCGAACGGTTCGGCATCGCCGAGGTGGCGCGCTCCGACCACGAGCTCGAGTCGACCCTCCGCCACGTCGCCGCCGAACGGCGCTCGCCCGACTCCTCGTTCGCCTCGCTGCCCTCGATCGCCTCGCGGGCGCTGGCGGTGCGGCCGCGGGTGCGCCAGGAGCCGGTCTGGCGTCTGCGCACGGCGCGCGCGGTCGCGGTTGCCTGCCTGGCGGTGATCGCGGTCATCCTGGTGATCTCGGCGGTCCACCGCGAGAGCCCGCTGAAGCCGCTGACCCCGGTGACCAGCCGCATCCACTTCGGGCCGGACACCGACACGTCGTCGCAGGCGACCCAGGCGGCGCAGAAGCTCGGCCCGACCGAATCCTCCCGCGTCGCTGCCACCGAAACGGCCGAATCCGAAGAACACGCCGCTCCTTGAGCGGGCGCTCGCGGGCGTCCGGGGCGCGGTACCTCGCCGCGGCGGGTGGGCTGGCGCTCGGCGTCGCCGTCCCGCACGCCGGCCCGGCGCTGGCGCCGATCGTCCCCGCGGTCGGCCGGCGCCTGCCGGTGGTCCTGCGCGACGAGGGCAACCCGGGCGTCGCCCTCACCTTCGACGACGGCCCGCACCCGCAAGGCACCCCGGCGGTGCTGGAGATCCTCCGCGAGGCCGGGCAGACCGCGACCTTCTTCCTCGCCGGCGAGCAGGTCGAGCGGCGCCCGGCCCTGGTAGCCGAGATCGTCGCCGCGGGACACCGGGTGGAGCTTCACTGCCACCGCCACCGCAATCAACTGCGGCTGACCCCGCGGGCGATCCTCGACGACGCGGAGCGGGCGCGGGCCGCGATCGAGGAGGCGAGCGGCCAGGCGATCGCCGACTATCGGCCGCCCTACGGGATCTTCAGCGGCGCCGGCCTGGCGGCGATCCGCTCACGCGGTTGGCGGCCGGTGCTGTGGTCGAAGTGGGGACGGGACTGGACGCGCCGGGCGGGCGCGGAGTCGATCGCGCGCAAGGCGACCGATGGGATCCGCCCCGGGGACATCGTCCTTTTGCACGACGCGGATTTCTATAGCGCGCGCAACTCTTGGGAGCGCACCGCGTCGGCTCTGCCGAGAATTCTCGAGGAGCTGGCGACGCGAGGCCTGAAGTCGAGCGTGCTTCGCCGCTGAACCGGGGGCGCGATGGTCCACTCGTCGCAGCCCGCGAAGGCTTCGTCGAGCAGCCGGGCCATCGTGCTGCGCGGCCGGTCCTGGTCGAAGATCTGCTGAGACATGGCTCTCCGTCCTCAGTAGGGGTTTGAAGAAGATTCACCCCCCAGTCGGACGAAAAAGTTGCAGTTTGCGGATTTTGCGAACAGTTGTTCGCAGAGCTGCTAGGGCGACGGCGCAAAGTCGGCAATTGCCGTGGCCACGCGATCCGGCTGGTCGAACGGTACGAAGGTCGCCGAATCGGGGATGCGGACGAGTTTCGCGCCGCCGACTTCGGCCGCGAGCCGTTCGGCGTAGCTGA
The DNA here is from genome assembly GCA_051986435.1 of Solirubrobacterales bacterium. Lineage (GTDB taxonomy): Bacteria > Actinomycetota > Thermoleophilia > Solirubrobacterales > 70-9 > VAYN01. Next base: position 1,638 of record JBPYFM010000224.1, on the reverse strand, counting down.
TCGGGAAGAAGCGATCGCCCGGGGCCCAGGCCAACAGAAGGGGAAACTCCGAGCCCCGCAGCTTCTCGGCCGCGGCGAGCGTGTGCTTCTTGTCCATGCCGCGGGTGACCTTGCCGAGGTCGCGGCGGATCGCCTTGTCGGCGATGCCAGGGCGGGCCCAGGACTCGACCAGGCCGGCGGGCGGCTTCTTCTTGGCGAAGGGACGGAAGGCGGTGCGGACGATCGGCCCGAAGCGGAAGGGGAGGGCGAGCATGGTCACGCCGCCCGGCAGCTTCGCCAGCGGGGGGAGCGCCTTGAAGATTCCGGGCGGGAAGTTCTCGTGCGTGTCGCAGTTGGTGAGGACGAGCCGGCCGACGCGGACGGGCCGGCGGGCGACCAGCACCTGGCACATCGCGCCGCCCGAGTCGTTGCCGACCAGGGTCACGTCGGTCAGGTCGAGCGCCTCGAGGAAGCCTTCGATGATCGTCGCGACGCCGGGAGGGGTGAGGTCGGTATCGGGGTTCATCGCCACCTGCTGGGCGCCCATCGGCCAGTGCGGCGCGATGCAACGGAAGCGATCCGAGAGGGCGTCGAGGACCCCGTCCCAGAGTCGGCCGTCGACCAGGTAGCCGTGGACGAAGACGATCGGCGGCCCCGATCCCGCCTCCCGGTAGCGGATGATTCCCTGTGGAAGTCGAACCTCCTCGACGTCAGCCATCACGCGCCTCCTAGCCGTGGATTTGCGATTAACCTACATACAGCATGAATGAAAGTCAACGATCGGAAGAACGGCCCGACGAAGGGCCGGATGAACAGGGCGGTCCGCGAAGCGAGCCGCCGCCCGCGGCCGGCCGTCCTCGACGCCGCTCGCAGGCCGAGCGCACCGAAACGACGCGCAAAGCGCTGATCGCGGCCGGACGGGAGCTGTTCGCCGCCCGCGGCTACGACGACGTCGGGGCCGAGGAGATCGTCCGCGCCGCCGGGCTCACCCGCGGCGCGCTCTACCACCACTTCCCGAGCGGCAAGCCCGCCCTGCTCGAGGCGATCTACGAACGCCTCGAGGCGGAGTCGACCGAGCGCGTCGCCCACATCGTCCTCGACTCCGCGATGGACAGCCCGCTCGCCGCGATGAAGGCCGGCGCCGCCGCGTTCCTCGACGAGTGCGCCGAGCCCGGCTTCCAGCAGATCGTCCTCCGCGACGCCCCCGCCGTGCTCGGCTGGGAGCGCTGGCGCGAGATCGCCGCCGCCAACGGCCTCGGCTTGATCGAGGCGAGCCTGATCGCCGCGATCGAGGCGGGGGAGATCCGCCCCCTGCCGGTCAAGCCGACCGCCCACCTCCTCCTCGGCGCGCTCGACGAGGCCGCGATGCTCCTCGCCCGCTCCTCCGATCCGAGCAGCCGCGCCGAGATCACGACCGTCCTCCTCGCCCTGATCGACAGCTTCGCCGCGCCGCTGCCGGGGCGGTAGGCGGCGAGGCTTCGGGGGCCGAGCCGAGCTGCCGCGGATGCCCTGCCGACCCCCGGGCTGGCTGAGGTCGGCAGGGCATCCGCGGCAGCACGGGGCGCCCGCGGGGAGGGACGACGGAGCGACGACACGCCTCCGTCACCCGATCCGGGCCGCGATACGCCCTGCGTGGATAACCCGTGCCATGGCACGGGT
>JBPYFM010000223.1:0-9065 GCA_051986435.1 Solirubrobacterales bacterium | reverse complement strand
CGTCACGGATCGGTGACGGTCCCGTCGCCCTCCCGTGACCCTCCCGCGAGGGTCCCTCCACACTCCCCTGAGACCCGGCCCTCTCGGCCACGGCCACAGCCTGCCCGGGCCGTGGCCGAGAGGGCCGCGTCCCTCGGCCGTCCCTTGCCGCCCCGGGCGCCAGCCCGCAAGAGCCGCGTCCCTTCCCGCGGTCAGCGCTCTTACCTCGCCGCTTGCCACCGCGCCCGCACGGGAGGACAATCAGGGCATGGTTTCTCCAGCAGTCATAAGTGGATTTGCGGTGATCGACGCTTCGCTGATCGGTCAGCTGGTCTACGCGGTGCGGAGTTACGAGCTTCACCACACCGATGACGCCGAGGCGCGGGCGCGTCGTGCGCCCGCGCATCGTGTGCCGGTGCCCGTGTCTCAGCGCAGCCACTGACCAGAGCCCGCCTTCTTCGCGCCGGCGCGGTCCGGTACCCATGCCATTGCCGCCGGTGTCGCCAAGGTCGGCGTGCCCCGGGTCCGCGACTGCGGCGGCGCTCTTCGCGCTTTGGCTCTTCTTCCTCGACACGGCGGAATCGCCGCGCTGTTGGTTGGGCTCGGGGTCGTCGCGCTCGCCGCGACCGCTTCGCCGAGGTGGACGAGCCGCGGCTGCGCGGCTGTGAGCGGGAGGGCGGGGCGATGCGCGCGTCAGCCGACGCGGCGGGCGCCGATCAGGTGTTCGCCCCAATAGCCGGTCGTGATCGGGTGTTCCATCACGCCGTGGGTCGTCGCCGAGATCGCCGTTTCCGGGCCGGTCGCGATGCCGACGTGCGAGGCGCCGGACCCGGCGGTGTCGAAGAAGACGAGGTCGCCGGCCTGGATTTCGGTCAGGCTGACTTCGGTGCCGACTTCGAACTGGGCGTAGCTCGTGCGCGGGAGCGCGATCCCCGCCTTGGCGAAGGCGTAGACCATGAGGCCCGAGCAGTCGAACGAAGACGGTCCGGTGGCCCCGGAGACGTAGGGGGCCCCGATCGCGGCCTGCGCGGCTTCGAGCGCCGGTTGGACGTTGGCCGGGGCGGGCGCCGCGGCGGTCGTCGTGGTGGCGGGGGTTGTGGTCGGCGTCCGGAGCGGGATCCGCAGCAGGTTGAGCACGCGGATGTGCGGGCGGCCGTCGGCGGTCAGGTGGTGGCGCAGCTGGAAGCGACGGACCGCGGCGCGGGTGCGCGGGCCGAAGACCCCGTCGGCGGGGACGTGGAGCTTGCGCTGCAGCCGCTTGATCTGCGCGGCGGTCAGCTTCGCGACCGGTTCGGTGGTGCCGCCGGCCGGGGCTTCGGTCGGCGGCGCTTCGGTGGTCGGCACTTCCGTCGTGGGGGGCGGAGCCGTTTCGGTGGTGGCCGCGCCGGCCGCCGTGGCGCCGCCGGTCGCGGGCGCGGCGGCGGCGGAGCTCGCGCACACAAGCGCCGACAGCAGCACGGCGGCTGCCGCCAGGACCGCCAGGGGTCGGCGACCGCGCCGGCCGGCTCGCCGGGCAATCATCTGGGGATTCATCTGACCTCGTTCCATCGCGTTGACGTGCCTGCGAGGTGAGCTGGCGGGCTCGCGCTCAACGTGCGCTACGTCGCGAAAGACGATTCGCCCCTGGCCGATCGGCCGGTGGTTCCCCCGCTCCCCGGTTTCCGAGAACCGGGGACTAGGCAAGTGCGGAACTCAAGCACATCGAGCCGACGCCGTCCAATTCCCGCCGGGTAACCCGCTCCTTCCGGCCCTTTCCCGAGCGGGGAGGGAAGGAGAGATCGCACCGGCCGGCAAGCAAACCGGAGCTCCGTTTCAGAGGTGGTTCTCGTCTCCCCGGGTGGCCCGGCGCATGCTCGAGCGGGCGGATGTCGACGAGGAGGGCACCGGCCGCGACGGCGGCGCGGGCCTCGCGGGGGGTGTAGGGCGGGACCTCGGCCTGGGCGTCACCCGGCCACCTCCTCGCGGTGCCCGGTCGCGAGGCGCTCGAGCGCGTCGGCCACCTCGATCGGCTCGACCTGGCCGATGCAGGGATGGGTCGGCACGGGGCATGCCTTCTCGCCGCAGCCGGCGCACGGCACGTCGATGTTCAGCAGCTCGTGGCGGACGCCCCAGGGGCGCCGGCGGCGCGGCGGCACGGTCGCCGCGAAGACCGAGGCGACCGGCGTGCCGACCGCGGCGGCGAGGTGGGCGGGACCGGCGTCGCCGACCGCGAGTGCCCCGGCGCGGCGCAGCACCGCCGCGAGCTCGGCGAGGTCGAGCATCCCGCCGAGGTCGATCGCGCCGTCGCCGGCCGCCGCGACGCGGGCGGTCAGCCCGGTCTCCTCCAGCGCCCCGGTGACGACGACCTGCCGGCCCCGCCAGCCGAGGATGCCGACCAGCTCCGCCCAGGCGTCGGCGCCCCAGGCGCGGGCCGGCGTCGCGGCGCCGGGGTGGACCACCAGGTAGGGGCCGTCGGGGACCGGGGGGGCCCTCGACGGCTCCGGCGTCAGCACCCGGAGCCGTCCAGGGTCACCCGGCGGAAGCTTGTGCCCGGCGGCCTCGGCCAGCGAGAGCGCCCGGTCGACCTCGTGGATCCCGTCGTCGACGAGGTGGCGGACATCGAGCAGCGAGCCAGGATGGTCGACCGAGATCGCCGCGATCCGGGGCACCCCCGCCAGCCGCAGCAGGAGCGCGGTGGGCAAGGGGCACTCCTCGCAGGAGGTGAAGACGACCGCCTCCTCCGGTCCCAGCGCGGCGATGTCGCCGAGCAGCTCGCCGCAGTCCTCGGCCCGCACGCCGACCGGTTCGGGGTCGATCCAGGGCGCGGGGTGGACGAGCAGGTTCTCGACCTCGGGCAGGAGCCGCCCGGCGGCCTCGCCGCGCGGCCCGCAGAGCAGCGTCACCGGCGCGCCGCCGGCCGCCAGCGCCCGGATCGCGGGCCCGGTGACGAGCACGTCGCCGAGGCTTCCCTGGCGCACCGCCAGGACGCCGCCGTGGACCGCGTCCGTCATGGTTTCCTCGGGTCGACCGGCGTCATGGGCCGAGGTGCACCCGGTGCTTCGCGCTCGCAACCCTCAGGCGGGCGCGCTCAGCGCGAGACCGTGGGGATGACCGCGGGGACCCCGGTCAACTCCAGCACCTTGTTGACGCCGGCGTGACGGCTCCGCAACAGGCGCAGCGAGTCCTTCTCGGGGCGGGCGCGGGCGAGCTCGTACAGCAGGCCGACGCCTTTGACGCCGATGAACTCGAGCTCGGTGAGGTCGACCACCACCATCGCGGAGGGTTCCTCCAGCGCCGGATCGAGGATGTCGTGCACGTACGGGAGCACGGCGAGGTCGAGCTCGCCGGCGAGCGAGACGACGATGACGCCGTCGCCATAACGGGTCCGTTCGACGGTGAGCGGTCCGTCGAACCGCTCTTCGGTCTGAGCAAGCATGGGCTCTCCTGTCCTGGAGGTGAACTTGGAGATCCCGTCGACCGGCTTTGGCGGCGCGTGATCGGCTAAGGGTTAGGTCGGCAGGCGGCGACGGACGCCACTGGACGACCCACGGACGAACATACCTCAGATCCTTCCTCTTGGGTAGGGGCGACCGCCGGGCAGGGCGTTACGGCCGCGCGGGGAGACCTGGTCGCCCAGCACGAAGATCTCCCCGGCGACGCCGTCGCGGTTGATCTGGCTGAGGCAGGTCTCGACCCGGCGCCCCGTCACCCGTTCGATCGTCTCGCGCAGCAGCGGCTCGATCTCGTCCTGGAACGCCTGGCGGTTCGTCCGCACCTGGTCGAAGCGGCCGCCGTCGACGAGCACGCGCTCGGCGCGGGTGAAGGCGTCCTCGAGGATGCAGGTGACGACGTCTTCGCGCCACAGGGTCTTCGCCTTGGTCGGCCCGCGACCGTAGTACTCGGCGTAGATGCCGACGATCTCCCGCGAGACGACGGCGACGATGGCGCCGGATGCGTCGTGGCCGATCGGATCCTGCATCGTCTTGTCGCTCATGAGCCTCTCTGAAGATAACGGGTACCGTTGGTACGAGAGAGGTGGAGATCTCAAACGGAAAAGCCCACGAGGCGAGGTTGGGGGACGCGGCGCTGGAGCGCGTCGCGAGCACGCTCTCGGACCTCTACTACGTGCTCTACGAGGAGCGCCCGCTGGACGCCCACGCGTCACTGACCGGCAACATGCTCGCCTTCGTCTTCGAGGACGGGCTCTCGGTGAGCGACGAATGGCTGCTGCGCAGCGGCCGCGGCGAGCGGCTGAGCGAGTTCCGCCAGAACTTCTTCGAGGTCGTCAGCGACGAAATGGTTGCCGTCGTCGGCGATCTCACCGGCACGCCGGTCACCTACTCGTTCTACGGCTTCGACCCGAAGACGCGCACGACGCACGCGATCTTCGTCCTCGACATGAGCCTGCTGCACGGCGCCGAGGAGCGCCAGGCGGTGCTCAACTGGTCCGAGCAGGTGCGGCGCAACGCCCGCCGGCTGCGCGAGCAGCACCGCGCCACGCGCGAGGTGCACCTGGCGCTGAAGGAGCAGATGCGCCGCAAGCGCGAAGAGGTTCGCGAGGACGCCGAGGCCGACGCCGTGCGGCGCTCAGAAGATCCCTGAGGTGCCGGCCTCGCGCATCAGCACGATCCCGCCGAAGAGCCCCTGGCTGGCGGAGAAGAGCGGCATCACCCGCGCCTCGCAGCGGAAGGAGCGGCCGCGCCGGTTGACCGCGTCGAGCACCAGGTCGGTGCTCTTGGAGGCGGCCGAGAGCGCGTCCTCCAGCGGCTCGCGCAGCTCCGACACCGGCAGGCCGATGTCGAGCGAGAGCAGGTCGGTGCCCTCCACCTCGTCCGGCCGCAGCCCCCAGAGGTCCTGCGAGTTCGCGTTCCAGAGCTGGATCTTGTTCTCGCGGTCGACCACGGCCACGCCGACGCCGAGGTTGCCGAGGATCCCCTCGAGGAAGAGGTTGAGCCGGTCGAGCTCCTCGGTGTGGCGGCGCTGCTCCTCGTTCATCGCCTCGAGCTCGTCGTTGGTCGACGTGAGCTCCTCGTTCATCGTCTGCAGCTCCTCGTTGGCCGACTGCAGCTCCTCGTTGGTGGTCTCGAGCTCCTCGTTGGTCGACTGCAGCTCCTCGTTGGTGGTCTCCAGCTCCTCGACCGTCGACTGCAGCTCCTCGTAGGCGGTCTCCAGCTCGCGCTTGGAGTTGCCGTGCTCGGCCGCGAGGCGGGCGAACTCGGTGACGTCGGCGAAGGTGATCGCGGCGCCTATGGGCGGCTGGCCGGGTGTGGCGATCGGGGTGATCTCGACCTCGAGAATCCGCTCGGCGCCGTTCTCGCCCCACTCGACCCGGCCCGCGGCGACCGTCTGGCCGCCCTCGAAGGCCTGGTCGAGCGGCGAGCGCAGGTCGAGCGGCCGGTAGGAGACCTGGAGGTCCTGGAGCGGCCGGCCGATGTCGGCGGGGCCGATCGTGAAGAGCACGGCCGCCCGGTCGTTCGCCTCGACCAGGAACCGCTGCGAGTCGACCACCAGGCGGGCGAGCGGGCCGATCGAGGCGGCCGCGGCGCGCAGGTCGGCGTGGCGGCGCGCCACCGGGTCGACGCCGAAGGCGGGGTCGTCGATCACCTGTCCCATCCGCTCGCCGAGGTTGCGGCGGGGGATGCGACGGAAGACCCGCCGCTTGATGTCGACCGGGGTGAAGAAGTCGGAGTGGCGGACCAGCATCTCCGATTTGCCGAGGAAGAGAAAGCCGCGGTCGCGCAGGGCGAAGTTCAGCTGGGAGAGGATCCGCGTCTGCGCGTCGACCGTGAAGTACATGAGGACGTTGCGGCAGATCAGGAGGTCGATGCGGGAGATCGGCGCGTCCTGGAGCAGCTCGTTGCGGCCGAAGATCACCGAGCGGCGCAGGTCGGGGCGGAAGCCGAAGCCGCGGCCGCTCTCGACGAAGTACTTCGCGACCATCTCGCCCGGCATGTCCGCGAGCGCCTTCGCCGGGTAGACGGCCGCGCGCGCCTCGGCCAGCGCCACCTCGTCGATGTCGGTGGCGTAGATCTTCACCCGCCGCTTGAAGGTCTCCTCGCCGAGCACCTCGAGCAGGCAGATCGCCGTGGTGTAGGCCTCCTCGCCGGAGGCGCAGCCCGCCGACCAGACGCGGATCTGTTCGTCCTCGGGGACCGACTCGACCAGCTGCGGCAGGAACTCCTCGCGCAGGTGGTCCCAGGCGTCGGGATCGCGGAAGAAGCCGGTGACGTTGATCAGGATCGTGTTGAAGAGCTCGGCGAACTCGCGCGGGTTCGCCTCCAGGTAATCGACGTAGGCCTCGTAGCCGCCGACTTCGACCTCGCCCATCCGCTTGCGGACGCGCCGCTCCAGGGTCGCCCGCTTGTAGCCGGAGAAGTCGAAGCCGCGCGAGTCGCGCAGGTACTCGAGCAGCTCCTCGAGCGACTCGGACACCGCGGACGGCTTCTCTTGCTCGGGGCTCATCGCTGCGGCTCGATCTCGGCCGCGGCAGACGATTCGGAGCCGCGCAGACGCAGGATCGTGGCGCGGATCTCATCGGCCTGGCCGGATGCCACGTCGGCCTTGCGGTTGAGCCGGTCGACGGTCTTGCCGATGCCGTGGCGGTCGGCGCGCCGGGCCATCCGGCGGAGCAGGTCGGCACGCTCGTCGAGCGTGCGGGTCGCGTTCCAGAGCGCGCTCTCGAGCGCTTCGCCCTGGTGCTCGTTGAGGCTCTCCGGCGAGTAGGCGTGGCCGACCTGGCAGGCGAAGCGGACGAGTCCGCCGTCGTCGCGCTCCATCATGACGCCGCCGCAGTCGGGGCAGGTGAGGAGGGTCGGGGCGCCGGCCGGGTCGTCGCGGCCGAGCTCGACCTCGACCAGGTCCACGTCCTGGGTGGCGGGGTCTTCGACGCCGTCGGGCGAGCCGGGGTCGAGCGGCGCGTCGACCAGCTCGCTGAGCGTCTCACCCATCTCGGCGAGCGGCACGATGAAGTCGGGGCCGACGTAGTCGATCGCGCTTTCCGGCATGCCGCCGTACGCGGCGTCCTCGGGGTCCTGGACGACGCAGGCGCCGCCGCGCGCCTTGATCAGGCGCAGGCCGTCGGTGCCGTCGTCGAGCATGCCGCTGAGGATCACGCCGACCAGGCGCGGCCCGTAGGCGCGGGCGGCGCTGCGGAAGAGGGGGTCGATCGCGGGGCGGTGGCCGTTCTCGCGCGGGCCCGCGCTGAGGTGGACGCCGGGGCCGCGCATGAGCAGGTGGAAGTCGGGCGGGGCGACGTAGATGTGGGCGCGTTCGAGCGGCTCGCCCTCGCGCGCCTGGGTCGCGGCGAGGGGGCCGGCGCGATCGAGGATGCTGTGCAGGACGCTGGTCCCCGAGGACATCAGGTGGAGGACGACGAGGACCGAGGCGGGGAACTCCGGCGGCAGCTGGGCGACCAGGCCCTGCAGCGCCTGCACACCGCCCGCCGAGGCGCCGATCACGATCACGTCGCGTTGCACGACCGGCGACTCGTCGGCGGGGATCTCGAGGTCGGCGGGGACCGGGCCTGCGGGGACGGGGGCGAAGGTCGTGACGTCGGTCATCGGGCGCGCTCGTCGTCGGCGGAGGGGGCGTCGGCGCCGGGCCCGGCGCCGGCGGAGCCGTCGTCGTCACCCGACTCCTCGTGGTGCTCGGCGGCGTGCTCCCGCTGCAGTCGCTCGGCGGTGTCGTGGAGGCGGGCCGCCTCCTCGTGGTACTCGGCCTCCTCGCGGTGGGCTTCGGCCGACCGCGTGCTCGCCGCCGTCTCGGCCTCCTCGCGGGCGAGCCGCGCCCGCTCGCGGGCGTGTTCGCTGCGGTCGTGGGCGGCGTCGGCGCGCTCCTGACCCTTCCGCTCCGCCTCGCTCTCGCCCTCTCGATCGCTCACCGTCCGAGTATCGCGCATACCGCTGGGTACCCCTGCGAATTCGAAGACCACGTCGCCCTCCGAGGAGGAACGCAGATGATCATGCGACTAGACCGCCTGCAGGCGGAAATCCCGCCGCCGACGGATCCTGACCCGAACGGCGCCTCGATCGTCCAGGAGCTGCTGGGCGGGAAGTTCGGCGAGATGTCGACCTTCATGAACTACACGTACCAGTCGTTCAACTTCCGCAACCGCCAGGGCGCGCGGCCGTTCTACGACCTCGTCGCCTCGATCGCCGCCGAGGAGTTCGGCCACATCGAGCTGGTCGCGACCGCGATCAACACGATGCTGAGCGGGGCGGGGGAAGCGAAACCGAAAAAAGGCGCGCTCAAAGGGCTGAAAGACGCACGGAACGCGCAAGAGTGGATCGCCGGCGGCTGCTCGGCGCTCGTCCAGGACTCGATGGGCAAGCCGTGGAACGGCGACTACGTCAACGCCACCGGCGACCTCATCGGCGACCTCACCTGGAACTTCTTCCTCGAGACCGGGGCGCGCAACAACAAGCTCAAGGTCTACGAGTCCGTCGACCACCCGGCGGCCCGCGCCCTCACCGGCTACCTCCTGGTCCGCGGCGGCGTCCACCAGATCGCCTATGCCCGCGCCCTCGAGAACCTGACCGGGTCGAAGATGGAAAAGCTCTTCCCGGCTCCCCGCATCCCGACCGACAAAATCCCCGAGTGCAAACCGCACATCAAACGCGGTGAACACCTGAAGCTCTACCGCTGGTCGCCCGACGACTTCAAAGAGCTCGCCGCCGTCTTCAACGGCCCCCACCCGGAAACCGGCGAGGATCTCGAAGTCGCCGAGGAGATCCACCCCGAGGGCGCCCTGGCCAACGACCTCCCACCGCAGGAGGCCGTCTTCGCCCCCGGTCCCGACGTCGGCGAGATCGAGGACATCGCCCAGAGACTCCGCCAGACCGCGGGCCTGCCGAAAGACCCGACCGGCGAGGTGGCGATGCCGGCCAAAGCGAAAGCGGCACGGAAAGCGAAAGCGAAAAAACGCTAGGGATGGGGCGTGGGCGGGTGCCGCGGATGCCCTGCCGACCCCCGGGGCGGCAGTGGTCGGCAGGGCATCCGCGGCAGCACGGGGCGCCCGCGGGGAGGGACGACGGAGCGACGACACGCCTCCGTCACCCGATCCGGGCCGCGATACGCCCTGCGTGGATAACCCGTGCCATGGCACGGGT
>JBPYFM010000222.1:0-7716 GCA_051986435.1 Solirubrobacterales bacterium | reverse complement strand
CCGGTCGCCGGAGCGCCGCACGAACGCCTGGAACGCGCGCTCGGAGAAGTTCGGGAAACGCACGCTGGGAGCGTAGGGCGCGTGCGCCAGCAGGGAGAACTGGCGAGGGCCCCGTCGCCGGGGCCCTCGCGGTAGCGCGCCTGTAAGCCGGATTCCGTCGTGGACGACCATCCATCTCTGCGGCCGACCTGGACCTTGGCGGGCAGCCTGCGAACGGTCCTGCTTGGCCTTGCACCGGGTGGGGTTTGCCTGGCCGCCGTGTCACCACGACGCCGGTGCGCTCTTACCGCACCATTTCACCTTTGCCTGTACGCGGCTCACGTGTGGCCGCGCCATCGGCCGTGTCTTTTCTGTGGCACTTTCCCGCGGCTTTCGCCGGGTGGGCGTTACCCACCGCCCTGCTCTGTGGTGTCCGGACTTTCCTCGAGGCGGGTTTCTCTCCGCCCCGCGTCCGCTTGGCTCGCTCTATCGATGTTAGACCGCCGGCCGCAGGCTGCAACCCGGTCGGCCGGCACCGCCCTAAACCTTGCGGAAGACCCCCACGACCTTGCCGAGAACTCGGGCTTCCGTCGTGATGATCGGGTCCATTTCCTCGTTCTCGGGCTGGAGGCGGATGTGGTCGGGTTCACGGAAGAAGCGCTTGACCGTCGCCTCCTCCCCGATCAGGGCGACGACGATCTCGCCGTCGCCCGCGTCGTCGGCCGGACGCACGATCACGTAATCGGCTTCCAGGATCCCGGCGTTCTTCATCGATTCGCCGCGGATCTGAAGGATGTAGTCGCCGTCCTCGCCCCCGATGACGTCGGGCACTTCGAGGTATTCCTCGATGTTCTCTTCGGCGAGGATCGGCGCGCCTGCGGCGACCGAGCCGACCAGCGGGATGCCGCCGCCCGGCTTCACCGCGCTGACCGCCTTGTCGACGCCGGTCATCAGCAGCTCGATCGCCCGCGGCTTCGAGGGGTCCCGTTTGAGCAGCCCGAGCTTCTCGAGGTTCGCGAGATGCGCATGAACCGTGGAGGAAGAGTGGAGACCGACGGCTTTGCCGATCTCCCGCACCGTCGGCGGGTAGCCGGTCTTGGCCGCGTACTTGCGGATGAAGTCGAAGATCTCCTTCTGCCGCTTGGTCAGGTCAAGGTCCATCGTGGGCTCCGTTTTCCTCCGTTTGCCGGGGTTCCTGTTGAGACGAACACCTGTTCGCAGAGTATCCCTTCCGGCGGATGCCCGCAAGACTGACCTTTACGCTACGGTAAAGGTGTGCCGCGCATCTCCAGCAAGCATCAGGTGACCCTGCCGGTCGAGACCCTCGAGGCGGCCGGCCTGCGACCTGGCGACGAGGTCGTGATCGAGGCCGAGGGGACCGACCGCATCGTCGTCCACCGGGCGGCACCCGACCTCGACTCCGCGCTGGGCGTCTTCGACGGGCTCTACGAGCCCGGCTACCTGGAGAAGCTCCGCTCCGAAGAGCGTGGCTGAACGCCCCCGCCCCAAATGACCGTCTGCGTCCTCGGCACCGACGTCATGATCGCGGGGCTCGATCGCTCCGATGCCCACCACTCCGCCGCCCGGGAGGCCTTCGCCCGGTTCGCGGCGACGGGGACCGAGCTCGTGATCTGCACCGTCAACTACGCCGAGGCGCTCGTGCGCCCGGCCGAGGACGACCGGAACCTCCGCGCCGCGGTCGACGCGATCGCCTCGCTGGGCATCCGAACGTCTGCGCCGGACGCCGCCGTGGCCCGCCTGGCGGCCCGACGTCGCGCCCTCGGCATCAGCCTCGCCGACGGCTTCGCCATCGCCACCGCCGAGCGCCTGGGCGCCGAGGTCGCGACCTTCGACCGGCGGGTGCGCCGCGCCCTCGGCGAGGTCGAGCTTCGGTTGAGCCAGGCACTGTCGGATTGAGCGACAGTGCTGACGAAGCTGACCGATGCCCTGCCCCGTTAGTCTTCCACGCACAACCCCACCAGCGGCTGTGGCGGAACTGGTAGACGCGCAAGGTTGAGGGCCTTGTGGGTGGAAACACCCGTGATGGTTCGACTCCATTCAGCCGCATGACGGACGGCCCCGCGCCCTGGCGCGGGGCCGTTTTCATTTGGTCGATAGCTGGAGACGGTCGCCGCGCCGTCGCCGCCGTCACCGCCTCCTCGAGGGCCTGCCCGGGGATGGCCGATACTCGGCGCCACCCTGGGGTTTCCTGAAGGGACGCCGCTACACTCGGGCGCCCGGGCCGATCGGGCTCTACGCAGGGAAAACGTGACGACTCGACCGAACGAGGCCAATTTGAAGACCTTCACCCGCCGCGGGGCCGCGGTGCCGCTGCTTGCCGCGCTCACCGCGCTGGCGGTGCTGATCCTCGCCGCGACCGCGACCGCCGCGTCCAGCCCGAAGGCCACCGCGTCGGTGATCGGCGGGCACAACGCGACGATCGCCGAATACCCGTCGCTCGCCTTCATCGAAGGGGTCCAGGCGACGGCCGGCTACGCGTGCACCGGCACGGTGGTCGCGCCGCGGGTGATCCTCACCGCGGGCCATTGCGTCGAGGACATCGAATCGAGCTCGATCGTCGAGCCGAAGCTGATCGCGGTCGCGACCGGCGTCTCGAACCTGCAGGCGATCCAGCGCGCCCAGATCAGCCAGGTCGAACGGGTCCTCGCCTACCCCGGCTTCGACCCGACCCAGCTGCACGGCGACGCCGGCCTGCTGATCCTCACCGCCCCGGTGAGCGCGCCGCCGATCGCCCTCGCCACCAGCGCCGACGCGGCGCTCTACGAACCGGGCGACCAGTTGACCGTCGCCGGCTGGGGCATCGACAACCGCAGCACCGGCCACGCCCCAAACCAGCTGCAGGCGGCGACGGTGCCGATCCAGGAAGCCTCGAAATGCAGGGAAGAGACGCGGCGCTTCTACCCCTTCTTCGATCCGAGCCGACAGGTCTGCGCGCTCGACTCGCCGCACTTCAAGATCACCACCTGCCACGGCGACTCCGGCGGCCCGGCGATCGCCACGCGCGCGGACGGTACGCCGGTCGAGCTCGGGGTGACGAGCCTCGGCGACGGCTCCTGCAACCCGGCGAGCCCGGCGGTCTTCACCCGCGTCGACCAGATCTCCTCCTGGGTGCAGAGCTGGATCGACGCGGTCGAAGCGGGCGCGCCGACGCCGAGGGTGAAGGTGCCGAAGGCGCACATCCCGCTGCTCACCCGGGAACGCTCCGAAGAAATAAGCGGCCTGGCGATGGAAGAAGCATTCGGGTCGGCGTTCGTCCACGGCCAGGAAAAGACGGTCAAGTGCGAGCGCCTCGCCAAGGCACGGATGAAGTGCGGCGTCACCTGGTTCCAGGGGCCGAACGACTACTTCGGCAAGGTCACCGTCTTCTTCGCGATCCGCCACAACGTCGTCCTCGCCGGGGTCCACTACACGGTCCACTGGGTCAACGACCAGTGCTACTTCCACGGCGGCAACCCGGAAGCCTGCCCGGTCGAAACGAAGACGAAATGACGCCCGCCCCGCTGTTCCTTATGCGCCTCATGGGCGCATAAGGAACAGCGGGCGCTCCTACCCCCGCCGGGGTGGCAGCCAGGCGAAGCGCTTCGACGCGACCGCGGCGCCCAGCGCCGCCCAGCCGACCAGGATCGCGAGGTCGAGCAGCACCGGACCGGTCGGGACCGCGCCGACGTACGCCCGGTGCACCAGGTCGGCGACGTGCTCGACCGGGAAGATCTTCGCGATCACCTGCAGCACCGTCGGCAGTTCCGCCAGCGGGATCCAGATCCCGGAGATGAAGAACAGCGGGAAGGTGATCAGCTGGATCATCGGCTGCGCCGAGTCGGCGGAGTCGGCGAAGGTGCTGAGCGCGTAGCCGAGGCCGCAGAAGGCGAACGCCCCGCCGATCACCCCGAGCACCAGCGTCGGCCATCCTTCCGCCGGGATGCGGACGTCGAAGGCGATCGCGCCGACGACCAGGAGCAGCGCCACGGTGCCGATCGCCATCAGAACGACCGTCAGCGACTGGCTGGCGATCAGCGCCCAGGCGGGCATCGGCGTGGCCCGACGCCGCTTCAGGATCCCCATCTCCCGCTGCTGGACCACCGAGGCGACCAGCATCGCCAGCGTCGACAGGGTCAGCGAGAAGACGATCACGCTCGGCACGAAGAACTGCCGATAGTCGATCTTCACCCCGCTGACCGTCGTTTCGCCGCCGTGGAAGACCCCCGCCAGCAGCGCCAGCAGGATCAGCGGGATGACCAGGGTGAACATCCGCGCGCGTTTGTTGCGCAGGAAGGCACGAAGCTGGAAGCGGGTGACGTGCAGGACCAGGTCCATCAGGCGACCCCCTCGGTCTCGACGCCCGCCGCTTCCGCGGTGAGGCGCAGGTAGACGTCCTCCAGGGTGGGACGGCGGACCTCGAGCTCGCCCACCTCGATGCCGCGCCCGTCGGCCCAGGAGCCGAGGCGGCCCAGGTCGGCGAGCGGCGCGGCGCTGTGCAGTTCGATCCGCCCGTCGCGGCGCGCCGGCTGCATCAGCGCCAACAGGTCGTCGGGCAGCTCCCGGTCGGAGGTGCCGGGCGACAGGCTGAAGATGATCTCCGAGGCGGCGATGTCGCGGTGGCCGATCGTCGCCGGCGTCCCCTCGTCGATGATCCGCCCGCCCGCGATCACCGCGATCCGGTCGGCGAGCCGCTCCGCCTCCTCCATGTAATGCGTGGTGAGGAAGATCGTCTTGCCGAGGTCGCGCAGCCCGTCGAGCATCCTCCAGGCGTCCCGGCGTGCCGCCGGGTCGAAGCCGGTGGTCGGCTCGTCGAGGAAGATCAGCTCCGGGTCCCCGATCAGCGCCAGGGCGACGTCGAGACGCCGCCGCTGGCCGCCGGAAAGGGTGCCGGTCATCTTCGCCGCCGCCTCCGCGTCGAGCCCGACCAGCTGCAGCGTGTCGTCGACCGGGCGCGGCTTCTTATATAGACCGGCGTACAGCTCCATGCACTCGCGCACGCTCAGCTCCTGCTCGCCGGGCGACTCCTGCATCACGATGCCGACCCGCTGGCGCCAGTCCGACGTCGCGTGGGCCGGGTCGACGCCGAGCACCTCGACCTCCCCGGCGTCGCGCTCGCCGAACCCCTCGAGGATCTCGATCGTCGTCGTCTTCCCCGCCCCGTTGGGCCCCAGAAAGGCGAAGATCTCTCCGTGGCCGACCTCCAGGTCGACCCCTGCGACGGCCTCGACGTCCCCGAAGGAGCGCCGCAGCCCGTGAACGCGTATGGCCGTATCCATGGCCGGGAAGCTACGGCGCGGGGCGCCGCGCCGCATCGGCTCGGGCGCCGAACTTGCGCCTCAACCCCTGGGTGGAGCCGCCTTCCCGACGCTCAACCCCGGCGCCCATGACAAGCCGCGGGCCGCCTCCTAACCTGTGTCCATGCAGATCTTCCGCCCGGACGACGAACCCGACCGCCCGCACGGGATCATGCTGCTGCGCCAGCGCCTCAGCAAGCAGGACGGCGCGGCGGGCGAGGACTGTCGGCCGCCGCTGCGGATGCGGATGTGGCCGGTCGCCTCGATGGTCCTGATCCTGATCAGCGGCCTGATCGGCACGCCGACCCCGGCTCTCCACGGCGAAGGCCTGGTGACGCTGCTCGGCGGCGGCACGCTGGCGGCGCTGATCGCGATCGAGCTCTACTTCGATCCGCAGGACGACCGCGCCGAGTTCGCCTTCATCCTGCTGCTGGGGATCGCCTCGATCGCGCTGATGAGCGTGCAGCCCTCCGGCACCGCGGTGCTCGGCACCTACGCGGCGGTCGCCTCGGCGGTGATGCGGCTGCCGAAACGGCTGGCGCTGGCGGCGATCGTCCCGATCATCGCGATCGTCGACATCGGCATCCTGATCGGCGCGAGCGACCGCCTCCTGGTCCTCGCCTGGACCAACATCGCCTACGTCTTCATGTTCGTGATCGGCCACCTCGTGCGACTGAGCGAGAACCACCAGATCCAGGCGCAGGAACTGCTCGCCGAGGAGGAGCAGACGCGGCGGGCGCGGAACGAGGCGGCGGCGCTCGACGAGCGCGGCCGGATCGCGCGTGAGCTGCACGACGTCCTCGCCCACTCGCTCTCGGCGCTCTCCGTCGAGCTCGAGGGGGCGCGCCTGCTGGCCCTCGACCGTGACGTCGACTCGGAGGTGATCGCGGCGATCGGGCGCGCCCACCGCCACGCGGCCTCCGGCCTCGACGAGGCGCGCGCGGCGATCAAAGCCCTGCGCGGCGACTCCGTCCCCGGCCCGGACAAGCTCGAGGAGTTGATCGAGGAAATGCGCGCACACGGCATCGAGTGCACGCTCGCGGTCAGCGGCACCCCGCGCCGGCTGCCCTCCGAAGCGGCGCTCGCCGTCTTCCGCACCGCCCAGGAGGCGCTCACCAACGTGCGCAAGCACGCCGAGCAGGCCGAGCTGGTGGCGATCCGCCTCGACTACGACCCCGACGGCGTGCAGCTGATCGTCGCCGACTCCGCCGGCCACGGCGCCGAGTCGCGGGTGCCCCAGCCCGCGGCGCTGGCGGGCACGGGCTCCGGCTACGGCGTCAGCGGGATGCGCGAGCGCGCCGAGCTGATCGGCGGCCGCCTCCTCGCCGGGCCGACCGAGGACGGCTTCCGCGTCGAGCTCTGGGTGCCGGCATGAGCGAGGACAACGGCGCGGCGCCCCTCCGCGTGATCGTCGCCGACGACCAGCGCGTCGTCCGCGAGGGCCTCACCTTGATGCTCGGACTGATCGACGGGATCGAGCCGGTCGGCGCCGCCGCCGACGGCGAGGAGGCGCTGGCGATGGTCGCCGCCGAGCGTCCCGACGTCGTCCTGATGGACCTGCGGATGCCCCGCCTCGACGGCATCGAGGCGACCCGTCGCCTGGCCGAGTCCCACCCGGGCGTCGGCGTCGTCGCCCTCACCACCTACGCCGACGACGAGACCGTCGTCCAGGCCCTCCAGGCCGGCGCGCGCGGCTACCTGACCAAGGACGCGGGCGCGGAGCAGATCCAGAGCGCGGTCGAACGGGTGGCGGCGGGCGAGGCGGCGATCGACCCCGCCGTCCAACGCCAGCTCCTGACCGCGGTGCGACGCGGCGAGGCGCCGCCCTGCCCGGACGACGAGCTCCCCGACGGCCTGACCCCGCGCGAGGCGGAGGTCCTCGAGCTGATCGCGGCGGGTCTCTCGAACGGCGAGATCGCCGACCGCCTCGTGGTCAGCGCCGCCACCGTGAAGAGCCACGTCAACCACCTCTTCGCCAAGATCGGCGCACGGGATCGAGCGCAGGCGGTGGCGTACGCGTATCAGCACGAGCTTGTGTCGCCCGGGGAGGGGTGAGGGGCCGGGCCGTGCGCAGCGCTGCGGGGCGGGGCGGGGCGTGCGCACGGCTTCGGGCCGGGCCGCCCACACCACTTCGGGCCGGGCCGCCCACACCACTTCGGGCCGGGCCGTCCACACCACTTCGGGGCGCCGGCGGGCGTCCTGGGCGCCTCATGGGGGTCCTGGCAGGCTGTGACCCCCATGAGGCGCCCAGGACGTGAGGGGTGCGGGGGAGAGCCGGTACAGGGACGTGAGGCGGTCGGACTTCCGTGAGGGTGAGGTGCGAGAAAAGGCACACCTCCGGCCGACCGGGGGCCGTCAGGGGCCGATCCGTGACGAAGACGCCGGGAACGTCACACGCCCGGGCGCCTTCCGTCCCTTTCCGGGCCCGGATCGAGGGTCCCCC
>JBPYFM010000221.1:0-5705 GCA_051986435.1 Solirubrobacterales bacterium | reverse complement strand
TCTCCTTTGGGTCGAGCGGCCATCCTCCGAGCCACCTCGGATGCCTCGTCGGGGCTTCGCCCCTCCTCGGCATCCGAGCGATCTCAGCTCAGGTGGGTGTCAACACGGGGACAGGGTCCAGGCCAGCCGGGTCCCTTTCCCGTCCCTCGCCCGCCCCTTGCCGCCCCTCGCCGCCCCTTACCGCCCCCGGGCGCCAGCTTGAGAGGCCGCGTCCCTTCCCCTCCCGCCCCCGCCCCCCGAAGACCCCTCCGATCAAACGAGAGCGCGCCGGAGCGCCGCGGGCGCGGCGCCGAGGACCATCTCGCCGTGGGCGGTGAGGACCAGCTCGACCGGTAGGTCGAGCACCGGTGCGAGCGCCTCGCGCAAGGTCTCCTGACCGTCCTCGGCGTCGAGCCAGGACGCCGGACAGAGGTGGAGCCCCTCTCCCTCTTCGCCGTCGCCGAGCAGGGCATCGCCGCTGAAGAGGACGGCGTGGACGGGGTCCCAGAAGACGACTTCGGGCCGCGGCGGCGCCGCGAGGGCGACCAGGCCGCCGGGCAGCTCCTCCCCCGCGTCGAAATTGCGGTCGACCAGAGCCCGCTTCTCGACCTCCTCGCGGTCGGGCGCGTAGGCCCAGATCGTCGCGTCGGGATGGCGCTCGCGGATCGCCGCCGCGGAGCGCGCGTGGTGGTGGATCGTCACCAGCACGTCGAGCGAGGTGCCGCCGCGCATCACCTCCAGCTCCTCCCACTGGTCGCCGACCAGCAGCGGGTCGATCAGGAGCAGCCGCTCGGACTCGACGATCGCGAAGCCGCGGACGTGCTTCTCCCACTCCTCGTGGTACGCGGTCCAGGTGCGCAGGCCGGGTCGCAGCTCCTCGCCGAGCACCTCAGTATCTGAGGACCGCGGCGACGCCCTCCGCCTCGCCGAGGGCTTCGGCGGCCGGGCCGTGGACGACCGTCACCCTGGCGCTGACGTTCAGCGCGCCGCGGATCAGCGACTCGGCGGCGCCGATCCCGGCGTCGATGACGAGCTGCTCGACCCGCCCTTCCTCGACCGCCTCGCCGACGTCCTGCACGCCGCTCGCCCCGCGCCCCCCGCCGCGCACCTCTTCCAGCGCTTTCAGCACCAGGCGCGACTCGCGCTCGGCGTCGGCGTTCGCGACCGCGGCGGTGACGGTGTCCTGCAGTTTCCCGGTCGGCACCGAGATGAGGTCGGCTTTCTCCGCCACCGCCAGCTTCACGTTCGGCGCGTTCAGGCCGGACGCGAAGTGCTCGAGGTCGGCGGCGGGGCCGAAGGCGAGCGCCCGCCCCATCCCCCGCTCTTCCAGCTCGCGGCCGACCAGCGCGCCCGCCTCGGCGAGGAAGCGGTGGCGGTTGTGGTCGAGCCGGTCGCCGTATTCGTCCTTCCCGGAAGAGGCGACGCCGCGGGTCGCGCCGTTGGGGCTCTGGGCCTTGCGCTCGCGCCAGTCGAGGCTCGTGATCTCCAGTTCCCAGTCCTCCAGCTCGGTGAGGTGACCCGCGGCGAAGCTCAGCAGGCGCACGCGCTCCAGCGAGACGATCGCGATCCCGCGCTGCTCCCCGCGGCAGGCGAGGTCGACCAGCGGCGCCAGCGCGGGGCGCTCGCCGAGCTCGACGCAGGCGCTCGCGGCGGGCGCCGCCCCGGTCCCCCACCAGTGCTCCTCGCCGCCCTTCCCGGCGACCTCGACGAAGCCCGCTTCGCCGCGCGGCGGCGGCCGGTGGTCGCCGTCTTCGTAGCGGTCGATGATCCGTTTGGCGACGGCGCGGAGGGCGACGCGGCGGTCGTGCTCGGCGTCCTTGGCGGCCTCCAGCAGGGCGTCGAGGCCGTTGCGCAGCTCCGTGCGCCAGGCGCCGCCCCGGTCTGCCGGGTCGAACCCCAGGTAGACGGAGACGACCCCCAGCGGGGGCTGCCAGTCGCTGAGACGACGCGCGTCCTCAAAGGTCGGGTGGGCCATCGGCGCTCCTCCTCGTCGGTCATGGTCGGGGTCGATTACCCCGCTCCCGGTGGGGAGGAACCTATCGCCCGGCGAGGCGAACGCGGACGTGCGTCCGAGGTGTCTGCCGCCGGCCTAGGAGGCGTCGCGGGCGACGCGGAAGCCCATGTTGCCGGTGGAGCTGTCCGGGGTGTTGAAGCTGCGCGCCGCCACCCGGTACCGGTTGCAGTAGGAGTCGTGGCAGAGGTAGGAGCCGCCGCGGATCGCGCGCGACTGGCGATCGAAGCGGTCGGCGCACCATTCCCACACGTTGCCGCTCATGTTGAGCATGCCGTGACCGTTCGGTTCGTATTCGTCCACGGGGGCGGTGCCGAGCCAGCCGTCGTCGCCGGTGTTCTGGGTCGGGAACGTGCCCTGCCAGACGTTCATCGCGTGGCGGCCGCCGGGTTCGAGCTCGTCGCCCCACGGGAAGCGGGCCTGCTCGAGGCCGCCGCGGGCGGCCATCTCCCACTCCGCCTCGTGCGGGAGGCGGGCGCCTGCCCAGGCGGCGAACGCTTTGGCGTCGTTCCAGGAGACGTGGACGACGGGGTGGTCGAGGCGGTCCTCGACCGAGGAGTGCGGGCCCTCGGGGTGGCGCCAGTCGGCGCCGAAGACCTGGCGCCACCAGGGCGCGGCGGCGATCCCGCGGGTCGGTTCGAAGTCCGCCGGGAGGAAGGCGCCGAAGACGAAGGACCAGCCCGCCTTCTCGGCGTCGGTGCGGTGGCCGGTGGCGTCGACGAACTCGGCGAAGCGGGCGTTGGCGACCGCGACCGGGTCGATCCAGAACGGCGGCAGCTCGATCTCGCGGACCGGCCCCTCGCGGTCCTGGGGGAAGCCGTCGGGGTCCTCGGTCCCCATCAGGAAGCTGCCGCCGAGGCGGACCATGCCGTCGGTGGGGCCATCGGCGGGCGCGGTGCCGTCGGCCGGCGCGGCGTCGGTGTCCGCGGGGCCCGGCTCGGGGTCGCGCGCCGGCTCCGCCTCCGCCTCGCTCGGGGCGCGGCCGGGCGCGCAACATGCCTGGTCGTGCTCGTCCATCCCCCCAAGTCTGCCGAACCGGCGGCAGGGGACCGCCCGTCGCCGCCGAAAACCGCACCGTCAAGCCGTTTCCACAGTGTCCCGACCCCAGATAAAGGAGATTGACGTGGAAGTGAGAGGCGAGGCGCGCGCGATGTTCGCCGCCATCCTGTTGCTCATCGCCGGAGTCCTGAACGTGATCTATGGCATCGCCGCGATCAGCAACGCGAACTTCTTCAACCAGACGGCGTACGTCGTCTTCAGCCTCGGCTTCTGGGGCTGGGTGACGCTGATCATCGGCCTCGTGCAGCTGACCGGCGGCTACTCGCTGTTCAGCGGCGGCCTCTACGGCCGCACGGTCGGCATCGTCGCCGCGACGCTGGGGGCGATCGAGTCCCTGCTCTCGATCGGCGGCAGCTACCCGTTCTGGTCGCTCGGGATCTTCGCCCTCTGCCTGATCGTCCTGCACGGCCTGATCGTCTACGGCGAGCCGCTGGAGCGCTAGCCCGCGGGCGTCCCAGGGGCGGGCGTCGGCGCGGCCGGGGCCGAGCTTGCCGAGCCGGCGTGCGATCGGGCGAGGATCGGACGCAGGCGGCTCTCGGTGACGTTCATGTCCGGCGGAGGGGTCGACGCCCGACCGCCTTGCCGGTCGGGCCGGCCGCGTCGACGTGGCAGGGAGGGTTGCGGCCGCTGCCGACGGCGACCTCGAGGACGGTTGTCGCCGGGACGCGGCCCGAGCGCTGCGATCCCCCCGGCACCGCGACCGGCGCAGTACCGCGCGGCCTCGGAGATTGCTCGGCCCGCCGACGTCCTCGGCGGTTATCTGCGCTTCTCGCTTGGGTGATCTAGCGCTTATATAAGCATTTGATTGAATATGGTTATGAGCGCGAGGGGAAGCCAGGTCTTCGACGCCGTCGCCGAGGGGTCGCGGCGGGAGATCCTCGACCTGCTCGCGGTGGGGCCGCGGGCGGTCGGCGAGATCGCCACGGAGACCGGCCTCAGCCAGCCGAACGCCTCGCGGCACCTGCGCATCCTGCGCGAGGCGGGGTTGGTCGAGCCGCGGGTCGACGGGCAGCGGCGGATCTACGAGCTCCGCCCCGCGGGCCTCGCCGAGCTGATCGGCTGGGTGGCTCCCTATCAGCGGCTCTGGCAGGGCAGCCTGGATGCGCTCGAACGCCACCTCGACCGCGACACCGAGACGAAGGAGTAGCCATGCCCGACAAGTACGCCCGCCTGGAGGAAGTCGACGGCCGCCCGGCGCTGCGCTTCGAACGCACCCTGCCCCACCCGCCCGAGCGGGTCTGGAAGGCGCTCACCGACACGGCGGAGATGTTCGCCTGGCATCCCACGCCGGCCGAGTTCGAGCCGCGCGTCGGCGGGCGCGTCGTCTGGGACCCGAAGGGCCACGTCGCCGACATGCCCTACAGCGAGGTGACGGCGTGGGACCCGCCGCGGCGGCTCGGCTACACCTGGTCGACGCTCGAGACCCCGAACCCCGACCACCTGCTCTGGGAGCTGCGCCCCCACGACGCGGGCTGCCTGCTGGTCCTCGTCCACACCTTCGACGATCGTCTCAAGGCGGCGCGCGACGGCGCCGGCTGGCACGTCTGCCTCGACGCCCTGGCGGCCGAGCTCGACGGCACGCCCGAGCCGCCCGGCGCCGATCCCGACGAGCCCGGCCCCTGGGCCGGCCTCAACACCGAGTACCAGGGCCGCTTCGACATCTCCCCCGAGGAGGCGACGCCACCGCCGACCCGCTGATCGCGCCGCGGCGCGATCAGCTCCACGCCCCCGGGTTGGCGTACATCAGCGAGCCCGGCGTCGTCAGGTCCTCCCCGGTCTCCAGCAACGTCTTCAGGCCGGAGAGGATCATCGGCCAGCCGCCCCAGATTTCGTTGTTCGCACCTGGATCGAGCTGGTCGTGCGTCACCCGCAACTGGCAGGTGTCCTCGCCGATCGGCTCGATCTCCCAGGTCACGCGCGTCGTGCCCTCGCGCTTGACGTCCTCGCTCCAGAGCGCGGTGAACGTCTGGACGAGGCGCCGTGGGGGGTCGACCTCGACGTTCTCGCCGCTGGAGATGTCGACCACGCCCGGCACGCCGGCGCGGTACTCGGACCCCGGCGTCCAGTCGGACTCCACCCCGACGCCGAAGCTATAGCGCCTGCGCATCTCCCCGTCGGTGATCGCCTCCCAGAGGCGCTCGGGGCTGGTCTTGATGTAGATCTCGAACGCGGTCATCGTCCCGCGCCCGCCGACCACCGTGTAGAGCTGCTCGTCAGTCATCTTCGTTCTCCTCCTCGAGGTCTCGTTTGAGCCCGGTCAGGGCCGAGGCCCAAGGCTCCGCGTACTTGCTTACCCAGCGGTCATGCACTTCGCGGATCGGCACGGGGTTCAGGAAGTGCAGCTTCTCCCGCCCCCGCCGCCGCGTCGTCACCAGCCCCGCACCCTCCAGCACCTTCAGGTGCTTGGCGACGCCGAACCTGGTCATCGGCAACCGCTGCTCCAGCGCGCTCAAGGTCTGCCCGTCCCGCTCGAACAACTCGTCGAGCAGCCGACGCCGAGTCGGATCCGCCAGGGCCTTGAACACGTCATCGATCACGGGACGGATAATAGGTGACCAAATAGTCACATGTCAAGCGCCGGAAGGGGCCGGGGCAGAAAGCGGGCGCGGGCCGGATGCGGGCACGGGCGCGGGCGGGAAGGCGGGCGGCGGGAAGG
>JBPYFM010000220.1:0-3527 GCA_051986435.1 Solirubrobacterales bacterium | reverse complement strand
CTTACTCGCGTATGGAGCGAGTTAGGCGCCACGGCAGAGGCCCGGGTGGTGGGAAGGCATGAGGAAGACGGGAGGAGGCGTGGAGTTCTCACGCTCTCCGTGACGAGGTCCGAGATCGGTGACGGTTCCCTGAGCCTCCCGTGCTCCTCCCGTGTGCCTCCCGTCCCACTCCCCCCGCACTCCCGTGACGCCTCCGTCCCGGCTGCCTCCCCCCGCACACCCGGCCCTCTCGGCCACGGCCACAGCCTGCCCGGGCCGTGGCCGAGAGGGCCGCGTCCCTCGTGCACCAAGCCCGTGGATCAACCGTCTAGGCTGGTCGCAGGTCCTCAAGGCCAGGGAATTCGAATCTCTCCCCCCTCAGGGGCAGCTATTCGGGTCAAGTTCCCCCTTGATGCGGAAAACGACCGTCGGCTTCTTCTTCAGCACCACTTCGGCGTTCGGTCCCGCCACCCACCTCGCCTGCGGCGGGAACGCGGGCTTCCCCGCTTCGATCCGGTCTCTGGTGGCGACGAGGTAGTCGTAGTCGCCTTCGTTCACCAGGCGCCTGAACTGCCGACAGTTCGGCGCCTCCTCGAATCCCCCGTGGGGCCGCTCGACCCCGACGAAGGCGACCCGGTTCGACAGATCGGTCCCGAACAGCGGGTACTGCCGCGTGCTCGTCGTCGCGATCCGCGCCCCGGAGACGTCCCGCGCCCAGGCGAACGCCGCATCGAGCCCCGGCGTCGCGAAGCTCGGATCTCGGTACCGGTTCTGCAGGTAGTGCCGCTCGACCGGATAGCCGACGACCACGGCCACGAGCACGGCCCCGGCGACGATCCCCGCGACCCATCGCCCCGGAAATCGCGCGTCTTCAACACTGCGTCTGCATCTGAGGGCGCTATACCCCCCCAGATGCAGACGGTCGCCTTCGGAGGGCGGGACGGGGCGCTCGCCGAGCTTCGGGCCCAGGGATGCGAGGCGTGCGGCGAAGGCTCGGAGCGGTGGGAGGGTCGGCAGCAGGGCGAGGCCGAGGATGAGCGCCGGGGTCAGGTAGCGGAGCCCCGATTCGAACCCTCGCGGCATCCCCTCCGGCCCTGAGGCCGACGTCGGCGACACGAGCCACGACACGGCAGCCGCGAGCCCCACAAGTCCCGCCACCGCCAGGACCCCCGATGTTGATGGGCCGAAAAGTGCGGATATAGACGGGTTTTCGGCCCGTCGACGGGAGGTGGCGGAGCGCGCTCGCGCCCACGGGACGAGGGCGAGGAGCAGGCCGAGGAGTGCGGCGAGGCCGAGGGCCGGCCAGATGATCCAGAGGCCGCCGTGAAGGCCGGGGAGGAACCATTCCGACCAGACCCCGCCGTCGGTCAGGTAGCTGAAGACGCTGTGGGCTTCGCGGCCGCCCAGGGCCTGTTCGGGCGACGGCAGGTCGATCGGTCCCAGGTGATGGATCCACGGCAACGGGTTCCCGGCCTGGATCAGATTGCGCAGGTACCAATAGCCGCCCCCGGCAATAGCCATGCCGCCGGAGCAGGCAAGCGTCGTCCACCGGCGACCCTTCGGCGCGAGCGCGGTCAGTCCCAGGACGAGCACCGCCGCCGGAAGCAGGAAATTGAGCTTCGTCCCGGCCGCGAGCCCGATCGCAAGGCCGACGAGCAACAAAGTCCCGTTCGAAAGGCCGGTCCCGGGCGAGTCCGCGGTCGCAGCCGCCGACCCGTGCCCGCGGACTTGCCCGGGACCCCCGTTCAAAGCGATCGCCACCGCCGCGAGCAAGAAGAAGATCCCGACGATGTCGTTGCGCGCCTCCCCGGCTTGGTCCGCGAGCGCCGGAACGCTGAGGGCGATCGCACCCAGCCCAAGCGACCAAGGCGCCACCCCGAACGGCCGCCCGATGCACCAGCACGCGAGCAGGCACCCGACGAGCCAGCCGAGGTTCAGCAGCGGCGAGAGCAGGTCCCGGGAGAAGGCGAGCATGCCGATCGCGTGGACGACTTCGCTGTTGGCCGGGTAGAACCAGGCGAGGAACTGGGGAGCGATGAAGTGCAGGTCGATCGTGTTGCCGGACTGGTAGAAGCCGGCTGCGAATGGGCCGTGGTACCAGGTCGAGTCGAAGCCGGTCATGCCGGTGCCGAGGCGGAGCTTCACGCCGCTGACGAAGTGGCCGATCGCGATCCCGGCGACCACCAGGGAGATGACGGTGGCGATCAGGGACGGGCGAGCTCCGGCCGCGGGTCCTGCCCCGCCGATCTCCCCCACCGGCGCGCCGGCCGCGGGTGGGACCGTCAAGCGCAGGATCAGCCCCACCACGGCCACCGACAGCAGGTAAGGGACCGGCTGGAACGCGGAGACCGTGCCGAGGAGCTCCGCCACCCAGATCAGCAGCGCGACGGCCACCACCGCGTCCGCCAGGAAGCCGGCCTCGCCGCCGACCTGCGGCAGCCACCGCCGCCGCACCCGCCCGGCGCCGAGCCAGGCGAAGCCGACGAGCAGCAGCAGCTCGACCACCCCCAGCAGATAGCGCCCCGGCCCGAGCACGCGCCCCTACCGCCCGCGCCGGCGCAGCAGGCGGAGGATCTGCTCGAGCTCGGCGATCCGCAGGATCCACGCCGTGCCCAGGTAGGCGATCGAGCCTAGGGTGATCCCGGCCCCCACGGAGATGATCTGGGCGACGGTGCTCCGGCCCAGGGCGCTGTCGAGGCCGTCCCAAACCAGCCAGCTGACGGCGGCGAGGACGAGCGAGGCGATCGAGATGCGGATCGTCGTCGAGAGCAGCCGTCCCAGCTCCAGGCCGTGGAATTCCCGCCGCAGGATGAAGGCCTGGGCGAAGACGGCGGCGCTGGTGCCGATCCCCGTCCCGGCGACGATCCCGCCGACGCCGAACGGCCCGTAGAGCGCCCAGGCCGCGAGCGCCGAGACGACGAGGTCGATCACCGCCAGACCGGTCGCCTGCCAGGGCCGCTGGAGGCTGAAGAAGGTGCGCGTCTGCAGCAGGTAGATGCCGTTGGTCGGCAGCGAGAAGGCGAACCAGAAGAGCGCCGTGCCGACGAGCGTCGTTTCCGCCGGCCCGAATTCGCCGCGCTGGTAGACGAGGCGGATGATCGGATCCGAAAGGGCGAGGAACACCGCCGCCGCGGGGACGAGCACGAAGAGGATCTGGCGCATGCCGTTGGCCAGCGTCGCCCGCAGGTTGACGAATTCGCTGTTGTTGGCGAAGCGGGCGAGGGTGGGGAAGAGGACGGTCGCGATCGCCACCGAGAAGATGCCCTGCGGCAGCTGGTAAAGGCGGAAGGCTTTGTCGATCGCGGCCGGCGCTTCGTCGGAGACGAGGCTGCCGAAGAAGCTGTTGATCAGCTGGTTGAAGTTGATCAGGCCGAGGCTGATCGTCACCGGCAGCATCAGCAGGAGGACGCGGCGGACGTCGGGATTGCGCCATTCGAAGCTCCAGCGGAACCTGAACGGCGTGTTGCGGAGGTCCCACACCGGGATCATCAGCTGGACGATGGTTCCGGCCACGATGCCGATCGCGTAGGCATAGATCCGGTTCTGGC
>JBPYFM010000219.1:0-31893 GCA_051986435.1 Solirubrobacterales bacterium | reverse complement strand
GGATCCGTGGGACTCCCGTCGCTCTCCCGTGACGCCCCCGCGTCCCTTCCTCCACTCATCGAAGACCCGGCCCTCTCGGCCACGGCCACAGCCTGCCCGGGCCGTGGCCGAGAGGGCCGGGTCCCTTTCCTCGTCCCTCGGCCGTCCCTTGCTGCCCCCCGGCGCCAGCCTGCGGCGGGCCCCGTCCCTTCCCCGGGCCCAGCCTGCGAGGCCCCGTCCCTTCCTCGAGCGCCGGCTCGCGACCGCGCCTCCTCCGGCGCGCCGCCTCGGCGGCCCGCGCCCTACTCCTCCGGGATCTTTGCGCCGAGGCCGATCAACCTCGCGCCGCGGCCGCGGGTGAGGAAGCTGAAGGTCCAGCGGAGCAGGACCAGGAGTCGGTTCTGGAAGCCGATCAGGTAGTAGATGTGGACGGTCAGCCAGGCGAGCCAGGCGGGGAGGCCCCAGAGGTGGATGCCGCCGCGCAGCTCGGCGACCGCCTTCGAGCGGCCGATCGTCGCCAGGTTGCCCTTGTCGAGGTAGTGGAACGGGCGCGGTTGCTCGCCGCGAAGGCGGGTGGCGATCGCGCGCGCCGCATAGCGGCCCTGCTGGATCGCGACCGGCGCCAGGCCGGGCAGCGCGAGGGGCTCGCCGTCGGTGCCGCGGACGCTCACCATGTCGCCGAGCGCGAGCACCTCCGGGTGCCCGGCCACGCTCAGGTCCGGGCCGACCGCGACCCGCCCGGCTCCGTCGACCTCGGCTCCAGCGGCCTCGCCGAGCAGCGCCGCCAGCCGCGAGGCCCGCACGCCTGCCGCCCAGACCACGGTGCGGGCGGGCATCCGCACCCGCCGGCCGTCCTCTTCCCAGGTGACCGACTCCGCGTCGACGTCGACCACCATCCGTCCCAACAACAGCTCGACCCCGAGGTCCTCGAGCTCGTCCGCGGCGTGTCGCGAGAGGCCCGGCGGAAACGCCGGCAGCGCCCGGTCTTCGGCGTCGAGCAGGACGATCCGCGCCCGCTCGGGGCGCGCGTGGCGGAAGTCGCCGCGCAGGGTGTCGCGCGCCAGCTCGGAGATCTGGCCCGCCATCTCGACGCCGGTCGGCCCGGCGCCGACCACGGCGAAGGTGAGCCAGGCGCGCCGCCGGTCCGGGTCGGGCTCCAGCTCCGCCGCCTCGAAGGCCGAGAGGAGGCGCCCGCGGATCGTGAGCGCGCCGCCGATCGACTTCAGCTCCGGCGCGAACTCGCGCCACTCCTCGTGCCCGAAGTAGGAGTAGTTGGAGCCGGCGGCGACGACCAGCGTGTCGTAGGCGAGGCGCCGCTCCGACTCGCCGTCGGGGAGGTCGGCGAGCACGACCTCGCGCGCGTCGAGGTCGAACCCCTTCACCGTCCCCAGCACCACCTGCGCGTTCGCCTGGCGCTTCAGCACCGACCGCAGCGGCGCCGCGACTTCGGCGCTCGCCAGCGCCCCGGTCGCCACCTGGTAGACGAGCGGCTGGAAGAGGTGGAAGTTCTGGCGGTCGACCAGCGTCACCGCGACCGGCGCGTCGCGCAGGCGGCGCACGGTGTTCAGGCCGGCGAAGCCACCACCGACGACCACGACCCTGTGCCTCGAGTCCGTGCCCATGCCTCACGTTACCCGGCGGCAGGCGAGCCGAGCGCCCGAAGGCCGATCGGCCGATTTTTCTCGCCCGATCGCGTTTAGGGCCGGGGGTCCGCCGGGCACCAAAGGCACATGCCGAGCCTTCCTGACTTTCCTGGCAAAGGCCTGATCGAGGGGGCGACCAAGCGCACGTGGGTGGTCGTGACGGCGGCCGGCGCGGGCGCGGTGGCGGTCGGCGGCTTCGTCGTGAAGCGCGTCCTCGGTCACGGCGACGGCGGCACGGGCGCGAGCGCCGACCCGATCGCCGAAACTCCTCCGGCCCCGCCCGCCGCCGAGAGGAAACCGATCCCGAAAGCGAAACCGAGACCAGCCAAACCCAAAGCGGCGAAACCGGAACCGCCCAAACCGAAAGCCGACAAACCGGCGAAACCCGAAGCCGACAGAGCGAAACCGGCACCCGAACCGAAAACGTCGAAACCGCCCGTCGCAACGAGCACCGACGCACCGCCGAAACCCGAAGCGCCCGAACCGCCGACGACCGGCACCGACGCGCCGCCGAAACCGGATGCGGAACCGGGCAAGATCACGGGCGGCAAAGATCCGCACCACGCGCTGAACAACCCGGTCGTCGACGACCCCGACATGACCGAGTACCCGGACCCCTACGACGCGCGCGAGGACCCGCGCGACCCGCCCGATCCCGACGCGGCCCCGTTCGGCGAGGAGCCTCACCCCCAGACCGGCGCCGAGAGCACGAGCGAACCGCCGCTCGAGCAGGACCCCGAGCTCGAGCGCGGCGGCAAACCGCCCCGCCGCGAGAAGCTCGACGACTGACGAGGCGGCTCTCCCTGCGCTCGCTCGCAGGCCTGTGGTAAGTTCTCGCTTACGGTAAGCGATGACTGACTCGATCGGCCAGACCCTGCTCGCCCTCGGCGACCCCACCCGGCGCGAAGTCTTCGAGCTCGTCGCCGCCCGACCCCGCGCGGTCGGCGAGCTGGCGGCGGAGCTGCCGGTCAGCCGGCCGGCGGTGTCCCAGCACCTGCGGGTGCTGAAGGAGGCCGGACTGGTCACCGACGAGGCGGCCGGCGCGCGCCGGATCTACCGACTGCACCCGGAAGGGGTTGCCGAGCTGCGCGACTACCTGGACGGGTTCTGGAACCGCTCGCTGCGAGCGTTCAAAGCGGCCGCCGAGGCCGACGACAAGGAGGGACGATGAGCACGGACACGAGTACCGCGGTGCGGTCGGAGGTCACGGTCGAGGCGCCGATCGAGCGCGCCTTCGCGGTCTTCACCGAGGAGATGCAGACCTGGTGGAACCCCGACCACCACCTGATCGAGACGGCGGAGATGGTCGTCGAACCGCGCGTCGGCGGCAACATCATCGACCGCGGGCCCGACGGCTCCGAGTGCCGCTGGTCCCGCGTCCTCGCCTACGAGCCCCCCACGCTCTTCGTCTTCAGCTGGGACATCAACACGCAGTGGGAGATCGAGACCGATCCGGCCAGGACGAGCGAGGTCGCCGTCACCTTCACCGCCGAGTCGGCCGATCGGACCTTGGTCGTCCTCGAACACCGTCACCTCGACCGCCACGGCGAGGGCTGGGAGGGCATGCGCGACGCGGTCGGCTCCGGTTGGTCGGACCTGGACGCCTTCAAGCGGGCCGCCGAGGGCCGCTCCTGAGCAACCCGTAGACCTTGGCAGCCCAGAGGGCGACCAAGGTCTACGGGTTCAGATCCCACGCGTCGAAGATCTCGTCGGCGACGGCCCGCGCGTCGCGACCCTCGGTCGAGAGCCGGAGGCCGATGCCGTCGAGCCGCGGGATCGAGACGGTGAGCTCGCGGCTGTTCCGGCCGCCACCGCGGCCAGGAGGAGATACCGGCCGGTGCCCCGCTGGTAGTGGCGCACCATCGCCGACTCGATCGCGCCGTACTGGATCCCCTCGATCTCCAACCGGGCCGCGAGTGCGCCCAGGACGGATGACTTTCCCGCTCCCGGTGCTCCGGTAAGGACAAGCGCCGCGCTCATCCGCCAAGCATGGTCGGTCGTCGGGCCGAGGCGGCGGCCCCGGGTCAATAAAGTTGGTGTTGTCGTCGGGGGGCGGCACCGACAACTGAAGACGAGCGAAGCAGAGGAAGGCCATGAGCGCAACCGCAGGTCCCGCCACCATCGAGTCGATCGACCCGGCCAACGGCGAGGTCGTCGAGACCTACGAGCTCTTCTCCGAGGGGCAGATCGACGCCGCCCTCGACCTCGCCCACGGGGCGTTCGGCGACTGGCGCCGCGCCGAGTGGAGCAGGCGCGCGGAGCTGATGAACGGCGTCGCGCGCGAGCTGCGCGCGATGGGCGACGAGCTCGTGAACACGGTGAGCCGCGAGATGGGCAAGCCGATCACCGAAGCGAAGGCCGAAGTCGAGAAGTGCGCCTGGGCGGCGGAGTACTACGGCGAGCACGGCGGCGCGTTCGTCGCGCCGGAGCCGGTCGACACCGGCGACGGCCGCCGGGTCGCCGTCCACAAGCGCCCGCTCGGCGTGGTCCTCGCGATCATGCCCTGGAACTACCCGCTCTGGCAGGCGATGCGCGCGGCGGTGCCGATCGTCTCGGCGGGCGACTGCTTCCTGCTGAAGCACGCCTCCAACGTGACCGGCTGCGGCCTCCTCCTGGAGCAGGTCTTCGAGCGCGCGGGTGCGGCGCCGGGGGTCTTCAAGACGATCGTCGTCTCCGGCCGCAAGGCGTCCGAGCTGATCGGCGACCGGCGGATCGCCGGGGTGACGCTGACCGGCTCCGACGCCGCGGGCGTCGCCGTCGGCGAAGCGGCCGGGCGGGCGATCAAGCCGGCCGTGCTGGAGCTCGGCGGCTCGGATCCCTTCATCGTCCTCGACGACGCCGACCTCGACAGGGCGGTCGAGGTCGCGGTCACCGCGCGCTTCCAGAACACCGGCCAGAGCTGCATCGCGGCGAAGCGCTTCATCGTCGTCGAGGCGGTCGCCGAGGAGTTCGAAGAGCGCTTCGCCGCGGCGGCGAGGAGCCTGCGGCGCGGCGCCCCTCTGGACCCCGAGACCCAGCTCGGCCCGATGGCGCGCGAGGACCTGCGCGACGAGCTCGCCGGCATCGTCCGCGCCTCCGAGGCGGCGGGCGCGCGGATCGTCACCGGCGGCGAGGCCCCCGACGAGAAGGGCGCCTGGTACGAGCCGACGATCGTCTCGGCGAGCGGCGACTCGCAGGCGCCGGTGATGCGGGAAGAGACCTTCGGCCCGGTCGCGGCGGTCGCCCGCGTCGCCGACGAGGCGGCGGCGATCGCGCTCGCCAACGAGTCGGAGTTCGGGCTCGGGTCGAGCCTCTGGACCCAGGACCTCGAGCGCGCCGAGCGCCTCGCCGCCGAGATCGAGGCGGGCATGGTCTTCGTCAACGCGATGACCGCCTCGGACCCGCGCATCCCGTTCGGCGGGGTGAAGCGGAGCGGCATCGGCCGCGAGCTCGGGGGCGAATTCGGCATGCGGGCATTCGTCAACATGCAGTCGGTGGCGATCACCGAGCTGTAGGCGAGAGGCTAGGCTCGCCCGGTGCGGGTCGCGACCTGGAACGTCAACTCGGTCAAGCAGCGCGTGCCGCGACTGCTGCCGTGGCTGGACGAACGGCAGCCGGACGTGGTGTGCCTGCAGGAGACGAAGCTCGCCGACACCAGCTTCGACGAGCTCCTCGGTGAGGAGCTCCGCGGGCGCGGGTACGAGTCGGCGGCGCACGGCGAAGGGGCCTGGAACGGGGTCGCGATCCTCTCGCGAGTGGGACTCGAGGACGTCGTGCGGGGGCTGCCGGACGGCCCGGGCTTCCCGGAGCAGGAGGCGCGCGCGATCTCGGCGACCTGCGACGGCGTCCGCATCTGGTCGGTCTACGTGCCGAACGGGCGGGAACCGGGCTCCGACCACTACAGGTACAAGCTGAAGTGGCTCGAGGCGCTGCGCGACGACGTCGCCGCCGGGCCCGACGCGGTGATGGTCTGCGGCGACGTGAACATCGCGCCGACCGACGCCGACGTCTTCGACCCCGCCGCGTACGAGGGCCACACTCACGTGACGCCACCGGAGCGCGCGGCGCTGGCCGAGCTCGAGGCGATCGGCCTCCACGACGTGGTCCGCGACCGCTGGCCGGACGCGCCCCGCGTCTTCAGCTACTGGGACTACCGCGCGGGCATGTTCCACAAAGACCTGGGGATGCGGATCGACCTGATCCTCGCCGGAGGCCCGGTCGCGGCGCGGGTCAAGGCCGCCTGGATCGACCGCAAGGCGCGCAAAGGCAAAGGCCCGAGCGACCACGCCCCGGTGATCGTCGACCTCGACGAGGCCCCGGACGGCGACATCGGCCCGGTCGTCCCACCCCCGTCCCGCCCCGTGACGACCCGCGGCACCGCCAAACTCCCCCAATCCCGCGACTAGGCGCCATGCCCGGTGTTGATGGGCCGAAAAGCCACGGTATCCGTGGTTTTTCGGCCCATCAACACCGGGGGCTGGAGGAGGCGGGCGCGGGCGGTCAGCTTCGCCGGCGGGCGCCAGGACGCCCGGGGGGCTCCAGGGCCGGTGGCGGCATCGGTGTCGGCGGGCCTCAGGCGGGGCAGCCGCCGGGGTCGAGCGCCCCGCGCACGCGGTAGGTGTAGACGGTCTGCGGATAGGCCTTCTCGGTGCGGATCAGCTCCAGCGCGGGGTCCCCTTCCAGCCATTCCGCCAGCGGGAAGCGCCGGCGGTCCGGCTCGTTGTCGCCGAACTGGGTGATCAGGAGGTAGTCGAAGCGCCCGCGGTTCACGAGGCGGCGGAAGGAGCGGCAGGACGGCGGGACGCGGTAGGCGCCGTCGGGCCCCGGCTCGCCCACGTAACGGACGACGTTCGAGTCTTCGTCGCCGGCGACGATCGCCTGGACGAAGAAGAGCTCGCCGGCGCCGGCGATGCCGATGCGGCGGTCGCGTTGGTCGCGCGCCCAGGCGAGGGTCCGGACCGGGCCGCCGGACTCCTGCGTCCGCAGCGTCGCGGCCGAGTAGTGGCGACGGAGGTACCGGTCCTGGGCGCCGTGGCCGAGCGCGAGCGCCGGGACGAGGAGGACGACGGCGAGCGCCGCGCCGAGCGCCAAGCGGACGCGGGGGCGCCGGGCCATGGCGGGGACGCGCCGGGCGCGCATGGCGAGCGCGGGCAGGACGATCAGCCCCACCGCGACGAGGACCGCGCCCAGGGCGAAGCGCGATTCCCATCCGGGTCCGGCGACAGTCGCGACCCCGAAGAGCGCGGTCAACACGAGGAGCGTCGCACCGCGGGTCCAGCGGTTCAGGCGCAGCGGCCAGGCAAGCGGCAGCAGCACCAGCCCGAGCGCGACCCCGGGCAGCAGGTAGCGGGTGTTGGTGAAGAAGCCGGCCGGTTCGCCCGGCGGGCCCGCGGCGGTCAGCGGGGTGAAGAGGTAGACGACGAAGGTGACGATCGCGGCGGCGCCGAGCGCGGCGGCGATCCACTCGCGACTCCCCACCACGGCCCAGACGGCACCGAGCAGCGCCAAGACGAGGACCTCCGGCCACAGCGGTCCCAGGGCTTCGTGCAGTCCCGGCACGAACCAGGCGCTGATGACGTGCGCTTCGCCCAGATAGTCGGCGACGCTCCGGGGCGGTCGCGGGTACAGGTCCATCTGCCGCGGGAAGGGCAGTTCGATCGGGCCGATCCGGTGGACCTCCGGAATCGGATTGCCGGCGTGGGCGAGGTTGCGCAGGTACCAGTAGCCTCCGGCGAGGACGCCCGCGGCGAGCATCGCCGGCGCGCCCCACGCCCTCGTGCGTCCGTGCGCGCGTGCGGCTACCGTGCGTCCGTGCGCGCGTGCGTCTACCGTCCGTCCGTGCGCGCGTGCGCTTCCCCGCCCGCGCCGGTCACCGCGCCCGCGTGCGCGCCGGCGCCGCACGCCCCGCACGACGATTGCGACGACCGCGATCGCCGCCGTGACCCCGACCGGCGCGAGCATCGTCAGCTTCACCGACGCCGTCAGCCCACCGGCCAACCCCGCCACCACGAGCGCCCAGATCTCGCCCTCGCGGTACCCGTTGTAGAGGAGAGCGGCGAAGGCAAGGAGCAGGGCGATCCCCATCTCGTCGTTGCGCGCTTCGCCCGCCTGGGTGACGACGAGGACGCCTGAGTCGAGCGCGATCGCGGCCGCCACCGCGCACGCCGGCGCGACCCCGCGCGGCCGCCCGAGGCACCAGCCGGCCAGCATCCCCAGGCAGAGCCAGCCGACGTTGATCAGCGGGTAGACCCAGTCCTCGTGGAAGAGGACGATGCCGACCGAGCCGAGGAGCTCCGAGCTCGCCGGGTAGAACCAGGCGGTCAGCTTCAGCGGGTCGGTGAAGAGGAGGCCCCAGGTCGAGTGGGTCTGGGCGAAGTGGATCGCGAACGGCAGGTGGTACCAGGTCGAATCCCCGCCGTACATGCCGCGGCTCAGGTTGAGGAGCGTCGGCATCGTCCACTGCGCGACCGCGGCCGCGGCGACGACCACCGCGACCCCGAACGCCCACGGCTCGACCGGTGGCGCCGGCGCCCGCCGCGGTGGCCGCGGCGCGAACCGCAGGGCCAGCAGCGCCGCGACCCCGGCGGGCACCGCGCAGGCGACGAGCATCCAGCCGGGTCGCAGCAGGCCGAAGCTGCCGACCGCCTCCAGCGGCAGCACCACCAGCGCGACCGCCAGGACCAGGCCGGCCAGCAGCGCCAGGGCGCCGTCGTAGGCCGGGACGAGCAGGCGCCGCAGCGAGTGCCCGCCCACCCCCGCGGCCAGCAGCATCCCGAGGAGCCAACCGGCGCCTCCGATGTAGCTGCCGAAGCTGTGGCTCGCCGCGCTCATGACCCCGGCGCCGGTCTCCCCTCCGAGCGCTTCCGACGGTACCCGAGCGACCCTGCGGGAACCTAAAGCGCGAGCCGCGCCTGCCGCCCGTCACATCCCTCCCCGCCCGCGTGTCTGTTCAATGACACGAGGCGAAAGGAGTTTGTGACCGATGACTGAAGGCGACCTGATCGTCAGCGCGTTCGAGGAGCAGCGGCCGCACCTGCGGGCGGTCGCCTACCGGATGCTGGGCTCGACCGCCGAGGCCGACGACGCGGTGCAGGAGGCGTGGCTGCGGCTGAGCCGCTCGGATGCCGGGAAGATCGAGAACCTCGGCGGCTGGCTGACCACGGTGGTGGCGCGCATCTGCCTGAACATGCTGCGCTCGCGCAAATCGCGCCGCGAGCAGCCGCTCGACGCCGTCCACATGCCGGACCCGATCGTCGACCCGATCGACGGCACCGACCCCGAGCACGAGGCGCTGCTCGCCGACTCGGTCGGGATCGCGATGCTGATGGTGCTGGAGAAGCTGAGCCCGGCGGAGCGGCTCGCGTTCGTCCTCCACGACATGTTCGGCGTGTCGTTCGACGAGATCGCGGAGATCGTCGACCGGTCCCCCGACGCCGCGCGCCAGCTCGCCAGCCGCGGCCGGCGCCGCCTGCGGGCGGCCGACCCGGTCAGCGACCCCGACCTCGACGCCCAGCGCGAGCTGGTCGAAGCCTTCACCGCCGCCGCCCGCGAGGGCGACTTCGACCGGCTGCTGAGCGTGCTGCACCCCGACGTCGTCCTGCGCGCCGACTTCGGCCCGGGCCGGGGGACGCAGGAGATCCGCGGCGCCGAGGCGGTGATCGCGCAGGCGAGCCGCTTCGCCAAACTCGGACTCAAAGGCCACGTGGTGCGGGTCAACGGTGGGATCGGGACGGTCGCGCTGCGCGACGGCAAACCGTTCTCGGTCGGCGCCGTGCGGGTCCGCGAGGGCCGGATCGTCGAGATCGACTTCCTCGCCGATCCGGCCCGCCTCGCGGCGCTCGATCTCGACTGGCTGGCCGCCTAGCGGACGGTGGCCAGCGGGATCTCGCAGCTCGCCGAGAACCCCTGCGACTCGATCCCCAACGCGACGTTGTTGCGGGTCGAGAAGTTGGAGAAGGCGACGTAGGCCGTCAGCTCGATCAGCCCGGCCTCGCCGAGCGCGTCGAGCAGCCGCGCCGAGAGCTCATCGGTCACCGTCAGCGGCGTCGCCGACATCGCCTCGGCGTACTCCATCACGTCGCGCTCGAGCGGCGTGAAGGCGTCCGACTCGCGCCAGCGAGGCACCTGGCTCGCCACCGCCGGATCGAGCTGCTGGTTCAGTGCGGTGAAATAGCCGATGTCGAGGCACCAGCTGCAGCCGACGTAGGCGGCGACCGCCATGTGGGCGAACGACTTGAGCGCCGGGTCGACCGCGGGCCAGCCGTCGGCCTGCATGCCGAACTCGAGCGCCGCTTCCATCACCGGCGGGTTGTGCCAGCCGACCTCGAGCGGCTCCGGCACGTTGCCGCCGAACAGCGCCAGTTTGCTCTCGTCGAAGCCGGTCATCTCCGCCTTCTGGACGCGTAGAGCCATGTTGTCCTCCTTGGGATGTGGTCCATGGTTTCCGGGTGTCTGCAGAGGAGGACACGAACCGGCACGCGGGTGTGACCGATGTGAGACGGTGAGCGCATGCCTTGGGTTCCCGAGCTGTTCTCGGCGCCGGCGCTCGCCAGGTTGGAAGCGAGACGGGGGCGCAACGTGGTCGACGTGCCCTACTTCGACGGCATCGCGATGGGCGAGGTGAGCGCGCTGATCGAGTCCTTCGCCGGCGAGCCGCGGGTGCAGCACCCGCTGCGGGGGACGATCGAGGGCGAGTACGACTTCCGCGAGTTCGTCGCCGCCAGCGGGCGGTGGCTGAAGGAGCACGAGGCGACGGTCGAGGACGTGCTGCGCGTGGTGCTCGAGCGGCGCGGCTTCGAGGAGGTGGTGGTGCGCTTCGGTGCGGGCGGCGACGCCTTCGGCCTCCCCCACGCCCTGGTCGCCGACCACAGCCCGGATGGGCGAATCGAGGAGCTCCGCGTCTACTTCAGCACCCGCGCCCTGACCGGCCACCGGGCAGAGCGCCCGCCCCTGCTCGCGCCGGACCCGGAGCTGCGCGAGCCACGCGCCGTGCTCGACTACGCCCGCGCGCTCGCGGCGGGCGACGCCGAGGCGGCCGCGGCGGCATTCGAGACGAACGGCTACGCCCGGGAGCCCGACGGCGCCGACCTGATCCACCGCGGCGGCGCCGCCGTCCGCGCCTTCTTCGCCGACCAACTCGCGGGCGGCAGCATCGAATTGGAGCGCTGCGTCCTGGTCGAGGACGGCGACGCCTGCGCCGTCGAGTACAACGCGACGCGCTGGGACGACGACGCCGCGCCACCCCAGGCCGGCTTCACCGTCTACGAGCGCGGCCCGAGCGGCAAGCTTGCCGCGGCGAGGATCTACGACGACCTGGCGCCCCCGCGAAGGTAGATCGGCGACAGACTCCGAGGCCCCGCCGAGTGCCGCGGATGCCCTGCCGCCCGCGGGGAGGGACGAGGGAGCGACGCCACGCCTCCGTCACCCACTCCGGGCCGCGATACGCCCTGCGTGGATAACCCGTGCCATGGCCCGGGTGATCCACGCAGCGCGAGATCGGCCCTCCCGGAACCCGCACGGAACCGTGGAGAAGGACACCGGAGGCGCACGAGGGCACGCTTCCGTGCGCCTTCCGTCGGCGGTCGGGGGTTCCCGGCCGCCGGCCCCCACCGCGCCGGCCGCCCGGAGCGCCGGCAGCTCCCCGAGCGGCCGACCGATCTCAAGCCACAGCCCGTCGTACCCCCATCGACTACCCGCGACTCGCCCCGCGGAGCGCTTTCAACGCCTCGACGTAGATCTCCGAGAAGCTCGGGAACGGTTGGATCGTGTCGACGAGGACGTCGAGGGGGACCTGGGCGCGGATCGCCAGGGTCGCCTGTTGGAGCCACTCGCCCGCCTCGGGGCCGAGGCCGTGGGCGCCGACCACGCGCTCGCCGTCGCCGAGGAGGGTCAGGTAGCCCTTCGTCGACTCCCAGGCGTGGGTGTAGGTGGCGGTCTTCGCGACCTCGGCGAGGCGGGCGGTGCCGCTGAAGTCGGCCTCGTCCGCGCCGACCGCGCCTGCCTGCGGGTCGGTGTAGGTGACGCGCGGCACGGCGTCGTAGTTGACCTTGCGGTCCTCGCCGAGGATGTTCGACGCGACGACCTCGCCCTCGTACTTGCCGACGTGGGTCAGCGGCCAGGCGCCGTTGACGTCGCCGATCGCCCAGAGGCGGTCCGCGACCCGCAGGTGGTCGTCGACCTTGACGCCGTGCGGGTCGGCCTCGACGCCAACCGTCTCCAGGCCGATGTCCTCGACGCGGGGGCGGCGGCCGGTCGCGACCAGGAGCTTGTCGGCGCGCAGCTCGCGGCCGTCGTCCACCTCCAGGACGTAGTCGTCGCCGTCGCGGCGCGCCGCCACAACTTTGACGCCGAGCACCACCTCGATCCCCTCGCCGCGCAGTTCCTCGCCGAGCGCTTCTCCGAGCGGCGCGGGTTCGCGGGCGAGCACGCGCGGGGCGCCGTCGACCACCGTCGCGCTCCCGCCGAGCCGGTTGACGACCTGCGCCAGCTCCACCCCGGCCGGGCCGCCGCCCAGCACCAGCATGTGGCGCGGCACCGCCTTCATGCTGGTCGCCTCGCGCGTCCCCCACACGCCGTCGAGCTCCCGCAGTCCCGGCACCGGCGGCACGAAGGGCGCCGCGCCGTTGGCCAGCACCACGTGGGCTGCGGTGTGGGTCGTGCCGTCGACCTCGACCGCCCCGGTCCCGGCCAGCCGCCCGCTGCCCCGGATCAGCGCGATCCCGTGGTCGGCCAGCCACTTCTCCTGGCCCGAGTCTTTCCATTCGGAGACCATGTAGTCGCGCCACGCGAGGGCCGCCTCGACGTCGACCTCGGCGCTCGCCGCCGCCTGCCGCGCCCCCTCGACCGCCTCACCGGGCCGCAGCAGCGACTTCGACGGGATGCACGCCCAGTAGGAGCACTCGCCGCCGACCAGCTCCCGCTCCACCACCGCGACCCGCAGGCCGCCCGCCCGCAGCGCCCCGGCGCAGTGCTCGCCGGGCGAGCCGCCGCCGAGGACGATCACGTCGTAGTCGTTCCCACCCTCGGCGCGCGGCCCGCCCGGCGCGCTCACTGCGGCAGCTCCTCGCCTGCCGCCTCGCGCACCATGTATTCGGCGTACCAGTCCGGCCAGTTCTCGTCGGCTTCGCCGATCCGCTTCTCGTGCTCGCCGTGCGCGGCGGCGGCGCGCCGCAGCGCCTCCGCCAGTTCCGGCGCCGACTCGTAGGTGGTCGCCATCTCGCTCTCCTCTCCTCGGCCGGGCCCGCTCATCGGCCCGGCGTCCGCGTATTGATTTCAAGCAGCAGCCGGCCGTTGCCGTCCGGATCGCTGAACGACGCGAACGACCCATAGTCGGCATTGTCCGGCGCCGGGCCGATGACCCGGTTCGCAGTGGCGATGTGGTGGAAGATCCCGCCCGCGTCGTGGAAGACCTCCGATACCTCGACCCCGTGGCCGACGAGATCCTCCCGCGCCGCCGCGATGTCGGTCAGCACGACCTCGAGCTTCATCTGCGTCATCCGGTCCCTCCTGCGTCGGGTGCGATCGGCGCCCTCGAATTTAAGCCGCGAGCGCGAGACC
The DNA here is from genome assembly GCA_051986435.1 of Solirubrobacterales bacterium. Taxonomy (GTDB): domain Bacteria; phylum Actinomycetota; class Thermoleophilia; order Solirubrobacterales; family 70-9; genus VAYN01. The sequence goes on along the minus strand of JBPYFM010000219.1, from coordinate 18,736 downwards.
GCCAACCGGAATGCGGGCGGAGGGACTTGAACCCCCACGGGCCGAAGCCCACCAGGACCTAAACCTGGCGCGTATACCAATTCCGCCACGCCCGCGTGGCACCCCGACCGGCTTAACGAGCGGTCAATTGCCGCGTCGCAGGGAGATTCTATGATCGTCGCGTGCCTGTAGGGGAGGTGAGACCGGGCTACGAGCTGTGGCGCCCGAATCGGGAGAAGGCCGCGTCGGTGACGACGAAGTGGCTGATCGTGCTGCTGTTGCTGCTGACCGCGGGGCTGGCGGCGGTGATCACGATCGGTGGCTGGAAGGTCCTCGAGGGCGGCAACGGGATGGGATTCGTCTGCGCCGTCTACGCGATCCTCTACTTCTTCTTCGCCCTCCTGGTGGCGCGGTGGCGGCGCGGCATCCTGCCGCTGGCCGCGGCGCTGTCGATGATCCTGGCGATCTTCTGCGCCGTCGGCGCCGACAGCTGGTTCGCCCGCGACAAGTCGGGCTTCGAGGAAGCCGCGCTCTCCTCCGCGCTGGTCGGGGTGCTGGTGATCGTCTTGGCGATCGTCCAGCTGGCGGTGATCGTCGTCGCGCTCTACGGCTTCAACCAGGCGTGGAACGTCGAGGAGGAGCGGCCGATCGGCAGCGGCGAGAACTACGGCGCGGGCGCGGGCGGCGGCACCGCCCCGCAGCCGGCCTGAGCGAGGCGGGGGCGCCGGTGCCGGCTGGCGTCTCGGGCCCCTGCGCCGGGGGAAGCTGTCGCCCGGGGCGGGAGGTGGTGCGGGAGATGCCGAGGGTTCGTCACGCCTCCGTGGGCTTCTCCACGGAGGCGTGAGGGTTCCGTGACGTCTCCCGACCGCCACGGCCGACCCATGGACCTTTGTCACCCTCTGGGTGACAAAGGTCCATGGGTCGGGGGCGGGAGGCCCGACCGCCGACGGAAGGCGCACGGAAGCGTGACCTCGTGCGCCTTCGGTGTCCTTCTCCACGGTTCCGTGCGGGTTCCTCGACGCCCTCCCGCGCCCTGCGTGGATAACCCGTGCCATGGCACGGGTTATCCACGCAGGGCGTATCGCCGCCCGGATCGGGTGACGGAGGCGTGGCGTCGCTCCCTCGTCCCTCCCCGCGGGCGCTCCGTGCTGCCGCGGATGCCTGGCCGACCTCAGCCAGCCCGGGGTCGGCAGGGCATCCGCGGCACCCGGCGGCCCAAGATCGATGATCCAGGCTACGCCCCGCCGGTCGCCAGCTCCAAGCCCAACCACACGATGACCAAGGACGCGATGAGGATCGCGCCTTGGAGGGTGTGGAGCCTCGTCCAGCGCAGGTGGGCGAGGGCCAGGACGATCACAAGCGCCACCAGCGCCAGCTTCCAGTGGAGCGTCGAGCTCTCCCAGAGGCTGAAGTGCGAGGCCATCGCCCAGCCGGTGACGACGAGGACGAGGAGCGCGGCCAGGGAGCCGTAGCCGAAGCGCCGCGCCACCGAGCGCAGCCGCTCGCGGTCACCTTCGCCGCGCATGAGCGGCACCACGGCGAGGCCGAAGACGAGCTGCCCGCCGACGAAGAAGGCCATCGAGAGCAGGTGCAGGTAGAGGACGAAGCGCCAGCCGTCGGTCATCGGGCGGACGTTAGCCGTCGCTTGTGCGCAAAGATCAGGCGGTGAGCGAATTTCGCATCGTCGTGCTCGCCTCCGGGAACGGGACGAACCTGCAGGCGATCCTCGATCAGCTGCACGGGCGCGAGGGCTTCGCGATCGTCGGGGTCGGCTCCGACAAGCGCGAGGCGCGGGCGCTGCGGCGGGCGCGCGAGGCGGAGGTCGAGACCGCCGTGTTCCCGCGCGGGGAGTTCGCCGACCGGGCGGCGCGCGATGAGGCGATGGGCGACTGGGTCGCCGGGCTGCGGCCGGATCTGGTCGTGCTCGCCGGCTACATGCAGCTGCTGAGCACCGGCTTCGTCGGCCGCTTCCGCGACCGGATCGTGAACGTCCACCCCGCGCTCCTCCCCGCCTTCCCCGGCCTCGACGCAGTCGGGCAGGCGCTCGACGCGGGTGTCGACGTCACCGGGGTGACCGTTCACTTCGTCGACGAGGGCGTCGACACCGGCCCGCCGATCCTCCAGCGCGAGGTCGCGGTGCCCGCGAGCCGCGATCGGGAGGAGCTCGAAAACGCGCTCCATGCGGTCGAGCACGAGCTCTACCCGGAGGCGATACGCACGCTTGCCGGGAGCAGGGCTAGGATCGAGGAGGACGATCCGCGCAGGGTCGCCGACCGATGAGCGACACCACCGCCGACACCTCAAGCGCACCCGCCGCGGCGACGAACGGCGCGGAGGCCACGAACGGTGCGCTGCGCGTACGGCGGGCCCTCATCTCCGTCTCCGACAAGACCGGGGTCGCCGACTTCGGCAAGGCGCTGGCGGCGCTCGGGGTCGAGATCCTCTCCACCGGCGGCACGGCGACGGCGCTGCGCGAGGCGGGGGTCGAGGTCACCGACGTCTCCGAGTTCACCGGCCAGGAGGAGATCCTCGACGGGCGGGTGAAGACGCTCCACCCGCGGCTGCACGCGGCGCTCCTGGCGCGGCGCGACGAGGCCGGGCACATGGACGTGCTGGCGGCGGAGGCGATCGAGCCGATCGACCTCGTCGCGGTCAACCTCTACCCCTTCGAGCAGACCGTGGCCGACGAGAACGTCGACCCGCGCACCGCGATCGAGAACATCGACATCGGCGGGCCGACGATGATCCGCGCGGCGGCGAAGAACCACGAAGGCGTCGCGGTCGTCGTCAAGCCGGAGGCCTACGACGCGGTCTGCGCCGAGCTCGAGGAGTCGGGGGGCGAGATCTCCGCGACGACCCGCCACTGGCTCGCCAACGAGGCCTTCGCCCAGACCGCCCGTTACGACGCCGCGATCAGCCGCTGGTTCTCGATGTCCTACGAGGACTTCCCGGAACACCTCGCGGTCGCCTACGAGAAGGTGCTCGACCTCTCCTACGGCGAGAACCCGCATCAGCGCGCGGCGCTCTACTCCGAGGCGGGGGCGCGCAGCCACATCCTCTCGCGGGTGCAGAAGCTGCACGGCAAGGCGCTCTCCTTCAACAACGTGCTGGACCTCGACGCGGCGCGCTCGCTCTGTGCCGACTTCGAGCCGCCCGCCTGCGTGATCGTCAAGCACAACAATCCGTGCGGGGTGGCGATCGGCACGACCCTCGCCGAGGCCCACCGCAAGGCGCGCGCCTGCGACCCGATGTCGGCCTACGGCGGGGTCATCGCCTTCAACCGGCCGGTCGACAAGGAGGTCGCCGAGGAACTCCACGCCACCTTCGTCGAGGTCGTGATCGCGCCGGGCTACGACGACGAGGGCCTCGCGATCATGCAGCAGAAGGAGCCGATCCGGATCCTCAGCGAAGAGGAGCCGCGCCGCACGCCGCCCGGCGAACGCGACCTCAAGAAGGTCCTCGGCGGCGTCCTCATCCAGGAGCTCGACGACCAGCCCGACCTGCGCGAGTCGATGGAGGCGGTCACCCAGACCAAGCCCACCGAGGCCCAGTGGGACGACATGCTCTTCGCCTGGACCGTCTGCCGCCGCGTCCGCTCCAACGCCATCGTCATCGCCAAGGACGGTGCCACCCTCGGCATCGGCGCCGGCCAGATGAGCCGCGTCGACTCCGTCCGCCTCGCGGTGGAGAAGTGCCGCGAGGCCCGCGGCGACGACGCCGACGCCCTCCTCGCCAGCTCTGCCCTCGCCTCCGACGCCTACTTCCCCTTCGCCGACGGCCCCGAGCTCGGCATCCAGGCCGGCGTCACCGCCGTGATCCAGCCCGGCGGCTCGATCCGCGACGACGAGGTCGTCGCCGCCTGCGACGCCCTCGGCGTCGCGATGGTCTTCACGCACCACCGTCACTTCCGGCACTAGGGCGCACCGCGTCAATTGAGCTCCGGCGGGTTCGTGAGCGCCGTGAGGTGGCTTAGGCTGACTCGTCGAATGGCGACGACATTCTCAGTGGAGGAGCGGCGGTCGTGAGCGCGAGGCGCGGGATCTTCGTTCCGCCGTTCGACGAGCTCGTGGATCCGCGGGCGCTGGTCGAGCTGGCGCGGCGGGCGGAGACGAGGGGCTGGGACGGGTTCTTCCTCTGGGACCATGTGAACTACACACGCGAGGGCGTGCACGCGGTGGCCGACGCGTGGACCGCGCTCGCCGCGATCGCGGGGGCGACGGAACGGATGCGGATCGGGCCGATGGTCACGCCGCTGTCGCGAAGGCGGGTCCAGAAAGTGGCGCGCGAGACGGCGACGCTCGACCGCCTCAGCGACGGTCGGCTGACCCTCGGCGTCGGGCTCGGCGTCGAGGGCAACGGCGAGCTCGAGCCATTCGGCGAGGAGGTGGACGCGCGGCGGCGCGCGGCGCTCCTCGACCAAGGCCTCGACCGGCTCGCCTCATTCTGGGCCGGAGAGTTTCAGCCGGCGCCCGTCCAGAGCCCGCGGATCCCGGTCTGGGTGGCCGGTCGCTGGAAGACGCGCCGCCGTCCGCTCGAACGCGCCGCGCGATGGGACGGCTTCTTCCCCATCGGGCTCCCGGGCCCGACGGCCCTGACCCGGATCGCCGAGGAGGTCGCCGAGCTCCGCGATCCCTCACAGGGAAACTTCGACCTGGTCGTGGAGATCGAGCCCGGAGACGACCCCGCACCCTGGGAGGAGGCGGGCGCGACCTGGGTCCTCACCAGCTTCGATGCCCCTCCGGACCGCGGCGAGGTCGAGGCCGCGATCGAGGCCGGCCCGTAAGCTGAGACCAGGACGCGACTGACAGCGGGCGTCGGCGTCAGTAGAAGCTCATCCGCCGAATGTCCCTTCGCCGCCTCGCCGTCCTCCTTGCCCTCGCCTTGCCGCTCACGTTCGCGGCCTCGGCACACGCCTACGTGTACTGGGGCGATCCGCAGGCCGGGACGATCGGCAGGGCCAACCTGGACGGCACGGGAGCGACCGATCCCTTCATCCACGTCGGGGGCACGCCGATGGCGATCGCCGTCAACGCAGGCCACATCTACTGGGCGAACCAGTCCGGAGGGACGATCGGACGGGCCGATCTCGACGGCACGGCGATCGAACCGAACTTCATCAGCGGCCTTCACGAACCGAGCGGTGTCGCGGTCACCTCGTCTTACATCTTCTGGACCAGCCTTGAAGACAGCGCCGTCGGCCGGGCAAAGCTGGACGGGAGCGAAAAGAAGCCTCAACTCATCGCGGCCGGGGTGACCCCGTGCGGAATCGCCGTCGACAGCGGCAGCGTCTACTGGTCGAACCTGACCGGTCTCGAACCGTACGTCGGCCGGGCTAGCTTCACCGGCGGCTCGGCGACCCCCAAATTCGCACGCGCCGAAGGTGCGGCGACGATCTGCGGCCTGGCCGTCAACAGCTCCACCATCTTCTGGACGGACACCGGCTTCCTCACCGGCAACGGCTCGTCGATCGGGACGGCCAGCGTGATCACCGGCGGCTCCCCGCGGCCGAGTCTGATCGGCGACGCGAACGGCCCGTGCGGGATCGCCATCCTCGGCACGCAGGTCTACTGGGCGAACAAGGGCAACTCGACGATCGCCCGCGCCAACACCGACGGGACCGCCGTGAACGAGGATCTCGTCACGGTCGGCGGCGGCGAAATCTGCGGCGTGGCGGTCGACTCCCTGTCCGCGCCGCCGACCCCACCACCGACCAATCCGCCCAGCTCTCCTGATCCGACGAGCACCCCGACGCCCACGCCGCCGTCACTGCCTCTATCGGGCACGGTGCGCTGGGTCAAGGCGACGGACGACACGAAGCTCGGCACCGTCAAGGTGAGCCTCCAGGTGAACGAGGCCGGAGTGGTCTCGGTGACCGGCAAGGGCATCGCCACAGTGAAGCGACAGGCGCCTGGCGCGGCGACGATCGCCGTCACCTTGCGGGCAGCGAAGCGCGGGCGACCGGCGTTACGACGGACGGGCAAGCTGGCGACGAAGGTGACGGTGTCGTTCACCCCAAGCGACGGCGGCACTCCCGTGACGGTCATCAGGTCGGTCACTGTGCGGCAGGCCGGCGCGGCGTAGGTCGTCGAGGATCCTGAGGGCGCCGGCGCGCAGCGCGGGGTCGGCGGTGGCGCGGTTCGTCCAGACCTGCGCCTGGAGGGCGCGGCCGCCCTGGTGATAGTCGAACTTGTAGCTCGGCCCGGCGCACTCGAAAGCCGCCCAGGTGGCGTCCGCCCAACTGAAACGTGCGGGCCGGCGGGGCAGGCGGGGGACGCGGAGCGGGCGACCGTCCAGGGCGCGCGCCGGGTATTCGACGACCTGCAGCAGGAGGCCGCCGGGCGGCATCTCGGAAAGGACTGCGGGCGGCGGGCCGCACCGGCGGGGTGGATGGTGGAGGACGATCGGATATGTCGCGGCGGCGAACACCTGGGCCGGGACGAGGACATCGGCCAGCGGGCGATCGACCTCGTGCCAGCCCGGGGGCAACGGGTCGGCGCTCCAATGCGCGGCCGCGAGGCTCCGCGGATTGCGGGACGCGCCGCCCGTCCCGTCGGCACGGCCGACCAGGAGCAGGGCGACGATCGCGACGACGAGGGCGATCGCGATCGACAGGTCACGGCGGCGGCTCTCCATCCCTATCCCCAACCGGAGCTGACGAGGACGTGCGGGAAGAGCGCGTGGGCGCGGCGGCCGTCGGCGAACCGCACGCGAAGCTCGATCGGGACGTAGACGAGCGCCTGGTCTTGGTGGTGGCGGCGAGGTGGGAGGCCAGGGTGGGTGAATGTGCCGACCCAGTCGCGGAACGCGATGCGGTTGTGCCGGCCGGGCGTGCGCAGGCGGATCGTCTGGGCGCAGCCGATGACGGCGACGACTCCGGTCGCTGCGTGGTCGAAGACGACGTCGATGCCGACCCGCGAGCAGCGGCCGTACCCGACGTGGCGACAGCGCATCCCGAGATAGGGGCCGTAGGTGACGCCGAGCTTCTCGACGGAGGCGCCGATCGGAGCGGCGCTCCGCAGGCCGCGGGCCGCTTCGACCAGCTCGGGGAACCAGGAGCGATGGCCACATCTGGCGGCCAGCGGCGCGGTGAGGGCGTTCAGCGCCTGGGCCGCGTAGGCCGTCCCGTCCGGCCGGCGGTAGATCGCGACCAGGTTGGCGACCGTCGGCCCGTCGAGCGCCTTGCGCAGCCGGCCCTCCACGCAGGCCTCGAAGGTCGGTCCGCCGATCCCCGTGCCGAGGGCGAAGTCGGCGTCGGCCCCGCGGAGGACGGCGTCGCGCACCCGTTCGAGGTAGGCGACGCGGTGCGGGGCGCCGGCGCTCGCCTCACCGGAACCGGCGCCGCCGCAGCCCGCCGCAAGCGCCAGGAGCGTCGCGCCACAGGCGAGGAGAAGCACGAGGTTCGATCGAGGTCGACGAGAGCCCATCGCCTCCTATACGGGCCGCTTCCTCGAAAAGGTCCCGCGGGGGATCGACTCAGCGCGAGCAGCACCAGCCGGCTACCGTCGGGAAGAGTGCGGCGGTCGACTGCCCCGGCGAGAACTGGGCGGCGACGTTCGCGACCGCGTGGAGCCTTGCCGTCCCGCTCGCCGGGTTGAGGAAGAGCCATTGGTCGGCGCTCCGCCAGGGGAGCAGAAGCCAGCGGCCGTCCGGGGACCAGCGCGGCGGGGCGAAGCTGCCGGGCCCGGCGAAGAGCAAGCTCGCGCCGCGGCCTCGGGTGACGAGGAGAAGGCGGCTGGTGCCCCCGTCCCGGACCACGACCGCGAGCCGCCTCGCGCCCGGTGCCGCGGTAGCGGCGGTCACCTGGCTCCCGGGCGGTGGCGTCCAGCTCCAGAGCGGACGGCCGCCGAAGGCGAGCAGCTGCAGGCGCGCGGCGCGCGCCACGAGGAGCGCGTCGGCGCCCCATTGCAGCGACACGACCCGGCCGCGCGGCGCCGACGCGAAGACCCTGCGCCCGGAGTCGGCGCGGACGGCCACGACGGCGCCGCGGTCGGTCGCGTAGGCGAGCACGTGCGTCGGCCCGGCCCGCCAGGCCGGCGCGACCGCGGCGGCGTCGCGGGCGAGCGGCCGGTCGTCGCTGCCGTCGCCGTTCACGACGCGCAGGTCGCGCCCTTCGAGATAGGCGATCCGGTAGCCGTCGGGGCCGTTCCAGCGAGCCAGGCCGAGGGGGTGCGGTCGGGTCACCGTCCAGCGGAGCGAGCCGTCGGGTTCGACCGCGGCGATTTCGTGTCCCTTGGTGACGACGGCGTAGAGGCCGTGCGGGGACCAGTTCGCTTCGGTCCAGTCGCCGAGCAGGCGCTTCGAGCCGTCCGGGTGGACGACCCAGGGGCCCTGGGCGGAGTCGACGAGCAGCGAGCCGTCGCCGGGCAGCGAGGCGAGCACGGGGGCGGCATGCGGCGCACCCGGTTCGTCGATCCGGTCGGCGACCCAGTGGCGGACCGAGGCGCCCGCCGGGCTGACGAGGAGGGCGATCAGCGCGACCGCGAGCGCGACCTGCGCCGCGCGGCGCCGGTGGCGGCGGGTCATCGGGACAGGCGCCCCGGTGGGGGCCGCGGCGGCGACCACGGGCCAGGCGCGATCTTCGGCCGCGGCCTCGTCGGGGGCGCGCGCTGCTTTGAGCGCGTCGCGGAGGAGTCGCTCGCGATCGGTCATCGCGGCCCCTCCCCCCGCGCACCGCCGGCGACCTGCTCGGGCGCCGTCACCGGAGCACCCCCTCCAGGCTCGCGGCGAGGCGGTCGAGGCCGCGGCGCAGGCGCGAGTTCACGGTGCCGCGCGGGAGGTCGAGCATCTTCGCGATCTCCCCGGGCGTGTAATCGAGGAGGTAACGCAGGACGATCGCCGCCCGCTGCTCGGGGTCGAGCCGGGCGAGCGCCGCGGAGAGGTCCGGGTCGAGTCCGTCCGCGGCTTCTAGGGCCGCCGGCTCGCCGGCCGCCTCCTCCCCCACCTCGCGCCGCAGCGCCCGGGCGCGCGAATGGTCGATCGCCCGGTTGACGACGATCCGGTGCAGCCAGGGCCGGAACGGGCGGCGGCGGTCGAAGCGGTCGAGCGCCCGCAGCGCTGAGAGGAACGCCTCCTGGGCGATGTCCTCGGCGGCATCGGCGTCGCGGACGATCAGGTAGGCGGCGCGGTGGGCGTGGCGCCAGTGGCGACGGAAGATCGCCTCGATCGCCTCCTCGGAGCCGCGCTGCGCCTCGCGCACGAGCGCCGCGTCGGCGCGCGGCGTCGCCTCGACCGCCTCGCCGTCCGCGTCGAGGCGAAGCGCGGTGCGGACCCCGTCGTCGTCTCCACCACCCCAGAGCACGCTTCCAGCCTGGGCGCCGCACGCCGGGAAGTCAATGACGGCCACACAGGTGTTACGTGCGTGGAGGTCCCAGAGGTCCCGGCCGGACGAGGCGGTCGGCGCAGCGGCGGGCCGCCGGCGCCCCGCCGACCCTCACCAGGCGATCTCGCGACCGTCGCGGAAGAAGCCACCGGTCGGGCCGTCGTCGTCGAGCAGGCACGCCCAGGTGATGCTGCGCGCACCCTCGGCGACGGGCCTGCCGCCGCCGCCCCATGTCGGTCGCGGTCCATCCCGGGCAGACGCTGTTGACGAGGACGCCGCTGTCGCGCAGTTCGGCGGCGAACATCCGGGTGAGCCCGTTCAGCGCCAGCTTCGAGACCCTGTAGCCGGGGGTGCCGCCGCTCGTCATCTCGGTGATCGACCCGGCCCCGCTCGAGACGTTGACCAGCCGCCCGTGCCCGCTCGCTCGCAGGTGCGGCGCGAAGGCCTGCGCCATCCGCCAGGCGCCGAGGAGGTTGGTGTCGAGCGCGCGCCTCACCCGGTCGAGGTCGGCGGTCAGGGCGCGCTGGTCGGTGTCGTAGTCGATCGCGGCGTTGTTGACGAGGACGTCGAGGCGCTCGATCCGCGCCGCAAGCGCGGCGATGTCGTCGATGTCGAGGCGGGCGGCCCGCACGTCGCCGTCGCTCGCCATCCCGGCCGCGACCGCCGCGCCCGCTCCTCGTCGCGCGCCGTGAGCCAGACCGTCAACCCGGCCTGCGCCAGCTGCCGGCAGACCTCGACCCCGAGCCCCCGCGCCCCACCGGTGACGAGCGCCACCCTGTCGGTCTGCGAGTCGTCCATCCCCCAATAGGGTGACGAATCGTGGCGCCGCGACGAAACCTGGAGCTGAAGGCGAGGGACCGCGACCGCGCGCATTCTCTCCGGGTCTGCGAAGAGCTCGGCGCGGAAGACAGGGGAACCCTTCTCCAGCGGGACACTTACTTCGGGGTGTCGCTGGGCCGGCTGAAGCTGCGCGAGGAACCGAACGCGCCCGCCACGCTGATCGCCTACGAGCGCCCCGATCTGCCCGACAGCAGGGAGAGCCGCTACCACCTGGTCGAGGTGCCGGAGCCGGCCGGGCTGCGGGACGCTCTGGAGAGCGCCCTCGGGGTCACGATCGTCGTCAGCAAATCCCGCCGCCTCTTCATCCACGAGGGCGTGCGCATCCACCTCGACCGCATCGAGGAAATCGGCGACTTCATCGAGTTCGAGGGCGTAGCAGGGGAAGGTGAGGATCCGGCACGCTTCGCCGCTCCGCTCGACGCCCTGCGCGCGGCGCTCGGCATCCGCGACGAGGATCTCCTCCGCGAGAGCTACGCGGACATCATGGACCGGCTGCGGCGACTTAGTACCGCGGCAACGCCATGAGGTCGTCCGTCCAGGCCCCGTCGGAGTAGGTGCGGATGGACGGGGGCTCGCCGTCGGCGACACCGACGCGGACGGTCAGACCGGTGTCGGTGCGGACACGGAGGTCGCCGCCGGCGCGGATCCAGCTGACCATCGCCTCGTGGCTCGACTCGCCGACGTTGCCGGTCGCGGGGTCCTGCCAGCGGAGCCGGGCGACGTGCTCGGGCCCCGAGCCGCCATCGAGGTGGATCTCCGTCACGAAGTAGTGGGGCGGAGCGGCGGCGCTCGGGGCTCGGCGAGCGCGCCGACGGAGGAGCGCCCAGGCCACCAGGAAGCCGAGCAGGACTGCCGCCAGGATCGCGAGGATCAGGGGCAAGGCGCTGCTTGACGAGCCGCCCGCGGGAGGGCCTCCCGAGTCCGATCCGAAGACCTGCTTGATCTGTTCGTCGGAGATCGTGAACCAGGCGGACGATCGGGCGCGGTGGCCGTCGCCGTAGCGGACCTGGACGAGGGCGTGGTAGCGACCGGCGGGAAGGGCCTGGCCCGGAACCGGGAACGGGTAGGCGATGTCGGTGTGGGGGACGAAGGTGTCGACGTTGAACTTCGCGCGCTTCAACAACTGACCGTCTTCGCCGCGGACGAGGATCGATCCGCTGCCCTTGAGCAGCTGGTTGCCTTCGTTGCGCATCCCGATCAGGAGGGTCTGAAAGCCTTCCGCCGATCCCGGTTCGACGCCGGCGAGGCTCAGCTTTTCCAGCTTCGTCCCCGGCACGTTCACCTGGACCGCGAGGATCGAGAGGTCCCGAATGTCGACGCGGAACGCGCCGCGCGCGGTCTTCTTCGCGGCCGCTTTCTTCAGCGCCGCGTTTTCAGCGACGATGCCGCCCAGGTGCTGGCCCGGTTTCGCGCCCGCCGGAACTTTCACCTCGAACCGGACGATCCGCTTCTGGGACGGCGCCAGCCTGAGTTGACGATCCGAAAGTGACAGCCAGGCGCCGACGTCATGGCGCGAGGACCGGCGGGAGCGGTAGACGGCGCCGGTCGTCTGTCCCGTCACCGCGTCGGCCGCGTAGAGCCTCACGGTGCCGCTGCGATCGCCCTTGTTTTCCACCCGGACGGCGCCGCGGACGGTCCCGCCGGGGCGCGCGCCGAAGACGAAGTAGGGCACGCGACTCGGCGGCGCGAGCGCCTTCAGCGTGAAGGTCGGGCCGTGCGCCTGGGCGCGGGCGAGCGGCCCGGCGGCGAGAGCGAGCAGAAGAAGACCGACGAGGAGGAGCGCGCGGGCCATCCCGCGCGCTCCACTCGCAGGTTTGAGTGGGACCATCCCGGCGAACCGGCCGCCTTACTAGGGGCCGCTGACGCTGGCCAGCGTGATCGTGCTGGTGTAGGTCCCGGCGTAGGTGTTGGCGGGGATGCTGACGCTCACCGTCGGGTTGAGCGAGAACTTCCCCATTCCGGTTCCGGCGGCGGCGTCGAAGAACTTCACCGCTTCCGGGGCCGTGCTCCCGGCGGGTACGCTCACCGGGTAGCTGATCGCGTTGGTCGGATCGGTGCAGGTCACTTCTTCGACGCATTCCGACGTCACGGCGGTCAGCGACGAGGCGCTGGTCGCGAGGGTTTTGGCGTTTTCCCCACCGGTGGTGAACTGGGTCGACGTGATCGTCGTGTTCCAGCCGGCGCCGCTACCGGTCAGGTCTTCGACCCTCAGCGGCAGGTTGTACGTGGCGGTTTTGTCGGTCCCGTCCAGGGTCGCCGAGAAGGTCGGCGCGGCGCTGGTCGTCAACGACAAGGACCCGCCTTCGATCGTGCCGGTCGCCGTCGCTTCGGCTGCCAGCGCCGATCCCGGAAAGGCCAACACCCCGGCGACGATCAGGGCCGCGCCAAGGCGCAGTGAAACTCTGTGCATGAATCTCCTTTCAGTGCCGGAACCGGTCCCTATTCCAGTTCCAGGCCAGATATGCCCGCCGTCGGCGTGCAGTTCAGGTGACGTCTCCTCTCATCCTCGGCGTAGTGACGGAAACCCTTGAACGATCGCGCGCGGGCGCCTCACATTTTGGCCGTTTGGCCTACTGGATCGGTGGAGCGTTTGGCCATGAGCGCGGCGCCCACCGGCGTCGCGAGGCGGAGGTCGAGTAGTGCCCCCGGCGGGACTCGAACCCGCGCCGCGCGGCTTAAAAGGCCGCCGCTCTAACCAACTGAGCTACAGGGGCGAGCGACCATCGTAGCCGGCGAGGGGTGGTGGGCGGGGCGCCGTTCGGGGCGGTCGGGGTCAGGAGAGGTCGGGGATGCCCTCGTAGGCGGTCGAGGGCTCGGCGTAGGTGCGCTGCGGGATGCGGCCGGCGGCGCGGGCGAGGTGGCCGGCCTCGACCGCGGCGCGGAGGGCGCGGGCCATGGCGGTGGGGTCGGCGGCGCCGAAGATGGCGGAGGCGGCGAGGACGGCGGAGCAGCCGAGCTCCATCGCCAGGGCGGCGTCGGAGGCGGTGCCGATGCCGGCGTCGAGGATGACCGGGACGGCGGCGCGCTCGGCGATGATCGCGATGTTGTAGGGGTTGCGGATGCCGGCGCCGGAGCCGATCGGGGACCCGAGGGGCATGACGGCGGCGCAGCCGACGGCCTCCAGGCGGCGGGCGAGGATCGGGTCGTCGTTGGTGTAGGGGAGGACGGTGAAGCCGTCGGCGACGAGCTGCTCGGCCGCGGCGACGAGCTCGACCGCGTCGGGGAAGAGGGTGCGGTCGTCGCCGATCACCTCGAGCTTGACCCAGTCGGTCCCGAAGGCCTCGCGGGCGAGCCTGGCGGTGCGGACGGCGTCGCGGGCGGTGTAGCAGCCGGCGGTGTTGGGGAGGGCGAAGAGGCCGAGGCGGTCGATGACGTCGAGGACCGAGCCCTCCTGCGTGGGGTCGATGCGGCGGAGGGCGACGGTGACGATCTCGGTGCCGGCGGCGCCGAGAGCGTCGTGCATCTGCTCGAGCGAGCGGAAGCCGCCGGTGCCGGCGATGAGGCGCGAGGACCACTCGCGGTCGCCGAGGGTCCAGGTGTCGGCGCCGCCCTGGATCGCGGCGAGGACCTCGACCGCGGCGCCGTCCGTGAGCGGCGTCGACTCCCACTCGGAGCGCGGCACGACCTCGCCGTCGAGCGCGATCGCGACGCCCCGGCGCGACTCCGGCGCCCCGGCGGCGCGCGCGGCCTCGGCGAGCGTCGCGCCGTCCGCGAGCTCCACCGTCTCCCCGTTCAGCTCGACCCTCATCGCGGCGCCCCCGCGGCGTGTTCGGCAAGTGCGTTCGTACTTTGTCCGGTATTCCGAGCCAAGTACGAACGCATCGGGTCGGCGAGGGCCATGACGTCCGGCGGTGCGTTGCCGGCGAGGGTCGCGGCGACGGCGTCGGCCGTCAGCGGGGCGAGCAGGATCCCGCTGCGGAAGTGACCCGTGGCGAGGACGAGGCCCTCGACCGCGCCGCGGCCGACGATCGGCAGGTTGTCCGGGGTGCCGGGCCGCAGGCCGGCGATCGTCCCGACGAACTCCATCTCGGCGACGTCGGGGAGCACGCGGTAGGCCTCGCGCAGCAGCTCGTGGACGCCGCCCGCGGTGACGACGGTGTCGAAGCCGCGCTCTTCCTGGGTGGCGCCGACGATCAGGCGGCCGTCGGGCCGCGGCACGATGTAGACGCGCTCGGAGGCGACGATCCGCCCCGCCGGCGCGTCCTCGCCTTCGCGCGGGCGCAGCTCGACCGTCTCCCCCTTCACCGGCCGGACCGGCGGCCGCGCCTCCTCCGGGAGCCAGGCCGTCTGCCCCGACCAGGCGCCGTTGCAGAGGACGACGGCGTCGGCGCGGACGTCGTCGCCGGTCGCCGTGCGGACGCCGACGAGGCGCTCGCCGTGCCAGAGGCCGTCGACGACCTCGGTGCCGGTGCGAAGCTCGCCGCCGGCCTCGTGCAGCGCCGCGGCCAGGACGCGCGCCAAGGCGCGGGGGTCGACCGAGCCCTCGCTCCCCGCCAGCACGCCGCCGACGAAGTTGGGGACGAGGCCCGGCTCGAGCTCCCGGCAGCGGGTCGGGGTCAGCCACTCGGCCTCGAGGCCGAGCTCCAGCTGCAGGTCATGGTCGCGGCGCAGCTCGCCCGCCTCGTCGCGGTCGAGCGCCACGTGCAGCGCGCCGCACCGACGGAAGCCCGTCGCCCCTCCCCCAGCCGCCTCGACCTCGGCGGCGAAGTCCGCCCAGATCGCGTCCGAGGCCAGCCTCAGGTCCAGGAGCATGCGCTCGCCGAAGGTCAGCTCGCCGACCGGCGTCAGCATCCCGGCGGCGACGTTGGTCGCCCCCGCGGGCGGCTCGGCGCGCTCCAGCACGCAGACCCGCGCCCCGCGCTGGGCCGCGCGCCACGCACCGGCCAAGCCGATGACTCCACCGCCCACGAACACCGCATCGAAACCGCTCATTTCGCTCAAAACTCTGCCTCCGCCGGCATTACCCGGATCAGGTCAGACGGTCGGCGACCTCGATGTCGCCCTCTCAGCCCGGCTGCGTGGGGCTCCCGTTCGACCCCGATGGTACCCCCTCGCCGCCGCCGGCCAGGTGCCCGCCCCTCGGCGCCGGCCATAATCGGGGTGTGAGCTTCGCTCCCCCCGAGGGCCAAGGACCGCTGTTGCGCGAGCGGCTGCGCACCGCCCGCCTCTACTTCGTCTGCGACGCGCGCCCCGGCGGCGTCGATCCCGAACCGCTGCTGCGCGCGGCGCTATCCGGCGGCGTCGACGTCGTGCAGCTGCGCGAGAAGCGGCTCGGGCGAGCGGAGATCGAACGCGCGTCGTCGACCTTCCGTCGCCTCGCCGACAACTACTCGGCGCTCTTCATCGTCAACGACGATCCCGACCTGGCGCGCACCTGCGACGCCGACGGCGTGCACGTGGGCCAGGATGACGCCTCGGTCGAGGAAGCGCGGGCGCTGCTCGGGCCGGAAGCGATCGTCGGCCAGTCGACCCACTCCGAGGAGCAGATCGCGGCGGCGAACGAGCGCGGCGTCGATTATTTCGCGGTCGGGCCGGTGTGGGAGACCCCGACGAAGCCGGGGCGGCCGGCGGTCGGGCTCGAGCTCGTCACGCATGCCGCCCAGGTCGCGACGAAGCCGTTCTTCGCGATCGGCGGGATCGGGCCGCTGAACGCGGGCCAGGTGATCGCCGCGGGGGCGGAGCGGCTGTGCGTGGTGCGGGCGATCCGCGATGCTCCTCACCCCCAGATCGCCGCCGAAGCGCTGCGGCGCGCGTTCGAGGTCGAGGGGTCGCGGAGGGGCGTGGCACCGGGTGGCTGACCGGCCGCGGAAGCGCAAGCGGCGCCCCCGGAGCGGCGCGGCGGGGAAAAGCGAAGCGTCGGCGGGCGGCGCGGCCGGGACGAACGCTGGGCGCAACGGCGCGGCGGCCGCGAACGGCGGCACTGCGTCCCCACGCGAGGCCGGCGCGGCGACCGTCGCGCCTCCGACGACCCCCCGTGAACGGATGGAAGCGGGGTACGCCAAGGCCGAGGTCCGCAACCAGGCGGCGCGTGAGGCGCTCGTGCCGCTCGCCGAAGGCGAGCGCCCGCCGGTCGTCAGCGTCGCCGCGATCCTCGCAGCCTTGGTCGCGATCTCGATCGTCGTCGCCTTCGGCGCCGGCGTGAAGGTGAACGGCTCGACCCCGAAGCTATCCACGATCGCCGCCCCAGTCCTGATCATGGGTGTCCTCGCCTGGGGCATGTGGCGGGCGCGCTACTGGGCCGTCGTCTGCTTCCAGGTCGTGCTCGTCTTCCTCATCTTCACCTCGGTCTACGGGCTGCTCGTGATCGCGACCTCGGTCGGCGAGTTCGCGGTGACGCTCGGCCTCCTCGCAGTCTCGGGGACCCTCTTCTGGCTGATGGTGAAGGCGATGGCGCGGATCCAGATGCCCGAGCGGCTGCCACCGCGGTAGCGGGGCGCGGCCATCGGGCGTCGAACGGGCGTCCCCCGATGACCTCCTGTGCGCTCGTAGTTCTCCGATCGGGGGGACTTGTATACCAGTAGGAGGTCCGGGGATCCGTTTCTATAGGCTGCCTTGACTTATGCCAGAGAGCTTCGATGTCATCGTGATCGGGGGTGGCCCGGGCGGTTACGTCGCGGCCATCCGAGCCGCCCAGCTGGGCCAGAGGACCGCCGTCGTGGAGCGCGACAAGGCGGGCGGCCGCTGCCTCAACTACGCCTGCATCCCGGCGAAGACGATCCTCCGCTCGGCGGAGCTCTACGACGACGTCAGGAACGGCGCCGAGCTCGGCATCACCGGCGAGGTGGCGATCGACTGGCCCGCCCTGCAGGCGCGCCGCGCGAAGGTCTCGGAATCGCTCTCCAAGGGCGTCGAATTCCTCTGGGACAAGGGCGGGATCACGAAGATCGAGGGCGAGGGGTCGCTTACCGCCGACGGCAACGTGTCCGTCGGCGGCGAGGTCTACGAGGCGAAGGCCGTCGTCCTCGCCACCGGCTCGGTCGCCCTGCCGATCCCCGGCGTCCCCTTCGGCGGCCGGGTGCTCGACACCTGGGGCGCCTGGTCGCTCCCCGAGCAGCCGCGCAGGATCGCCGTGGTCGGCGCCGGCGCCTCGGGCTCGGAGATCGCCTCCGCCTACGCGCGCTTGGGCACCGAGGTGATCCTGATCGAGATGCTCGACCAGATCCTCCCCGCCGAGGACAAGGACACGGCGAAAGTCGTCGAACGCGTCTTCAAGAAACAGGGCATCGAGATCTCGACCGGGGCGCCGGTGGAGAACGTCGAGGTCGGCGAGGGCTCGGTCAAGTTCACCTACGGCGACAAGAGCGCCGAGGTCGACTACCTCTGCGTCGCCGGCGGGCGCGGCCCCGACACCGAGGGCCTCGGCCTCGAGGCGGCGGGCGTCGAGCTCGAGGAGGGCGGCCGCAAGATCAAGGTCGACGAGCTCCAGCGCACCACCAACCCGAAGGTCTTCGCGATCGGCGACCTGGTGAACCGCAAGGCCCTCGCCCACAAGGCCGAGGAGGAGGGCGTCGTCGCGGTCGAGACCGCGGCCGGCGTCGAGACCGAGCCGGTGGACCAGGGCCTGCTGGTCGGCGCCACCTTCACCCACCCCCAGGTGGCGAGCGTCGGCCTCACCGAGGCGGCCGCAAAAGAGGCCGGCCACGAAGTGAAGGTCGGCAGACAGAAAATCTCCGGCGAGGGCGCGGGCACGGTCTACGACGACAAAGACGGGATCGTCAAGCTCGTCGTCGACGCGAAATACGGGGAGATCCTCGGCGCCCACGTCGTCGGCAACCGGGCCTGCGACATGATCGCCGAGCTCGTCGCCGTGATGGCGCTCGAGGGCGGCGCCCAGGAGCTGGCCCGGATCGTCCACCCGCACCCGACGGTCAGCGAGGCAGTGCTCGACGCCGCCCGCGCGGTCGACGGCTGGGCCATCCACGCGTAGGGGTTTCGGTTCGGGACCCGGTGGGGCGGCCGGGGCCGGCGCGTCGGGGCCGGCTGGCGCCTCGGGGGGCGGCGGGCGGCGGGGGAAGCTGGCGCCTCGGGGGTCTGCGGCGGGACGCTGTCGCCCGGGCGGAAGCTGGCGCCTCGGGGGTCTGCGGCGGGGGAAGCTGGCGCCTCTTGCGCCTGCGGCCGGGAAGCTGTCGCCTCGGGCGGCTGATCTGCGACCCCGGCTGGCTAAGGCCGCAGATCAGCCGCCAGGGTCGGAGGTGGTGCGGGGGATGCCGGGGGTTCGTCACCCTTTCGTGGGGGAGCCGTGAGCTTCGACGGGGATCCGTGACCCTTCCGTGCGCATGTCCGACCGCCAGGAGCAACCCCGCGTCCTTTGTCGCCCACAGGGCGACAAAGGACGCGGGGTTGCGATCCGGGGCGTCCCGGGGGCGGGATCGCCGGCGGAAGGCGCGCGGGAGGCGCACGAGATCGTCACCTCGTGCGCCTTCCGTGTCCTTCTCCACGGTCCCGTGCGTGTCCCACAACGGCCGGACCGTCGCGTGGTCAGTTGAGCCGGTCCTGGGCGGCTCAACTGACCAAGCGTCCCGGGGCCCCCTGATCGGGTCACGGAGGCGTGTCGTCCCTCCCCGCAGGCGCCCCGTGCTGCCCCGCAGGCGCCCCGTG